>JAKABA010000117.1 GCA_021802115.1 bacterium | reverse complement strand
ATTCATGCGCTCGAGCTCGGACAGGGGCCGAGGCCACTGGTGTTCCTCCACGGCCTCGGTGCCAGCGTGGGCGAGTATGCAGGCCTGGCGGCCGAATTGGCGACGGGGTTCCGGGTCATCGCGATCGACCGTCCGGGGAGTGGTCTCAGTGATCCCGTCCAGTTCCGTGGGCATCCCAGGTCAGCGTGGGATAAGGCGGTGCTCGGCGTGGCCGACCGGCTCGGGCTCGGCCGGTTCGACCTGGTCGGGCATTCGCTCGGGGGGCTGGCCGCGGGTGGCTTCGCCCTAGATCACGGCGAGCGGGTGGAACACCTTGTGCTGCTGAGCCCGGTTGGGATCTCGGCGCGCCTGCCCTGGATCTGGGGCATGTCGATGATCCCGGGCATCACGGACCTCCTGGGAGCGGCGGCCCGGCTGCAACTGGCCCGCCAGAGCGCTGCTCCCCAAGCCGGGGAGGCGGAGGCGGCTTTAGCCCAGCTCGACCCTGATCTGGCCCGCTACCGGTACCTGGTGGGCAGTCGCTTTGTCCGCGGGGCCGACCTGGAGGTGGTGCCCAGGTTGATGCGGCCGTTCGGGTTTAGGGCTGAGACGCTGCTCCTGCCTGGACTGGATGCGGTGGCCGAGCGCACCCTGGTGATCTGGGGGGATCGCGACAACCAGGTGGCGATGGCTCCAGCCCGGGCGGAGCTCCAGCGCCATCCCGCGATCACGCTCCAGCTGCTGGCGGGCGCCGGCCACCTGTTCCCCTTCGAGGATCCGGCCGGGACCGCCTTGCGGATCGCCCAATGGTGTGGGGAGCCCGCAGCCTCGTCCTAGCCGACAGCCGCCACCTCCCGGTGCCCGGCTCCGGGCGCGAGTCCGCTGATCTCAGAGCTTGATTCACCAGGCCGGCGAGCGCTGGCTGCATCCGCGGAGAGGTGCGGACCACGGTCGGGGCTCGCCGGAGCAGACGATCCAGCGGGCCCTCCAATAGGTAGTGCAGGGCTGCAGCCGTCCCCAGGGCCAAGAGGATGAACAGCGCCAGCCGGCCGGTCGCCCACCAGTGACCGGCGTTGTGCCACCAGCCGAAGCGGCTGGTGAACAAGTAGAGCGGCTTGTGAACCAGATAGAGGGCGAACGAGGACTCGCCCAAGGCCACCAGCAACCCGGAGCGCAACCAGGAAGACACCCGGCGCAGATCCTGGGTGGCGCCCGCCAGCAGCAGCACCGCCAGCCAAGGGATGACCGCCAGGGCAACGAACGGTCGATCCAGGTACTGACCGGTCGAGACCGTGTACTCGGTGCAGGCGAAGGCCACCAGTCCCAGGCCGGCCAGGGCCATCATGGTGGTCGATCGCGGCCAGCGGAGCTTGAGTCCCAGCACCACCGCCCGGGCCAGCAGCATGCCCAGGATGAATTCCAGCAGCCGGTAGGGAGGAAAGATGAAGAAGAGCCAGAAGTAGACGTTCCCGGGCATCTTCAGCAGCGCCGCCGCCACCGGCGCCCCCACCTGGATGGTGAGCACGCCCGCGGCGGCCAGACCGAGTCCGCGCCAGCGCAGCCGTCGCACCACGAGGATCAGGAGCGGGAAGAGGAGGTAGAAGAACATCTCGCAGGAGAGCGACCAGCTCACCCCGTTGCCGCCGAAGTACCAGCTGCCCTTGGGCCACCAGGCCTGGATGAGCAGGACATTTGCGACCTGTCCCACGGTCCCTGGGATTCGCTCCTGGGCGGCAACCACTGTGAACGCGAAGACGGTCAGAGCCAGGGTGAGCGGCCAGATCCGGCAGAACCGGCTCCACCAGAAGCGACCAGGTTTAGGGCCCGGCTTGGACCAGGTGAGTACGAAGCCGGAGAGCAGGTAGAAGAAGGTGACGCCGGTGTAGCCGTACGCCTCGGCGATGTCGACCGTGTTCGACTTGGTGAAGTGATAGCCCACGTGCACCAGCACCACCGCCAGGGCGGCGAACACCCGCAGCCCGGTCAGGCGTTGCAGGCGGGTCGGGCGGCTGGCGTCAGGAGGCTCGCTCACCTCAATGGGGCCGGCGACGATGTCCCGGGGGCGGTGGGGCGCGGATCCCGGGGCGGCCGCGACGGCGCTGCTCGTCGGCACTGATCCTCGGGTCGAGGCGTGGTCGGTCTGCGCCATGGTGGGCACCTCCGCTGGCGGCCGCTGAGTGTGTGCGCTGGCCTGATCGATCCTCCTGATGGCCGGGCGGGGCTGGCCCGGACGCGTCCCTAACGTCCCAGCTTGACCTCCAGCCCGCCTTGGCGGTGGCTGGGAGTTCCCTGAACCCAAGGTGGACTGTCAGCCACCGCCGGCAGCCGTCGTCCGCTGGGAGGCCCGGTCGCGGGGGTTTGCGGTGCCTCGTCAGTCGCTCCCCGCATCCCCCGCCAGCCGCACCGGCCTTGCCGTGGGCCGCGCCTATCGGTAGGCGGGAACCGGACCGGCGGCGGAGATTTGGGAGCTTGTCGCAGGGGTATACGGCAAATGAGCGACACCTTCGCTCGGGAGGTTCACATGCGTTTGGATAGATTCACGCAGCGCAGCCAGGAGGCCTTGGAAGAGGCCGCGCAGCTGGCGACCACTTACCAGCACCCTGAGATCGATCCGGAGCACCTGCTGCTTGCGCTGCTGCAGCAACCGGATGGGACCGTCGCCCCTTTGCTGCAGCAGCTGGAGGCCGAGCCCGCCCAGATCAGAGGTCGGCTGGTGTCAGACCTCGAGAGCCGTCCCCGGCAGCAGGGGGCTACCCCGGTGCCCTCGCGGGACCTGGAGCAGGTGCTGCGCCAGGCCTGGGACGAGATGGAGCAGCTCCATGATGAATACTGCAGCACCGAGCACCTGCTGCTGGCGCTGACCGCACGCTCGGTCGGCCCCGCCGCGGGTGTCCTCAAGGCAGCCGGGGTCACGAGGGAGCGGGTGTTGGCGGCGCTCGATGGGCTGCGCCAGGGGCAGCACGTGACCGACCCCAATCCCGAGAGCAAGCTTCAGGTGCTGGAGAAATACGCCATCGACCTCACCCAGCGCGCCCGGGAGGGCAAGCTGGACCCGGTGATCGGCCGCGACGAGGAGATCCGTCGGACCATGCAGGTGCTGGCCAGGCGGACCAAGAACAACCCCGTTCTCATCGGGGATCCGGGTGTGGGCAAGACTGCCATCGCCGAGGGGCTGGCGCAGCGGATCGCCAGCGGCGACGTGCCCGAGACCCTGCGCAACCGTCGCCTGGTGGCGCTCGACCTGGGCACGTTGGTGGCCGGGACCAAGTTCAGGGGAGAGTTCGAGGACCGGCTCAAGGCCCTGTTGAAGGAGGTGACCAGCTCGGACGGCAGGATCATCCTGTTCATCGACGAGCTGCACACCCTGATCGGCGCCGGAGCCGCTGAGGGGTCCATGGACGCCAGCAACATGCTGAAGCCGGCCCTGGCTAGGGGCGAGCTGCGCGCGATTGGGGCGACCACCTTCGACGAGTACCGCAAGCACATCGAGAAGGATCCGGCGCTCGAGCGCCGCTTCCAGCCGGTGTACGTTGACGAGCCCTCCGTGGAGGACACCATCAGCATTCTGCGGGGCCTCCGCGAGCGCTACGAGGTCCATCACGGCGTCCGGATCAAGGATGCCGCTCTGGTGGCGGCGGCGGTGCTCTCGTCCCGGTACATCTCGGGTCGGTTTCTGCCGGACAAAGCGATCGACCTGGTCGACGAGGCGGCCGCCCGGCTCCGAATGGAGATCGACTCCATGCCGGTCGAGTTGGACACGGTCGAGCGGGAGGTGCGCCAGCTGGAGATCGAACGAGAGGCCCTGCGCAAGGAGACGGACGAGGCTTCGAGGGAGCGCTTGATCGCGCTGGAGCGCGAGTTGGCCGATCTGCAGGAGCAGGCGGTCGGGCTGCGCCAACGCTGGGAGCGTGAGAAGTCGCAGATCGCGGAGTTGCGGGCCATCAAGGAGGAGATCGAGAGGACCACCTTCGAGGCCGAGCGGGCGGAGCGGATGGCCGACTTCGGCAAGGCCGCGGAGCTGCGCTATGGGCGCCTCACCGAGCTGCGGAGGCGCCTGGAGGATCAGCAGGCAAGGCTGAGCCAGAACGAGGCCGGGGAGCCGTTGCTGAAGGAGGAGGTCGGCGAGGAGGACATCGCCGAGGTCGTGTCGCGCTGGACCGGGATCCCCGTCCAGCGGATGCTGGAAGGGGAGATGCACAAGCTCGTGGAGATGGAGCAGCGCCTCCATCAGCGCGTGGTCGGCCAGGATGAGGCGATCAAGGCGGTGGCCAGCGCGGTCAGGTTGGCGCGGGCGGGGTTGAATGACCCGCGCAGGCCCATGGGCTCCTTCATCTTCCTGGGGCCCACCGGCGTCGGCAAGACCGAGGTGGCCAGGGCGCTGGCGGAGTTCTTGTTCGACAGTGAGGACGCCATGGTCCGACTCGACATGAGCGAGTACATGGAGAAGCACTCCGTGGCTCGGCTCGTGGGGGCGCCCCCGGGTTACGTCGGTTATGAGGAGGGGGGGCACCTGACGGAGGCGGTGCGTCGCCGCCCCTACGCGGTGCTCCTGCTCGATGAGATCGAGAAGGCCCATCCGGACGTCTTCAACATCCTGCTCCAGCTCTTGGACGATGGGCGGCTCACGGACGGAAAGGGCCACACGGTGGACTTCCGCAACTGCGTCGTCATCATGACCAGCAACCTCGGCAGCCCGATCATCGCGGGGCTGCCCGACCACCCCTCGGGAGCGGAGGAGGAGTCGGCGCGCGAACAGGTGATGGCCGAGCTGCGGCGCAACTTCCGGCCGGAGTTCCTGAATCGGGTCGACGACGTGATCCTGTTCCACCGCCTGGACCTGGCCCAGATCGAGCGCATCGTGGTCATGCAGCTGCGTCAGCTCGAGCAGAGGTTGGAGTCGCGAAGACTGCACCTGCAGCTCCTGCCCGCTGCGGTCCGCTGGCTGGCGGAACAGGGCTACGATCCGGTCTATGGCGCCAGGCCATTGCGGCGGGTCATCCAGCGCGAGCTGGGGGACCGGATAGCGTTGGGGCTGCTGGATGGGACCTACCGCGAGGGCGACACCCTGGTTGTGGACCAGACGGGGGGCGGCCTGGAGATCCGCCGCGAGCCGGCTCCCGTCGAGGTTCAGCCGGAGCCGGACGGGGAGGTCGTGGATGTGGAGGCCGAGGTCCTCTAGGAGGCGGTGGGTCGGCCGGACCCTACCAGGCAGCGTCGGTCCTGGCCGCTGCCTGCCGCAACGCCTCCACCACCTGATCCCCCCGCGTGGCCAGCCCGGGACCGATGCGTATCGACTCCAGCCGCTTGCCGGCGACCACCAGATCGCACTGGGTCGCCACCAGATGGGGTTTCACCGCGGGCTTGCCGACGAAGCCTTGCAGGGCCGCTCCCACGTGGTCGCGGAGCGCTCGCGGTGAGAGCTCGCCGGCGCTGACCCGAAAGCCACTGGTAGTTGGGGTCAGGCGGAAGGAGTAGGCTCGCCTGCCCGCCTTGAGGCAGGACTCGCAGCGCCCGTGGGGCTCGTCAGGGATCTCAGGACGTCTGAGACAGACTCGGCACATGGGTTCCAGTCTAGGGTCGCGCCAGGAGGCTGGTGATCTGAATTGGGTTGAGGAGTCGATGGGCATGCAGGCGAGCGCAATTTCACAGTGGGTGACATGATTGCGCACCGGCGCTCGGCGCTGTCCTAGCGGCGCCTTGATAGGGTCCCCGCGCTCGTACCCAGTGGCAAGTAGAAGGATTCCAGCAGATCCTCCCCCCGCGGTTCCCACCGATCTCCGGTACCTCGGCGACAACTCCTCACCTAGGCCATAGCGCTGCTGGAAGCATTTCGGCAGTGCCCCCTAAGTCCAATACCGTTTCCTTAAAGGATAGAGACTGCATCGGCTACAGGACGGGTGGGCTCGGGCCAGTCCTGATGGCTGGGGCGCTTGAGCTTGAAGTTGGACATCTTGCGCTTGACCACGCGAAGTGCGGCGCGCAGCCGGCGCTGTGGCAGGGGTTGATCGAGGATCTCCTCGACTGCAGCCGCGTAGACGGCAGCGAGCGCTTCAGGGGGAAAAACCAGGGGCGGTGCGCGTACTCCGGCGGGCTGCTCGAAGACTTCGCAGGAATGAGAGGCGCTGAGGTGCCAGCGCCGCCTCGAGAGCGGCATCGTGCATCAGTCGCCGGATGGCATGATGCACGCAAAGATAGCCATACACCTCCTGCTCGACGCCGGAGGGCTGCTTGGAGCGGAGGACGACCCGCGGTCCACGCTGATCGGTCTTCAGCTGATCGAGGACGGTCTCGAATTCCCAGCGCTGGCCATACACGGCTGCCAACTCCGGCGCCGGCGCTGCACCCGGCTCGAGCACGGTGGTGAGCAGGCGATAGCCCTCGGCTTGCCCTGGTCGCCCGGGATCATCCAGCCGGTACTCAACGACCCGCACCACCATGGGGTCTTGGTGTCGGTGGCGATCGGCGAAGGCGTACAGACGCGAGTGGTACGAGCCGTCCTCTAAAACCACGTCCCGGGGCAGTCGCATCCGTGTGGAGACCCGCCAACAGAGCGCCGCCCCAGTCGCCGCTGCCCGTTGCCAGCGCTCGAAGCTGTACAGGCCACGATCGGCCAGCACCAGCGTCCCTGATGGCAGGTTCGGGATCAGGCGATCCGCCAAGCGACGCTCCGACATCGTGTAGGGCCCGAGCGCCACCTGGAGAAGCGCATGGGTCCCGCACTCGGCCAGGCCCACCAGCCGCACCTGGGGAAAGGCGCCGACCGCGTTGCCGCGTGACGCGCCCGGCCGGCCGAACGCGGTCGCGTTGGCCGGCGTGTCGGCGACGTCCAGGCAAGTACCGTCCAGGCTGAGCAGCCGCCAGTCTCGGTAGAACACGCCCGGTGTAGTCTGCAGCCCCACCGGCTGAGCCACCGCAGCGAACAGAGCGGCGAGTGGTTCTGGACCGAGCCGACGCCTTGCCTGGAAGAGAGCAGCCTTGGTGGGGACCGTCCACCGGGTCTGCCAGCCGCTCCACCAGGCAAGCCCCTCGACCAGCTGCCGCATCACCTCCTCATACGAGGCATCGCTGAAGAGGGCCAGGCCGAGCACGTAGTACACCACCACCCGCGCTGGCAAGAGTCGGCGCCGATGCTCCCCGCGTCCCGTGGCCGCTACTACCGCATCTACCACCTCGGGAGGAAACACCCTGGTCAGGACCCCGATCGAGATGTGATCAGAGAGACGCTGGTCAGTAGCTGGCTTAACCCAGCCTGCACGAGCCATCTCAAGGACAATAACACAGTCTGCCCGCTAAATAAACGGTATTGCGGCTAGCTGGAAGGCCCCGTGGATGGCGCTGACGGCGGCGGGCACGTCGTGCGACCTCACCGCCGCTGACACGCTGAGCTCGGACGATCCCTGCGAGATCGCGATCACATTGATGCCCTTCTCGGCGAGCGCGGAGAACAGCTTGGCGGCGATCCCGGGGGTGCCGCGCATCGAATCCCCGACCGCGACTACGATTCCCGCCTGCGCGGTCTCCTCGAAGTCCCCCAGCATGCCCGTGCGGGCTCTGAGGTCGCCCAGCAGCTTGCGGACCCTGGGGCCGTGCTCCCCACTCACGGCGAAGCAGATCACGTTGTCGGCGGAGGACTGGGTGACGATCAGGGTGGGAATGCCCTCGGCATCCAGCCCCTCCAGCACCACCGACCCGACCCTGGTGAAGGCGACCCCGTCCACCCCTGCGACCGTGTAGAGCCGGGCGTCCCGAGTGTCGACGACCGCCCTGACGCCCGGGCTCCCGGCCAGCTGGGGCCCGATCAAAGTTCCTCCCGTGGCCGGGTGGAGACTGCTGAGAATCCGCACCTGGACCTGGTGCCGTTGGGGCAGCTCCAGAGAGCTGGGATGCAGCACCCGGGCCCCGAAGAAGGCCAGCTCCAGCGCCTCCCGGTAGGAGAGGAAGGGCAGGACCTGAGCGTCTGGCACCAGCTGGGGGTCGGCGGTCATGACCCCCGGGACATCGGTGAGGATCCATGCCTCGGCGGCCGGCAGCAGCGCGGCGATCGCGGTCGCGCTGGTATCGGAGCCGCCCCGGCCCAGGGTGGTGGTCCGTCCATCCGCGGTGGAGGCCCTGAACCCGGTCACAACCGGAATGAGCCCGTCGGCCAGGATCGGCTCAAGGCGGCTCCGGATGAGGTGCTGGCTGGGCGCTGCCAGGAGCCGGGCCCGGCCGAAGCGGTCGTCACTCCGGAGGATCTCCGTGGCGTCGATCGCGATCGCCCTGCGCGACGCCGCGATCACGGCGGCCAGGATCTCCGCCGCGAGGAGTTCACCGGCGCTGCGCAGCTCGTCGGAGGCACAGCCCGAGATGCCCCCGATTTCCTCCGCCTCCTGGCAGAGCCCCCGGACCCTGGCGAGAGTGGAGCGTACCGTAGCCGTGGGCCCGGTGCTGTCCGGAAAGAGTTGCGAGCACGTGGCCAGGTGATCGTTCTCGATCGCGTCGACCAGGGTCCGCCACGTGGCGGTCCTGGCCTGGACCGCGGCCTCAGCGGCCGCCACCAGGCTGTCTGTGGTTGATCCCATGGCGGAGACGACCACCGCAACCGGTGCTCCCGCATCAGCCCGGGCCAGGATCAGATCAGCCGCCGCGCGGAGGCGAGCGGCGTCTGCCAGAGAGGTGCCGCCGAACTTGAGGACCAGGGCGCCGCTGGCTGACATCTTCGCTCACCGCTCCCGGAACTGGTGGGGGATGCCGAGGTTCTCGGCGGCCAGGGAGATGGTGGTGGTCTCCTCGCCAGCCGTGGCGAACGCCTGCTTGAGGAGGGACTCGGCCAATTCGGCCTGGCCTCGGGTGATCGCCAGCACCGCCGAGCCGCTCCCGCTGAGACACACCCCCAGCACTTGCGGATGGCGCAGGCGCAGACACTCCTCGAGCCCGCGGATCAGCCGGGCGCGCTGGGGTTGGTGCCAGCGGTCGTCGAAGAGCTCAGGCCGGAAGTCGAATCGACCCGAGAACGCGGTGGCCACCAAAAGGGCGGTGCGCTGCAGGTTGCTGACCGCCTCCTCCCTCGTGTAGGTGGCGGGCAGAACCGAGCGCGCCTGCTTGGTGGGGAGCCCCGTCTTGGGGATGGCGAAGGTGAAGGTCAACTCGGCGGGCACGGGGACCCGGGCCGCTTGGAGGCCGGTTCCGAGCTCCGCAACCACCACGAACCCGCCCAGGTAGGCCGCGGTGACGTTGTCCGGGTGCCCATCCAGGCTCGCGGCGAGCTCCAGCAGGGACTCATCGGCCGGCCGCTGCGGCGCCAACTCGGCGGCGATGGCCAGGCCCGCCACGATGGCGGCAGCGCTGGACCCCAGGCCGACCCCGATGGGAATTTCGTTGCGCACGACCAGCTGCAGCGGGGGCGTCTTGCCCCCCCAGGCCTCGACCCCAGCGTGAAGCGCCCTCACCAGCAGGTTGTCCGCTCCCGAGCCCACGGCCTCCTTCTGGGTGCCCTCGTAGGTGAGGCCGACTCCCCCCTCCCGCCGGGGGGTTGCGACCACATCCAGGTGCAGCTGCACCGCGACCGCCCCGCAGTCGAAGGCGGCCCCCAGGTTGGCCGACGTGGCCGGCACCCGCCACTGCTGGGGTGGGCCAGCGTCTCCCAAAGCCGTCTCCCCTGGGGATGGCATCTCGGTCACACGGCCACGGCTCGGTCGGCGTACAGCGCTTCGAACTCGTCTATCCGAGGCTGCACCAGCGGACCCAGATCGAGGCGGTCGGAGAGAGCGTCGGTGGTCTTGAGCCCGTTGCCGGTGACGCAGAGCACGGTGGTCTCCTGCGGAGCGATCCTGCCATCGGCCAGCAGCTTGGCGGCGCCGGCGACGGTGACGCCGGCCGCGGTCTCCCCGAAGATCCCCTCTGTCCCTGCCAGCACTTGCATCCCCTGGACGATCTCATCATCCGTGGCTGTCGCCGCAAAGCCTCCGCTCTCGCGGATCACGCGCAGGGCGCGATGGCCATCGGCGGGGTCTCCGATGGCCAGGGAGTGGCAGATGGTCCGCGGCCTCACCGGCACCAGCTCCGAGCGGCTGCTGATGGCGGCGCTCGCGATCGGGGCGCAGCCAGCTGCCTGGGCTCCGAAGAACCTGACCGGATGGTCGGGCACCAGCCCGAGCGCCACCAGCTCCTGGAAGCTCTTGGCGATGCGGCTGATCTGCGCGCCCCCGGCCATCGGCACCACCACATTGTCAGGCAGTTGCCATCCCAGCTGTTCGGCGATCTCGAAGCCCACGGTCTTGGACCCCTCCGCGTAGTAGGCGCGGAGGTTTACGTTGACCAGTCCCCACTCGTGCCGGTCGGCGATCTCGGCACAGAGCCGATTCACCTGGTCGTAGGTGCCGTCCACTCTGACCAGCCGAGCCCCGAACACGGCCGTGGCGAGCAGCTTGGCCGGCTCCAGGTCAGCCGGAACCAAGATCCAGGCCTCGAGTCCCAGCCGGGCGGCCTGGGCGGCCACCGCGTTGGCGAGGTTGCCCGTGGAGGCGCAGCCCACGACCCTGAGGCCGAAGGAGCGGGCCGCAGCCAGGGCCACGGCGACCACGCGGTCCTTGAAGGAGAGCGTCGGAAAGCATGCGGAGTCGTTCTTGAGCAGCAGCCGTTGGGAACCGAGCCGACGGCCCAGCGTCGCCGCCGGCAGCAGCGGGGTGAAGCCCACCGGGAGGTCGGTCGGTGTGTCCTCGTCCACCGGCAGCAGCTCCCGATAGCGCCACATGTCCAGCGGTCGATCAGCGAGCACGGAGCGCGTCAGCCGACGCCGGATCGCGGGCAGGTCGTAGGCAATCTCCAAAGGGGTGAAGCAGTCGGCGCAGAAGATCGTGGTTCCGTGGGGGTAGGCGCGCCCGCAGCGCGGGCATTGGAGTCGACACAGGTAGGACATGGGAGATGGGTCTCCTGGGTATCGGAGTGGCCAACAGCTATGGTCCAGGCCCGCCACCAGAGCTGACCTGGGTCGGTTCGGGGGAGCACCAGCGGCAGAAGGCGCTAGCGCTTGGTTCGCGCGTCCCCCGCGCCACGCTGGCGCATTCGCCGCGGCCGGCCGATCTCCAGGGCGCGCAGCCGCCGGGTCCGGGGGCGTGGACTCCCTGCGAAGTCCACCGGGTGTGAGACCTGGCAGGCGGTTGGCACGATCCCACTTTACCGGGTTGGAGCGAGCCGGTGGGCAGCTCTCACCTGCGAAACTCTTGGCGATGAGATCGCCACAGCTGCGAGTGGGAGTCCTCGGGGCGACCGGGGCTGTGGGCCAGCACCTGGTGGCTCGTCTTGCGGGCCACCCGTGGTTCACGGTAGCTGAACTGGTGGCTTCCGCGCGGTCGGCCGGCAGGCCCTACTCCGAGGCGGCGCGATGGCAACTTCCCTCGCCGATCCCGGAGCGGGCGGGCCGACTGGTGGTCAAGGACCTCGAGTCCGACCTCCATTGCGACCTCGTGCTCTCGGCGCTGGACAGCGAGGCCGCGACCGCGGAGGCCTCCTTCGCGGCCGCCGGTCTCCCCGTGGTCAGCAACAGCAGCCGCCACCGCCTCGACGAGGACGTGCCCCTGGTCATTCCGGAGGTGAATCCCGGCCACCTGGGAGCAATCCCGCGACAGCGCGAGCGGCGGGGCTTTGCCAAGGGCATGCTGGTCACCAATCCCAACTGCTCGACCGTCGGCCTGGCACTGGTGCTCAAGCCTCTAGCCGATGCCTTCGGGGTGACCGCGGTCCAGGTGGTGACCATGCAGGCGATCTCGGGCGCGGGCCTCGACGGCGTCTCCGCCTTCGCCATCCAGGACAACCTCATCCCCTACATCTCGGGAGAGGAGGAGAAGCTGGAA
>JAKABA010000116.1 GCA_021802115.1 bacterium | reverse complement strand
CAGCTCAGAGAGCGACCGGTCAGGGCCAGCCCGATTTTGCCAATCGTGCTTTTGGTGTTCGGATTTGTTGAGCTGACCAGCTTCGCCCGCGCCCATCCGTTAACCGCGGAGGAGAGCGGCCTGCTGGGCCTCAGCCTTTTGGTCTTCGCGGTCGGCCTGGGAGCGGTCAGGGCCTGGACGGTGCGACTGTTCGTAGATGGCGGCCGGCTCATGCGCAAGGGCAGCTGGGTCACGGTCCTGCTCTGGCTGGTGGCGGTGGGGCTGCACCTGGGAGTCGATGCGGTCAATGGCGTGGGCGAGGCCAGCCTCCTGCTGTACCTGGGGCTGACGCTGGGCACCCAACAACTGGTGGTGCAGTGGCGGGCACAGAGACCGCGGCAGGCCTGAGCCAGCGCACTTGTGTCCGGTCAGCACGGAGTGGTTGCGCTCCCGGGCAGGGCCGTCCCGGTTCCCTCCTGGCAGGAGGTGACCGATCCGGCAACCTCGTTCAGACGTGGCGCTCGAGGAGTTGCCATCATCCCAGCCACCGCCTGGGACGTACCGGGACTGGCGTGGGAGGTCCCCATGCGGATACCGTATGCGGTAGTCTTGGGCAAGGGAGGACGACTGCGTGGTCGCTATCAGTAGGAGCTACCTGCAGGATCAAGTGTACGAACTGATCCGCAAGCGGATTGTCTCCCACACCTACCCGCCAGGCCACCGACTGTCGGAGGCGGCGCTCGCCAAGGAGCTCGGAGTGAGCCGCATGCCGGTGCGGGACGCCCTGCGCCGACTGCTGCTGGAGGGTCTCACGGAGGGAAGCTCGGGCAAGGGGCTGTGGGTTTCATCGCTGTCCCTTAGCCATGCGCGAGATGTCTACCGCCTCCGGGAGTTGCTGGAAACCGTCGCGGTGGAGTTGGCGGTGAAGCGAGCTACCGCGGAGGACCTGACCCGCTTGCGAAGCGCCGTTCACACCCAGGAGTCCGCGGCTGCCAGCGGAGCATTGGGGAAGGTCGTCAAAGCCTCCATGGCCTTCCACAACGCCCTCTACGAAAGTGCCCACAGCAGCATCCTGTCCCTGGTCCTGGAGCAGGTCTGGGCTCAGGCCCAGCGCTATCGAGAATTGACCCTGGGCAAGTCAGAGCGCCACCATCAGGTCACCCACGAGCATGCAGGCCTGGTTGAGGCGATCCAGGAGGGTGACGCCGACCGCGCCACCGAGCTGATACAAGCCCATGTCTCGAGCGCCCTGGCTGTGGTCGCGAAGTACTTAGGTGACGACATTCCGGAGGAGGACATCCTGCCGGTTGCGAGCCACCGCAGGCCGCGCCCGAATCAAGCGTGATGGGTCAACTTCAGAACGGAGGCGACGCCAGGCATCTCTTCTAAGGTCCAGATCGCTTTGAAGAGCCGATCGAGCTGGACGGTCGAAAGCTTTCCCGCAGCCAGGGTGGTCACCTTTTCCTCGATCTCCTGGTCGCTCATCGGGTTTGTAGCGTGCCCGCGGTAGGCCCGGATAGCGCCTTCCTCAACCCCACCTGACGACGTGGTGATCCGGATCCGAGTCATCACCTCTTGGGGCCAGGCGGCGGCACACTCGGGATCCTCGTAAACGCGGAGGTGCTCCAATATCCGAGCCACAGCTGGGTCCCTAAGCGCCTCGGGTGTGAAGTGCTCAACCCTCAGATCACCGTGGACAAGCGCGCTCGCCACCACGTAGGGGATGCTGTGGTCAGCGGACTCCCTGGTCGCTGGTCGCCACTTCGCCGGGTCTCCGGCCATGACTCGAAGGCCGAAAGCGAAGGTCCCGATCTCCACCTCCGCGATGTCCTGATGTGACGCCAACCGGGAGCCCAGCTCGCGGGCCAGTTCGATCGCTCCCTGCGAAAAGTATCCGGCCGGGTAGTGCTTGATGTTGCTGCTTCCCACAGCGAGGGGTCTGTCGCCGGGCCGGAGCGCCTCGCGGAGTACCTCAGTTCCGAGGACCGCCTCCATTCCGCCCCGTCCCACGAAAGGCGTCGGCGGTCCCGACAGTCCCTCTTTGGCCAGGCGAGCAGCGAATAGGCCGTTGCGGCAGGCGTTGGCGCTGGCACAGCCTTTCCACATCGACAGCTGCCCCAGGCGAGTTGCCTGCAGGCCAAAATTCGGCGTCAGCGACAAGCTGGCGGCGTGATGCAGCTGGTGGTCATCCAGCTCCCACAGAACCCCCGCAGCCAGCGCGCTGGCGAGGTCTCCGGCGAGAACGTGATCCCAGCCCTCGACTCCCAGCTGCGCAGCATCGCTGAAGCGAGCGAAGACCTCGTAGGCGATCGCGATCCCTTGAATAACCTGGGTCATACTCGACCCCGCCTCCTCGGCCGCGGCGAGCACGGCGGGTATGTAGTCGCTGGGGTGACCGACACCCTGCGGACTTGCATGGGTGTCGTTGAAGTCCAGGTACCGCACCATCACGCCGTTGGCGAAGGCGGCGAAGTCGCCGTGCGGTCGGCGGTCGTCGCCGATCAAGGTGCAGCCATCTGCCACCGCCGCGCCGGCGGCAATGTTGCGCGCGATCTCAGCGGCCTTTGAGTCCATGGCACCCAGGGCGCACCCGAGCGCGTCCAGAAGCACCCGCTTGGCACCGTGGCGCTCCTCCTCGGTCATCCGCTCGTAGGCGATGGATCGGGCCAGGGCCACAAGGTCGTCCAAAACCGAGTCTCTGGCACCGCCCTCCAGCGAGCCCTCCGCGCGCTCCATCACAGCACTCAAGACGCCAATACCTCCATCACATCGCCGACCAACTCCACTGCGCCGACCGCTGAAACGGTATGCCACAGCTTCCGGGCGCGGTCCGGAGGAAACACCACCTCCGCGCAATCGACAAACTTCTCTTCGAGCTCAGCCGCCGTGAGCGGTTTCTGGGGATATCCGCGCGCCCAGTCCGCCGTCTCTTCAAAGGTGCGTCCGTCAGTGCAGGTCACGGTGACGCGGCTGCGCACGTGCTGAAAACCCAGGGCCTCCAACTCTGGGTCGACCGCCACATCGACCTTCTGCAGGAAAGCTTGGAGTTCCGGATCCTGAACCGCCTCGTCTGTGAAGTCGGATAGCCCGGCGCGGCGACGGACCACACCGGTCGCCATGCAATACTCCAGACTGAACTTGCCCTCCAGGCCGGTGGAGGGGCGGTGGTGGATCAACGCGTTCAAGACGTTTGAGTTGGTGCCGACCTCGATTCGCTCAATCTGCCCTGGAGTAAGTTCCTCTCTGGCCACCATCCTCAGGATCAGGTCTTGAGCGGGATGAGACAGAGAGCCCGACGGATACGGTTTGATGGACACCCCCGGAGTCTCAAGGAAAAAAGGAGAGCCGAGATGCCCGGCAAGCTTGGCGTTGTCAAACCCGCCCGCCGCCGCGTTGAGGAATCCGCGCGGGGCCTCTAGAATCGCTCTGCTCGCGGTGAAACCCGCCTCCGCGAGAAGGGCGGCCAGAACGCCGCTTTGAGCCGCCCGACCAGCATGGAGCGGCTTGGTCATGGTGCCGAAATTCTCGCGTAAGCCGGCACTCTGGGAGGCTGCTATCCCTAGCGCGGTGGCGGTCACGTCGGGTCGAAGCCCGAGAATCTTAGCCGCGGCGGCGGCCGCCCCGATGGCGCCGGCGGTGCCTGTGCTATGGAATCCGTCTTGATAGTGGCGACTGTCCATCGCGTCCGCCACGCGGCAGGCCACCTCCACTCCCGCGACGTAGGCAAGCACCAGCGCGCGGCCTGTGGTGGGCCGCTCACAGGCCAGTGCGGAGGCGGCCGAGAGGACCGGAACCGAGGGATGGGTTAGGAGTCCGTAGACCGCCTCGGCCGATGTCGAAAGTTGGGTGTCGTCGTAGTCGAGCGCGTGCCCCGCGGTGCCATTGAGGAGAGCGGCCACCAGCGCAGAGGCTCGACGATCGGTGCCCACTACCGGGACCGTGCCCGTGCCGCCTACCTCAAGCACCTGCCGCAAGATCTGCGCCGATTCCTGCCCGCTCCCGGCAAGCATCACTCCCCACGCATCCGAGATGTGGTCCTGGGCAATCTCGACAACCTGCGGGGGCAGCGCCTCCCACGTCAGTTCACTGGTGAACTTTGCAACCTCCTCCGTGACTCCCATGGGTACGCTCTCCTCAATCAATAATCAGTGAATTCGACTCGGCCACAACGCTCGACAGCGGTTTCAGCCGACCAAAATTGCCTCTACCTCGGGACTGCCAGCCAGCTCGGGGACAGGTCCGGACAGCACGTTCCTGCCATCGGCCAGGAAATAGGCGTAGTCGGCATGCTCGAGGGCGACCTGAGCATTCTGCTCGACGATCAGCAGACCCACTCCCGACTTCGCGACGCTGACGATCTGCTCCCACACGCGGTCGCCGTATATCGGAGACAGGCCCGCGGTGGGCTCGTCCAAGATCGCCACCACAGGGTCTGTCATCAGCAGGCGTGCCAGTGCCAGCATCCGCTGTTGTCCACCAGACAACTGGCCCGCCTTCTTACGCCGATCGCCGGTCAGGTCCGGGAAGAGCTCAAATATGCGTTCCAAGCGCTCCGCGATGTCTCCCTTGAAGCTGAAGGCTCCCATGTGCAGGTTCTCGAGGGCGGTCAGTTCGTCGAAGACATTGGCCAGCTGGGGCAGGTAGCCCAGCCCCTGGCGCACCCGCCGATGGGGTGGTAGGCCGGCGATCGACCGGCCCTGGAGGGTGACCTCACCTTTCAATGTGGGAATCAGACCCACGATGGCCTTGGCCAGGGTCGACTTGCCCGCCCCGTTGGGACCCAGGACAACCGACACCTGGCCCCGTGTCACCTCCACCCCCACCCCGTCCAGAATGGGGGGCCCACCATACCCGGCGCTGATGTCTGAGGCCGTCAGATCCGCCGTCGCCGCCTCTGTCACGCTCATGAGGTCCCCCGCATCTGTCCGCCGCCGAGGTAGGCGGCGACAACCTGCTGGTCCTTCCGGACATCTTCCAGCGGACCTCTGGCCAAAACGCGGCCCTCGGCCATCACCACCACATCGTCGGCGACCTCGCTCAGGAAGGCCATGTTGTGGGCGATAACCAGGACGGTGATCCCCTGACCCACAATGGCCCGAATTCTTTCCGCTATCAACTGGCGCACCGTGGGAAAGACCCCTGCGCTGGGCTCATCGAGCAGGAGCAGCTTGGGTTGCGCCATCAGCGCCCGCGCTATCTCAAGTAGGCGTCGCTGTCCCCCGGAGAGGTTGCCAGCGGGCTCGTGTTGCAGTCTGCTGAGCCCGACCCACTCCAGCAAATCCTCTGCACGCTGGCGCAGCTCCCGCTCCTGGGCCGCCCATCTGCGGCGCAGGAATAGGCTGGCAGGCAGGCTCTCACCCACCTGTCCGGGAGCAGCCACCACAACGTTTTCCAGCACCGGCAGGCGGGCCAGCGCCCGCGTGTCCTGGAAAGTGCGGATGATGCCGGCGTGCGCGACTGCCTCCCGCCCGCGCCCCTGCAACTCCACTCCGTTGAACACGATCCGCCCGCTATCCGGGGCCAGGCCGCCGGCGATGACTTCCATCAGGGTCGTCTTGCCGGCGCCGTTGGGCCCGATGAGTCCGGTGGCCAACCCGTCAGCAACCGTGAAGGAGCAGCCCGCCACAGCCTTGCTGCCGCCGTAGGAGAACTCGATGTCGGATATCTCAAGCATCGGTCCCGGACCTCTGGGTCGCTCCCCCACCGGAGCGCCTCGATCGCCAGCGCCTGAGGGGGAGAGTCCCAGCTGAACTCTGGCCAGGGGACCGGCCCCCACCGGGCCTCCCATACCAATGGAGCCAGCGCTCGGGCACCAAGCCCTCTGGACGGAAGCGAACCACCACGATAAGGACCACCCCGATGAAGATCGCGCGCCCGGCGCCGACCAGGTCGCCGTTGCCAACGTTGGGAAAGTAGCGCGCAATCTCGGTTAGGAACTCCACGAACACGAAGGTGCCAAGGACCGCTCCCCAGTAGTTGCCAGGACCCCCGATCACAATCGCGGCCATGAGGATGAACGACTCCTCGGCGAGGAAGGCGGCGGGGTTCCAGGCGGTGAGGTAGAAGACCAATAGGGCTCCCGCGAGACCCCCCATGGCACATCCGATCACGAAAGCCCAGACGCGACTTCCGGTCAGAGACTTGCCGAAGCTGGCTGCCACCACCTCATCCTCGCGGATGGCCCGAAGCACCCGTCCATAGGGAGACCGGAAGATCGATCTCGCCACCCATACGCACACTGCCAGCACGACAAGGCTGATGCCAAGGATCTCCATGGTGTAGTCGATGGCGCTTGCGGTCTGGCCATTGAGAATGTAGGGAATGCTGAACAGCCCGTTGGCACCGTTGAACAGCGGTATGTAATTGGTGATGACGTTCCAGATGATGAAGCCCACCGACACCGTCACGATGGCCAGATAGTCACTGCGCAGGCGGCGGATCACCAGCAGGACCAGGAGCAGGCCCGCAACCCCAGCCACCACCCCGGCCAGCAAGAGGCCCACCGGCCAGGGCAGTCGCCATTGCAACACGTACTGCTCCAGGGACGGCGGCACATTGGGCTTGCCCATGGTCGTGACCGCGGCCACATAGGCCCCGATCGCGACAAACGTGTAGTAGGTGAAGTTGAGAATGCCAGCCTGGCCGTACTGCAGGTTAAGGCCGACCGCCATGATGGCGTTGATGGCGCCGAGCGCAAGCAGGTCGATTACGAAGAACAGCATGGGAGCTCAGGCGGACCGGCCGCGGGAGGGCAAGAGGCCCTGGGGCCGGAGCAGCAGAACCAATATCACGACAGCAAAGGCGATCGCCCCCTTGTAGGCGGGGTCCGCGAACATCCCCGCCACCTCCGTGAGAATGCCGATGATGAGAGCCCCCAGCATCGCCCCGTAGACCCTCCCGATGCCTCCCAGAATGATCGCTCCGAACACCACGAAGAGTTCGTTGAAGCCCACTGTTGGCCGCAGGGTGTTGGTCTCCAGAGCCAACCCCACGCCGGCCACGGCACAGAAGAAGCCTGAGATGGCCCAGGTTCCAGTGACCACCCGGCCTGTGTCGATGCCACAGGCTTGGGCTAGGTCGGCATTGTTCGAAGTGGCCCTCAGCGAGGTTCCGTACTTGGTGTACTGCATGAACAGGTGGAGTAGGGCCAGCAGCCCAAAGGCTACTCCGATCAGGATCAGATCCCCGGGGGTGAACAGGAAGGGCCCTATGTGCAGCGCGCCCCCAAGTGTCACCGTGTACCTTTGGGCGCTCGGGCCCCAGATCACAACGATCACGTTCTGGACGATGAAGGACAGTCCGACCGTTGTTATGAGCAAGACCAGGGTCCTGCTCTTGCGCTTCACCAGGGGCCGGAAGACGATCCAATTCGACGCCATGCCGAGGATCGCGGTCCCGGCGGCGCCCACGAGCACCGCCGGGAAAAAGTTAAGGCCCGCTGCATTGGCCGCGAAGGCGATGTAGGCACCGAAGGTCATGAAGTCGCCGTAGGCGAAATTGATGAAGTTGGTAACGCTCACCTGGAGCGACAAGCCCACCGCCGCCAGTGCTATGACCGCCGCCGTGACCATGCCAAAGCCAACGGACTCAGCCAGCAAGTTCACGTCCGGCGCACCTCAAACTCCTGAGGAGCGCGGGGCTCTAGCCCCGCGCTCCCGTTCCACAAGCGGAACATCACCCGGCGAATGCCTTCTGGATTGCCTGCGCCGTCAGCGTTAGCTCGGTCTGAAAGCTGCCGTTGCTGTAGTGGAGCACGGCGAAAGGTCCGAACACGTTGTCGTACTTGTTGAAGGTGACCGTGCTCTGAGAGCCCTCCCACTTGATCTTCTTGCCCTGCTTGAGAAGGTCGTAGCAGGTCTTGTAGGAGCCACAGACGGTCCCGGGTGGGGTGGTGGCCTTCAGGATTCCGGCCCGCACCTTGGGCATCGTCCAGCTGCCGGCCGCGTCCACCCCCAGGGCCCAGGTGATGACCGCGTCATACATGAAGCCCTCACCATTGGCAGGGACGGCGCTGCCGGTCTTCTGCTTGAGCAGCTTGATGAACTCGGCCGCTCCGATCATCCCGGTCGAGCTGGAGTTGGTGATGTAGATCGGCCCACCGGCGAGACTCGGGCCTACCGATGAGACCCAGGTCGTCGAGTACCACAGGTTGGTCCCGATGAAGGGAGTCGAGGTGAAGCCGGCGGTGGAGGCCTCGGAGAAGAAAACACCAGCAGTGGTGTTGTTGAACTGACCAAGGACGGCCTGCGGGTGGCTCCCGTAGACCTTCTGGACCTCGCTGCTATAGGAGGACTGGCCCGCGGTCAGTGAAACATTGGCCAGGATCGACATGTGCAGTTTGCGCAGTGCCGCTTCCACAGGCGCCACCAAGGACTGCGACGCAGGCGCTGCCCCGAAAACCAACGACACCTTGTTCCACCCCTTGGAGTGGGCGTAGTAGACCATCGCCTCAGCCTGCTCGGTGTCTGAGGGAGACATTCTGAAGAAGTACGGGCTGGTTTCATGGTCGAAGGCCGCCCCTCCACCGAACATCAGCTCCGGGATGTTGGCCTTCGCGGCCAAGGGCAGCACCACCGACGTGGTGTTTGCGGTGGGGCCGATCAGGGCCACTATGTGGTTGGAGTCGATCTCGAACTGAGCGGCAGAGATGGCATCGGCCGGGTCCGAAGCCGTGTCCTGCGCCACCATCTGCACCTGGTGGCCAAGCACCCCGCCGTTGCGGTTGACCTCGTTCACCGCCAACTGAGCGCCCAGCTCCATACCCTGTCCGAGGCTGGCTCGCGCGCCGGTCAAGGCGCCCAGGAAACCTATTGTCAGAGTCGAGTTGGTTTTCGCCCCGGTGGTGGCTGCGCCGCAGCCGGCGATGGCTACCCCCGCCACCCCTAGCAAAGCTCCCGCACGGAGCCGGGACATCCCTGGGAAATGCATGACATGCCCTCCTGCTGACAGCAGCAACCGATCGCGCCAAGGTCTTCACCCGGTTGGGCACCGGGACTACGCCGCAACCCGGATATGGAATGAGCCAGCCGTCCTGGTTGCAGCGCACGGTATACGAGATACCGCATCCGCTTGTCAAGGGGTGTCTTGAGATAAGACCCAGCCAGGACACGGGCCCAGGGCCCGACGCCGAGACAGACCGTCACTCGGCCGCTGAGTGACACGCCTCCGGACCCAGTCCCAGCTCCGCCAGGATCGCGGAGGTGTGCTGTCCGAATTGGGGGATCTCCTCCATGCGCACCCCCCACTGCGGGTCCAACCCCGGCGGCACAAGGGCCCAGATGGGGCCTGCGGGCGAGCCGACCTCGGTCCATCGCCCGCGGGCAGCCAGCTGCTCATGGGTGAGCACATCCTCAACGGTCCGCAGACGAGCAGAAGCGATGCCGGCTGCCTCCAGGCTGTCCATTACTCGCTCCACCGACTGACCCCCCAGGGCGGCTTCCAGGATCGCCTCCAGTTCCAAGGAATTGGCGACGCGAGCGGGGTTGGAGGCGAATCGCGGGTCTGACACCAGCTCCGGAAGACAGAGGACCTGCTCACATAGGCGACGCCACTCGCGTTCGTTCTGGACTCCAAGGAATACCTGAGCGCCGTCTTGGAGCCGGAACGGGCCATAGGGCGCGATGGAGCTGTGCCGGGCCCCAGCCCGGCAAGGACTCTTCCCCCCATAGCCCGTGTAGTAGAGCGGAAAGCCCATCCACTCGACCAGAGCCTCAAGCATGGAGATGTCGAGTGTGGCCCCGTCGCCAGTCCTCTGGCGCGCAAACAAGGCTGAGAGGATTCCGGAATAAGCATACATGGCCGCGGCGATATCGGCCACGGCCACGCCGACCTTGGCCGGTTCAGCCGGGGTCCCGGTCACAGCCAGCAACCCCGCCTCACACTGCACCAGGAGGTCATAGGCACGCCGTTGGGCGTAAGGGCCACTGCTTCCGTACCCCGAGATGGTGCAAACGATGAGTTCGGGCCGCTTCGTCCGAAGGTGCTCGGCGCCCAACTCCAGCCGCTCCATCGCTCCGGGGGCCAGATTGCTGACCACGACATCGGCCCGCGCCACCAAGCGTTCCAAGACTGCTCGGCCGAAGTCAGACTTGACATCGACCTCGACCGACTCCTTTCCCCGGTTGGCCCAAACGAAGTGGCTGGACTGGCCCATCACTGTCGTGTCGTAGTGGCGGGCAAAGTCGCCCCCGCCGGGCCGCTCCACCTTCACGACGCGGGCTCCGAGGTCGGCTAGATGTCGAGTCGCCAGCGGCGCAGCCAGGGCTTGCTCGAGACTGACAACCAAGATGCCCTCGAGCGGAGCGCTCATGCCCCGCCCGTCGACCTCGTTCCTAAGCCGACGGACCCCTGCAAGGGGGGGCGACTGGCCCTGGCAAACCCGGGGACGAGCCGACCCTGCACCGTGGTGACCGGAGCCGGCCCACGGGACGGCACGGGATTTCGTCGAGGCGGTTTTGGACTGACCACGGGATACCGTATCCTCTCAGGGCGCGATCCGCCACGGCAACCCGCGCAGAGCGTAATCGCATTCGGATGCCTCAGGGAAGGACACGGATCGCAGCGCCAGGCCGCGGGCGGTCGCTTGTGGAAGGCGGGAATCAGCCGCCTCAGGCTGTGATCCGAATGCCTCGGGAGTGAGAACAGACCATGGTGAAGGAGGAGGTTCGCGAATGAGGGTGGCGGTTATCCCCGGGGACGGGGTTGGTCGCGAGGTGATCGAGTCTGGACTCGCCGTTTTGAGAGCGGTCGCAACCCTGGAGATCGAGGAGCTGCCTTGGGGTTCCGACTTCTACCAACGCCACGGCCGGATGATGCCCGCCGAGGCACTAGACACCCTGGCCGGGTGCGATGCCATCTACCTTGGCGCCGTGGGCTGGCCCACGGTGCCCGATCACGTCACCCTCTGGGGCATGCTGCTGCCGATCCGGCAGGCGTTCCAACTCTATGTGAACCTGCGACCCGTCAGCCTGTTGCCGGGCATCGCCTCGCCACTGGCGGGCTGCGGGCCGAGTGACATAGACATGCTCTTTATCCGCGAGAACAGTGAAGGCGAGTACACCGGCGCCGGAGGACGGGTGCATGTTGGCGAGCCCCACGAACTCGCCGTCGAGGTGTCGGTGTTCACCAGGGTTGGAGTTGAGCGAGTCGTCCGGTACGCCTTCGAGCAGGCTCGCCAGCGCCAGCGCCGACTGATCAGCGTCACCAAATCTAACGCCAGCCGTTTCGGTTACGTGCTCTGGGATGAATTGGTGGCCGAGATCGGAAGCCGGGAGTTTCCGGAGGTGACCACAGAGCGTGTGCATGTTGATGCCATGGCCGCTCGCATGGTCCTCCGCCCGAAGTCCATCGATGTGGTGGTGGGGTCCAACCTCTTTGCTGACATCCTCACCGACCTGGGGGCCGCACTTCAGGGGAGCCTGGGCCTGGCGGCCAGCGCCAACCTCGACCCGACCCGGAAGCATCCGTCGATGTTTGAGCCCGTCCATGGCTCAGCGCCTGACATCTCCGGGATGGGCAAGGCAAATCCGCTGGGAGCGATCCTGACAGGAGCGCTAATGCTCCGGCACCTGGGCCTGCCGGAGGCCGCTGAACGGATCGATAGGGCCGTGGCCGAGGTCACCTTCGAGGGGACATTCCTCACTCAGGATCTGGGCGGGCTCGCCAGTACCAAGGAAGTAACCCAAGCCGTGCTGGCGGCACTCCAGCCGCACTGACCCTGCCCTGCAGGAGCTCCTTGGCGATGCCGACGCTCTTCTCCAACCAGGTGGCTGGGGCGTAAGCCTCGGGTCGAACATCAGCGGGCCCAAGGCTCGCCAGCGCGTGTCGAGGGCCGGGGCGCACCCGGATGGCGCTCAGTCCGCAGATGCCACGACCGGAGCGCTCTCCTGGAGCAGAGGCGGCACTCCGGGGCGGCTGATCAGGTAGCCGGCGGCCACCAAGCCGACGGCCCCGACCGCCACTAGTGAGGGCACGTAT
>JAKABA010000017.1 GCA_021802115.1 bacterium | reverse complement strand
AGGCGAGGGTCACGCAGGGGTTTACGTGCGCGCCGCTCAACCGTCCAAAGGGGGAGATGGCGATCAGGCTCCCGCAGCCGGCAAAGAGGAGGCCGGTGATGAGCAGCCTCACGCTGACCGAGGGGATGAGATGCGGGACCGGCGAGCCGTGGCCGAAGTCGAGGCAGACCGCGCTCAGCCCGCCCAGCACCAGCAGGAAGGTGCCGAGGAACTCCGCCCCCCACTCGGGCAGGTGCCAGCCGGGCTGGGCCGGGCGCTGCAGGGCGGGCGGTTGGCAGCGCCGCCAGACCGCGCGCAGGAACGTGCTCATCGCGGCTCGGATCGGAGAAGGCTCGGCCGGCGACCCCTGCGATCGGAGAAGATGAGGCGGTGGCCAAGCAGGAGCGGCCCGGTCAGGGCCCCAAGCCAAGCGCGGATCCCGCCCGGGAGCCGACCAAGAACGAGCGCCTCATCAATCAGCTGCGCAAGCGCCGCCACGACGCGGTCCATCGCGGTGGCGAGCCCGAGCGGCTGCAGCGGCGCAAGGGGCGGCTGACCGCTCGCGAGCGAATCCGCCGGCTGCTCGACCCCGACAGCTTCACCGAGCTCGACGCCTTCGTGGTCCACCGTTCGGAGCAGTTCGACATGGCGGAGCGGCGTGTGGCGGGTGATGGGGTGGTCACCGGCTTCGGCGAGATCGGCGGGCGCCGGGTCTTCGTCTTCTCCCATGACGCCTCCTTCATGGGCGGCTCGCTGGGTGAGGCCTTCGCGGAGAAGGTCGTGAAGGTCATGGAACTGGCCGAGCGCACCGGCTGTCCCCTGATCGGGATCAACGACAGCGCCGGGGCCCGGATCCAGGAGGGCGTCGTGTCCCTGGCGGGATACGCCGACATCTTCTACCGCAACGTCCGCTGCAGCGGGGTGGTGCCCCAGCTCTCCCTGATCGCCGGGCCCTGCACGGGGGGAGCCGTCTACTCGCCCGCGATCACCGATTTCACCTTCATGGTGCGCCACGTGGGCTACATGTTCATCACCGGCCCCGAGGTGGTCCGGGTGACCACCGGCGAGGACGTCGACTTCGAGCAGCTGGGAGGGGCGGACGTCCACTCCCAGCGCAGTGGGGTGGCCCACTTCGAGGCGACCAGCGAGGACCAGGCCTTCCAACAGATCCGTGAGCTGCTCTCCTTCCTGCCTCAGAACTCCAGGGAGGCCCCTCCCAGGGTACCGACCGCCGACCCCTGGGACCGGGCCGACCCCGAGCTCCAGGAGATCATCCCGAGCAGCCACCGCGAGCCCTACGAGATGCGCGACGTGATCCACCGGGTGGTCGACGACGGCCGCTTCCTGGAGGTTCAGCCGCTGTTCGCCCCCAACCTGGTCGTGGGCTTCGCCCATCTCGACGGCGCCAGCGTGGGGGTGATCGCCAACCAGCCCAAGCACCTGGCGGGCTCCCTTGACATCGCGGCCTCGGTCAAGGGGGCGCGCTTCGTCCGCTTCTGTGACGCCTTCAACATCCCGCTCGTCACCCTGGTCGACGTGCCCGGGTTCCTGCCCGGCACCGATCAGGAATACGGCGGCATCATTCGCCACGGCGCCAAACTCCTCTACGCCTACGCCGAGGCGACCGTCCCGAAGCTCACCGTGATCACCCGGAAGGCCTACGGCGGAGCCTATGACGTCATGTGCAGCAAGCACCTGGGCGCGGATTGGAACGCCGCCTGGCCCACCGCCGAGATCGCGGTCATGGGCGCGGAGGGCGCGGTCAGGTTTCTCAGCCGGCAGCGGGGCTCGGGGCCGCCTCTGGCCGAGGCGGAGCTGGCGGCCGCCTACCGCGAGCAGTTCGCCAATCCCTACCACGCGGCCGAGCGCGGCTATGTCGACGACGTCATCGAGCCGCGCCAGACCCGGGCGTGTCTGATCCGGGCACTGCGCATGGCGTCCACCAAGCGGGTGCGGGGGCCGGAGCGCCGCCACGGCAACATCCCTCTCTGAGCACCCGCCGCGATCTGCGGCGAGGCTCAGCGGTCGCGCCGGGCGCCGGGCGCGGGTTCCACCGCCCTCAGGGTCGGCGGCTTCAGCCCGGCGTCGGCGAAGGCCGCCCGCAGACCAAAGTCGATCGCGCGCTGGGAGTGCTCTGGCCCTACCGCCACCACCGCTCCGGAGAATCCCGCCCCGGTGAGCTTGGCTCCGTAGGCTCCAGCCGAGCAGGCCGCCTCCACCGCCAGGTCCAGCTCCGGGGCGCTGACGTCGAGGTCGTCACGCAGGGAGCGGTGCGACTCGGACATGATCCGGCCCAACTCCTCGTGGTCGGTGCGGCCCAGGGCGTCCAGCGCCCGCTCGACCCGGTCGCGCTCGGTCAGGGCGTGGCGGGCGCCGCCGCGGATCTTCGGATCCAGGAGCCGATCCACCTCCTCCGCCGAGGCGTCGACCAGGCGTTCATGGCCGAGCATCCTGCCCGCCGCGGCCAGGAGAAGGCGCCGCTGTGGGTACGGCGAGTCGGCGAGCCGGCGGCGGCTGCCGGTGTCGATCACGAACAGTCGGTCGCCGGCCGCGGCCGGATCGAACGGCGTGGGCAGGACGGTGCCAGTGCTCGAGTCAAACCGCAGGGCGGACCCGGGCATCCCGAAGACCGCGGTCACCTGATCCATCAGCCCGCACGGGACCCCGACGAATTCGGCCTCGGCGCGCCTGGCCGCCGCCACCTTCTGCCGGCGCGAGAGCCGCACTCCCAATGAGTCGGTCACCGCCTCGACCACGGCGCACTCGACCGCCGCGGAGGACGACAGGCCGGCGCCCTCGGGGACGAGGCCGTCGAGGAGGACGTCCAGCCCAGTACCCGGATCGTTGAACTGCGTCACGGCCCAGATGGCACCCAGGGGGTACGCCGCCCAGCCACGAATCCTCCGAGGCCTCAGCTGCTCCCGGTCGATTTCGAACTCCTCCAGGCGCTGCAGCGAGCGCACCCGCAGCCCGCCCCCCGGCCTGCGCCGCAGGGCCACCCAGACGCGCAGGTCGATGGTCGCCGGCAGCACCGGCCCTCCGCACAGGTCCAGGTACTCCCCGACCAGGGTGACTCGACCTGGCGCCGACCAGATCCCGTCCGGGCGAGTGCCGGTCCAGGCCGAGAACTCGGCGGCCAGCCTGACACGGATCCCCTCCTCCAGCCCCTTCGCCATCGAGTCCTCCTCCCCAGCTCAGACAGGCCATTGTGACCACCACCGTGCGGGTGGGGCCGCCCCCGGGCGGGGTCATTGCGGTGGCCTGCTCCTACACTAGGTTCGAAGATGCCGCGATTCGGCAGGGCTCGCTCAGGAGGGATCGGTGAAGCTCTTAGAACATCAGGCCAAGTCCCAGTTCCGACAGGTTGGCATCGAATGTCCGATGGGCCGTCTGGCCCACACCCCTGCCGAGGCCGCCGCGGCGGCCCGGGAGTTGGGGCGCGTGGTGGTCAAGGCCCAGGTTCCGATCGGGGGCCGGGGCAAGGCCGGCGGGGTGAAGCTGGCGGGGACCGAGCAGGAGGCCAGGAGCGCGGCCGAGCAGATCCTGGGGATGGAGATCCGCGGCTTCCGGGTGCCCGCCGTGCTCTGCGAGGAGGCGCTGGACATCGCCCGCGAGCTGTACCTGGGGGTCGCCCTCGACCGCGATCGCCGCAGCCTGGTCGTGATGCTCTCGTTCGCCGGGGGCATGGAGATCGAGGAGGTGGCGGCCACGTCCCCCGAGAAGATCGCCAAGCTCTGGCCCGACCCCTTCAGTGGCCCTCACCCCTTCGAGATCCGCCAGCTGGCGCTGGATGCGCTGGCGGCGGTGGGAGGCGAGGGGACCCTGCCGAAGGGCTCGTTGCTCAACCAGCTGGTGCCTCTGGTCCAGCGGCTGTACGCACTCTGCCAGCGGCTCGACGCCACCCTGTGCGAGATCAACCCCCTGGTGGTGAGCGCCCAGCGGCGGCTGATCGCCGGGGACGGGAAGATCGAGATCGACCAGAACGCGGAGTTCCGTCACCAGGACCTGGTCAAGGAGCTGGGGGATGACCAGCAGGCCGCCTCCAGCGGCGACGACCCCCTTGAGGTCGAGGCCAAGCGGCGGGGGCTCACGTACGTGCATCTGGGCGGCGACGTGGGGGTGATCGGCAACGGCGCCGGGCTGGTGATGAACACTCTGGATCTGGTCAAGCAGCACGGTGGGGAGCCGGCCAACTTCCTGGACATCGGTGGTGGGGCCAAGGCGGAGGTGGTCGCCAATGCCCTGGAGATGGTTCTCCTCGATCCTGCGGTCAAGGGCATCTTCATCAACATCTTCGGGGGCATCACCAGAGGTGACGAGGTGGCCAACGGGGTGGTGGCGGCCCGAGACCAGCTGGGGATCAGCGTCCCCCTGGTGGTCCGGATGACAGGGACCCGCGAGGAGGAGGGAAGGGCGATCCTGGAGCGGGCGGGCATCGTCCCGGCGGTCTCCGCGCCCGAGGCGGCGGCGAAGATTGTGGAGCTGGTGGCGGCTCAGGGAGGCAGAAGATGAGCATCCTGCTCAACCGCTCGTCGAAGGTTGTGGTGCAGGGCATGACCGGCAGCGAGGGCACCTTCCACACCCAGCAGATGCTGGAGTTCGGCACCCGGGTCGTGGCCGGGGTGTCCCCGGGCAAGGGCGGGACTGAGCACCTGAGCCTGCCGGTCTTCGACACCGTCCAGGAGGCGGTGGATCGGACCGCCGCGGACGTGGCCGCGGTCTTCGTGCCCCCGGCGTTCGCGGCCGACGCGATCATGGAGGCGTCAGCGGCCGGGGTGCCCCTGGTGGTTTGCATCACCGAGCTCATCCCCGTGAATGACATGGTGCGCGCCCGCGCCTTCCTCGCCCGCCGCGGCACCCGGCTGGTGGGGCCCAACTGCCCCGGGCTGATGTCGCCCGGGGAGCGGGCCAAGGTCGGGATCATCCCCAACCAGAATGGGCAGGACGGCCCGGTCGGGATCGTCTCCAGGTCCGGGACCCTGACCTACGAGATCATGCAGGCGCTGGGCAGGTCCGGCTACGGGCAGTCGACCGCGGTCGGGATCGGTGGGGACCCCATCCTGGGACTCAGCTTCTCCGATGTGCTCGAGCTCTTCGCCGCCGACTCCGCCACCGAGGTGGTGGTGATGGCGGGGGAGATCGGTGGGGCGGATGAGGAGCGCGCGGCCGAGCTCATCGGGCGGGGCTATCCCAAGCCGGTGATCGGCTTCATCTCCGGTCGCACCGCCCCTCCCGGCAAGCGCATGGGCCATGCCGGGGCGATCATCAGTGGCAACACCGGGTCCGCCCGCTCCAAGGTGGACGCACTGGAGAGCGCCGGCGTCCGGGTGGCGGACACCATCGAGGAGATCGTGGAACTGGTGCGCCAGCGGCTGTCCCGCCCGGCAGCGGTCTGACCCGGATGGGGCTGAGCTTCGAGCTCACCGCCGAGCAGGAGGCGATCCGCCAGCTGGCGCGCGAGTTTGCCGACCAGGTCGTAGCACCGCAGGCGGCCGTCTACGACCGGGAGGAGCGGTTTCCCTACCCGATCGTCGCCCAGATGGGGGAGCTGGGCCTCTTCGGCCTGCCCTACCCGGAGGCGGAGGGCGGTGCGGGCGCCGACTTCATCAGCTATCTGCTCGCCCTGGAGGAGGTGTCCCGTGCCGACGCCTCTTTGGGGATCACCCTGGAGGCGGCGGTCTCCCTGGGGATCGCCCCCATCTTCAACTTCGGCACCGCCGAGCAGCGGGAGCGCCACCTTCCCGACCTCCTCGCGGGGCGGGCGCTCTGGGCGTTCGGGCTCACCGAGCCCGACGCGGGCTCGGACGCGGGCGGGACCAAGACCAGGGCGGTGCGGGAGGGGGAGGAGTTCGTCATCGACGGCACCAAGTGCTTCATCACCAATGCCGGGACCGACATCAGCCGCGGGGTCACGATCACCGCGGTGACGGGAAGCCAGGAGGGGCGCAACGAGATCAGCGCGATCATGGTGGAGCGGGGCACGACCGGCTACTCCCAGGCTGCCCCCTACCGGAAGCTCGGATGGCATGCCAGCGACACCAGGGAGCTCACCTTCGCTGGCTGCCGGGTGCCGCAGAGCAATCTCCTGGGCCGGCAGGGCGGCGGGTTCAGCCAGTTCCTCAAGATCCTGGAGGCCGGTCGGGTGGCGATCGCCGCCCTCTCGGTCGGAGTGGCCCAGGCCTGCCTGGACGCCTGCGTTGGCTACTCCCAGCAGCGGCGTCAGTTCGGGCGCTCCATCAGCCGGTTCCAGGCGACCCAGCTGAAGCTGGCGGACATGGCAACCCAGATCGAGCTGGCGCGGCTCATGGTCTGGCGGGCGGGCACCCTGATCGACCACGGCCTTCCGGCCGGCAAGTTCGCGGCGATGGCGAAGCTGCAGGCCTCGGAGACCGCCACCTGGTGTGCCAACCAGGCGGTCCAGATCCACGGGGGCTCCGGTTTCATGGAGGACCTCCCGGTCGCCCGCTACTACCGCGACGTCAAGATCAACGAGATCGGGGAGGGGACATCGGAGGTCCAGCGGCTCGTAATTGCCTCCCACCTCCTGGGGTACGGTGGCTCCGTCACCAGGCTGCTGGATCCCGCGCCCAAGAGCTGAGGCGCCGGCCAGGGCTGCGCGTACCATAGGGTCATGAGTGATCTCGATCCCGTCATCGTCGCCTACGCCAGGACCCCGTTCGGACGGCTGCGGGGCGGGCTGAGCTCGCTGCCGGCGGTGGAGCTGGGGGCCGCCGCCATCCGGGCCGCGCTGGACCGTGCCGGGCTGACGCCCGACCAGGTGGAGCAGTGCATCCTGGGAACCGTCATCACTGCCGGCATGGGTCAGGTCCCGGCCCGGCAGGCGGCGCTGCGGGCCGGAATCCCCTCCAGCGTCCCGTCGCTTTCCGTGAACAAGGTGTGCGCCTCCTCGCTCAAGGCGATCAATCTGGCGGCCCTCCTCATCCGGTCGGGGGACGCCGAGGTGGTGGTGGCGGGCGGCATGGAGTCGATGTCGCAGGCGCCCATGCTGCTGCGGGGCACCCGCCAGGGGGTGGCCATGGGGAACCTCACCATGTACGACTCCATGATCTGGGACGGCCTCACCTGCCCGGTCGACGATGTGCACATGGGTGAGCACGGCAGTGCCGTCGCGGCTGAGCTCGGGGTGAGCCGCGAGGAGCAGGATGAGTTCGCCCTCAGATCGCAGCAGCTCTACGAGCATGCGCGGCGGGCTGGCCGGATCGCCGAGGAGATCATCCCGGTTGAGGTCCCTCAACGGGGAGGGGCGGTGACGGTCGCCGGCGACGAGCAGCCGCGGCCCGACACGACCCTGGAGAAGTTGCGGGAGCTGAGACCCGTGTTCGGGGGACCGGACGGATCGGTCACCGCCGGCAACGCTCCGGGGATCAACGACGGGGCGGCAGTGGTGGTGATGATGAGCCGGCGCAGGGCCGCCGAGTTGAACGCCGAGCCCTTGGCGAGCTGGCTGGGGTACGGCGAGTCCGCTGCCGACCACCCCTACCTGGCCACCGTCCCGGCCCTGGCGCTGCAGCAGGCGCTGGACCGCCAGGTTGGGGCGATGACATCCCAGGACCTCAAGGTGGTGGAGATCAATGAGGCGTTCGCCTCGGTCGTGATCACCAGCTCACGCATGTTGGAGCTGGAGGCGGACCGGGTGAACCCCAATGGTGGCGCCATCGCGATCGGGCATCCGATCGGTGCCTCGGGCGCCCGCATCCTGGGTGCCCTGATCCTCGAGCTCCGGCGCCGCGGCGGGGGGCTCGGGGGGGCGACGATCTGCTCGGGGCTGGCTCAGGGCGAGGCGACGCTGGTCGAGGTCGCCTGAGCCGCTCGGCGGCAGGACCTGGGACGGGCGTACACTCCGGCCCATGCGGGCCTCGCTCACGCCCAGTTGGGTCGAGTCCTCCCGGTACGTGCTGGCCCGGGAGTACCTGAAAGGCCTGGCCGCCGCCCTGGCTGCCTGCGGGGTGGCGTTGGGGACTGCGACCGCCATGTGGCTGAAGCCGCCGCCGCTCTACTACCCGGAGATGGCCGGGATTCTGGCCGTCTACGGCGCCGCGATGACCCTTCTCCTCCGGCGCTGGGTGGGGTGGGCCACCGCGCAGGCCGCCACCACCTCAGCCCGGCTTCAGCCGCGGGCCCTGCGGGCTCCCTTGCTGGTTGTGGGCGGGTATCTGGCGGTGGCGGTGACCGGGCTGGGGCTGCTGGTGGCTGCCGCAGACCCCAAGCTGCTCGGGTTCATGGCCGCCCAGCTGCTGGTGTTCGCCTTCCTCAACTGGAGAATGGCGGGGGCGGCAGCGCGGTGGGAGGAGGGTACCGGATCTCGTCTCCTGCTGTTGCCACGGCCCCTCCCCAGTCGCCAATCCTTCCTGATCCAACTGCCCGTGGAGTTGCCCCGGGCGGCACAGACCGGCTGAATTCGGGCAGGAGAAACCAGCTGCTGCACATCGTCGTAGCGCCGGGCTCCTGAACGCATGTGCCAGGCGGTGGGGAGGCCCCACCGCGGCCGGCTCGTGGAGTCGGAGTGGCGGGGCACTGCCCGGCCGCGGGACGCTGTGGAGCAATCTGCCAATTGCATCCGGGCGGGATTGGGCGCCGACCTGCGGCGCTCCCCTGCTGGGTCCGAGGGTTGGCCAGCGGGGCTGGCAACTGAGCCGAGCCGAGATCGGGGCGCCACGTAACAAGGACTTCGAACCGCTCCAATCGGGCTTGGCCTGCGAGTTGCTGACCCGCTACATCTGGTGAACTGATGCCAGCTGCCGTGGGCCGAGGTGCTGTGTCCCTGGGCTGCGGCAGCCAAGGCCGCCGAGCCACTGGCTACTGGCCCCCTCGGGTTCCTGCCGATCACGGGCGGGGGCCGTGACCGACCGAGCAGTCCGGCGCGTAAGGCCGTGGTTCCGCGCGGGCACGCACTGAGCGCCGAGCGGATCGTCCCAACTCACGGCTGTGCCGCTCAGCCCCGGCTGACAGGCAGGGTTCAATCCGGTGACCTTACGGTGACGCCGAGTGCCGGCCGACTTGTCGCCACTGACACTGGGCTCACCCGGCCCGAGTGCGGCTCGCAGCGCTCGCCCAGGCGACCCAGGCGCACCGGCGAGAGGAGATCCCGATGGTATACGAGGCGGAGCGAGGATGTGGAGGTGATGCTGACGCCCGTCTCCCAAGTGGCGGCGATGATGGTGCCGCCCCGTCCCCGGCGCGGATCCTTGTCGTAGACGACAACCTCTCCAACGTTCGGCTCTTGGAACGGATGCTCCACAGAGCGGGCTACCCGAACGTCATATCGACCACCGATCCAACGACGGTTCTCACGGCGGCACGTGACGATCGCCCAGATCTGGTGCTGCTGGACCTTCACATGCCGGCGGTCAGTGGATTCGAGATCCTCCCAGCGCTGCGGGCGATGGTCGCGTCCGACGACTTTCTCCCGATCGTGGTCGTAACTGCCGACGCTTCCCGGGCGGCTCGAGATCGGGCGCTGGACGCCGGGGCCACCGATTTCATCACCAAACCCTTTGACTACTCGGAAGTGGTTCTGCGCGTGCGCAATCTGCTTACGACGCGGGCTTTGAACCACCAGTTGCGCGCTCGAGCCTCCCGGTTGGAAGCAGAAGTCAGCTCGGAACGCGAGCGCCGCCACTCGGCAGAGCGGGTGCAGCAGGCCATCGAAGCCAGGGTCCGCAGGGTTCTCGACGGGCAGGGGTTCGACGTGGCATTCCAGCCCATCGTCAACCTTCAAACGGGTGCGGTGGTGGGACTGGAGGCGCTGGCCCGCTTCGAGGAGACTCCGCCGAGGCCGCCAGATCTGTGGTTCGAGGACGCGCATCGTGTTGGGCTGGGCGTCGAGGCTGAGATCTGTGTGGTGAGCCGGGCGATTGCGAAGTGGGCCACCTACTCCCCGCCTGGGTACCTGGCGATCAACCTGTCTCCCCAAGCACTCTCTTCGGAACGGCTGAGCAGGCGACTACTGGCATCGGCTGCGGAGCGGTTGGTGGTGGAACTCACTGAGCACACCGCGGTCGATGATTACGCGGAGCTGCTCAAGGTGCGAGCACATTTGAAGACGTTAGGGGTGGGTTTGGCGATCGACGACACGGGCGCTGGGATCTCCAGCTTTCAGCACGTACTGCGATTGGAGCCGGACGTGATCAAGCTGGACCGCTCCCTGATCCAAGGACTGGATCGCGACCCGGCCCGACGGGCGCTCACAACTGCTTTGCTGGTTTTGAGTGACGCCTTGGGTGCCAAGGTCGTGGCCGAGGGCGTGGAGACGCACGAGGAACTGCATGCCTTGCAAGAGCTGGGCGTCTCACAGGGCCAGGGATACCTGTTGCGCCGACCAGATCCGGAATTGCCCCAGGCACTGACGCTTGCCGTCAACCTTGCTGCTCTTCGTGAGCGGCAATGGGTCAAGGCATAGACCCGCCGTGACGGGGACGAGACTGGCGGCGGCGGGCGTGCGATGGTGGCGCAGCGCCCGGTGGCGTTGGGCGGACCTTCCTCTCAACGTGAAGGGAGCCGTGGTGGTTGCCATACCCCTATTGGTCCTGGCCGTCAACTGGGCCTCCCTGCTGTACCTGACCAGGGCCGAGTCGTCCGACCGGAATTCTGCCAACCAGGCCGCTACGCTGACCCAGTCCGGGCAGGATGCGCTTTCAGCCCTGCTCGATGCGGAGACCGGGGTCAGGGGTTATCTGCTCAGCGGCAAAGTCAGCTTTCTACAGCCATATGGCATGGCAGTTCACCAACTTCCAGCCCTCTTGGATTCGCTCAAAAGTGAAACCCGAGAACCCAACCAACTGCCGGCTTCGCGGGACATCGCGCGCTTGATCGCCTTGGCCCATCGGGAGATGGGAACGCTCAACCAGCTGCGTGCCAGCGCGGGCGCGCCGGTGGCGACGCTGCAGCCGGCGCTCGCGCTCGGCAAGACGACGATGGACGAGGTCCGGCAGCAAATCTCCCGCTTGATCGCCTACGAGCGGGCAAGGGTGGCCGCACACGACCGGGCACTGTCAGGAGCTGAGATCGGCGTGCTGGTGGTGCTCATACTGACGATTCCACTAGGACTTGCGGGCGGGGTCCTTGCCATGGCCCTCTTCACTCGAGGGATCGGGCGGCGCATCGGAGCTGTCAAACGCAATGCAGCCAGACTCCCGTTGGGGCTTGACCTTGCCCCAGTAGCGGACGCCGCTGATGAGGTCGGGCAGTTGGCCAGGGCCGTGAACGAAGCAGCTGGGCTGCTGGCGCAGCGGGAGGCCGAGGCCCGGGAGGCGACCTTAGCCGCACAGAACGCGAGCCAGGCGAAGACGGAATTCCTGTCAAGGATGAGCCATGAGCTGCGAACCCCCCTCAACGCGATCTTGGGGTTTGGGCAGCTGTTGGAGATGGAGTCGAAGAGTGCCGACGACCAGGAGAGCGTTGAGCAGATCCTGAAGGCGGGCCACCACCTCCTGGACCTCATCAACGAGATCCTGGACCTGGCACGCATCGAGCAGGGGCGGCTGGCCCTGTCGATCGAACCGGTCGATGCCGGCGAAGTCGTGGAGGAGTCGGTGCAACTGATGCGGCCGGCGGCGCACCGGGCAGGCTGTGATCTTCGGACCAACTTGCCGTCTGGCCCCTGCCTCATTCAGGCCGACCGACAGCGGCTCAAGCAGGTCATGCTCAACTTGCTGTCAAATGCGTTGAAATATAACCGGCCAGGGGGATGGGTCGCGGTCGACCTGATCCAGACGGGGACCGCCCGGGTGGGCATGAGGGTGTCGGACTCTGGGATCGGGATCCCTGAGGAGATGCTTCCACGGCTGTTCAACCCCTTCGATCGGCTAGGGCGGGAGAGCGGGTCCGTGACGGGCACGGGTTTGGGGTTGGCGCTGTGCAAGTCTCTGGTCGAAGCGATGAGTGGAGCGATCTCGGTGACCAGTGCAGAGGGTCGCGGAACCGAGATCTCGATCGATTTTGGCGCCGCTGTCGCGGAGGTGGTAAGCGAGCCCTCGATTGGGGCACGGCCGCAGGCCGCCTTTCCCGACGGCTGCGAGCCGGAAGGCATCGTGCTCTACATCGAGGACAACCTGTCCAACCTGCGGCTGGTCGAGCGCTTGGTGCGAGATCGTCCGCTGACCCGGGTCATGCCCGCCATGCAGGGACAGTTGGGGCTGGAACTCGCGGCCGAACACGCTCCGAAGTTGATCCTCCTCGACCACCATCTGCCGGATATCGACGGGATCGAGGTGTTGAGACGCCTGCGCGCTTTGGAAGCGACCTCGAACAGCGCCATATACATGCTGACCGCAGACGCCTCGCCCGGACAGAGGGAGCGCTACTTGGCGGCTGGCGCCGACGGCTATCTGACCAAGCCCGTGAACGTGAAGGACCTGCTGCAAATCGTGGACCAGGTGCTAACCTGCCGGGAGCCCGCCCCCGCGGTTTGACCGCCAGCTGGGCGGGCCGCGCCTCGCGAGGCGCCTACAATTTCGGGTAGGGGGCAATCCCGGGTGGAGGACCGCCGGATGGCAGTTGAGGTCGAGATCGAGCGCGAGACGATCCGGCAGAGCGTACGGGAGCTGGCCCGGGCGCGCATCGCCCCGCGCGCCGCCGAGATCGATCGGACGGGAGAGTTCCCCTGGGATGTCGTGGACCTGTTCCGCGAGCACGATGCCTTCGCGGTCGCCTTCCCCCCGGAGTACGGCGGCCTCTCCGGCTCCGCGCTCACCCTTTCCCAGGTGATCGAGGAGGTGGCCCAGGTCTGCGCCACCTCGGCGCTCCTGCTGGCGGTGCAGGCGCTGGGAGGGTACCCCATTCTCATCGGCGGCAGCGATGAGCAGAAGCGGGCGTACCTGCCCGAGCTCGCCAGCGGCCGCAAGATCGCCGCCTACGCCCTGTCGGAACCCGACGCCGGCAGCGACGCCGGCTCGATGCGGACAAGGGCGCGCCGCGAGGGGGACGAATACGTTCTGGACGGCTCCAAGATGTGGATCACCAACGGCGGCGTCGCCGATCTCATCGTCGTCTTCGCCTCCACGGAGCCGGAGGCCAGGACCCGGGGGATCTCGGCATTTCTGGTGGACGGCGACGCGGCGGGACTGGAGCGCCGCGAGATCCATGGCAAGCTGGGCATCAGGGGCAGCAACACCGCGGAGCTCATCTTCTCCTCCTGCCGAGTCCCCGCGGAGCGGCGGCTGGGAGCAGAGGGGGACGGGTTCAAGATCGCCATGGGGGTGCTGGACCGTTCGCGCCCGCAGATCGGCTCCCAGGCCCTCGGGATCGGCGCGGGGGCTCTGGAGTACGCCCTGGGGTATGCCCGCCAACGTCACCAGTTCGGTCACCCGATCGCGGAGTTCCAGGGGCTGCAGTTCATGCTGGCGGACATGGCCGCCCAGATGGAGGCGGCCCGCTGCCTGGTGCATGAGGCCTGCCGCGCCGTGGACGCCGCCGACCCGCGCATGACCGAGCTGGCGGCGATGGCCAAGCTGGTCGCCTCCGATGCCGCCATGCGGGTGACCACCGACGCGGTGCAGATCCTGGGGGGCTACGGCTACGTCAACGAGTTTCCGGTGGAGCGCATGATGCGAGATGCCAAGATCACCCAGATCTACGAGGGCACCAACCAGATCCAGCGGGTCGTGATCGCCAAGAAACTGCTCGGCTGAGCTCTCAGGCCGGCCCGCCGGCAGTGCCGACCGACCGTCGCCGCGTCGGGCTGCTCAGGGGGCGGTGGGGAAGGGCATCATGGTGACCGCCATCTCCGCCGCCGGTACGGCTCCGTGCAGCACACCGACCGAGTAGACGACGTCCCCAGCCGCCCAGGCGAGCGAGCTGTGAAGGCCGTCGGGTGCCAGGTCCAGGACGAACGAGCCCACGTCCGGTGGAAGCAGATGGTGGTCAAGGTAGCCGACCACCGACTGGGCGACCGGCGGCCACGCCGAGCCGACATCGGAGGAGGCGCCCACTCCCAGGTCGCCCTCCAGCGTAATCGTCCAATCGCCCTCTCGCCAGGTGACCAGGCACGGTCCGGATCCCGGCGCCGAGAACACCGTGGCTGGGAGTCCGGGCTGGAGGTAGGCCAGGCTGCGCTCCTGGCAGCGCGAGCCGGGAGGGATGTTGGTGGCGAGCACCGCAGTGCGGGCGGCGGTCCCGGTGGCGTACCCGGTCCCGCCGAAGTCACCGTAGATGTTGGCCATGGACCCACAGCTGCCACCGCCCACCAAGGGGTCGTTGACCGGCAGTGCCACCAGGCAGTGGTAGAGCTCGACCTGGTAGCTGTTGGCCTGCGCCACCACCCGCGCCGAGTTAGGTGTCGTCTCCGCCAATGGCAGCTCCAGCGGAGCCTCGAGTGGGATCCTGCTGGTGGCGGCGACAACCGCCATCGCCTGTCCCACCGGCTGGGGCCAGCTCGGGGGCGAGGGCGAGGGCGAGGCCCTCGGCGAGGGTTGGGGGGTGGGGCGGGGATGTGACGTCGGGCCGACGGCGCAGCCGACCATCGCCAGGCCCGCCGCCGCCCAGAGGCTGGCCAGCGCCAATCGGTGGGGCCCGTGTCGGGCCCACACCCTGACGAGGTGGGAAACCGCCGTCCCCATGGAGCTCATCGCACCTGGCCCGGGAAACGAGCGGACGGCCGTGGCGGTTACGCCCCGGCGGCGTTGTCGCAGGCACTCGCGGGGGAGTTCCCCGAAGGCCGTTGGAGTCCGCCCATTGACCGAGTGTCAGCCTCCCTCGGCCGGCGACCCGGCCTCGCTAGAACAGGCGCCAGCCGGAAAGCTCCGGCCGCGACCGCGAACCTCGCCTACCATGGGGGAGTGGGCGTCGTCAGTCCAGCGGTTCCGGTAGCCGTCTGCATCCGCAGGTTCACCGCCGTCCCGAGGGGTCCCGCGGGGGGGCCTGACGGTGGTGGCCTCCCGCTACTCCTGGGTCGGCCCGCGCGGCCGCGTCTGGCGCCTCGGACCGGAGTCGAGGCGGCGGTTCGCTGGCCGGTTCCTTGAAACGGGCGGTAGTTCTGGGCGGGACCGGGGCGATCGGCTGGGCGGTCACCCGCAGGCTCACGGTCGCGGGGTGGGAGGTGACCGTCACCGGCCGCGATCCCGGCCGGGTGCCGACGGGGTTCCCCACCTCCTCCGCGAGCTTCCTCGCGTCGGATCGGCACGACCGCTTGGCCCTCGCCACGGTCCTGGCGGGCGGCGCGGACCTGCTGGTGGACTGCGTCTGCTACACCGCCGAGGATGCGGCGGCGTTGATCCCACTGCTGGCCGACGTGACCTCGGCCGTCATGATCTCCAGCAAGGCGGTGTACGTCGACGACCAGGGACGGCATTCCAACTCTGAGAGCCCACCTTTGTTCGCGCGGCCGATCGCCGAAGACCAGCCGACGCTCCGCCCCAACGGGGCCGCGTACAACAGTCGCGATGGGTACGGGCCGAACAAGGTCGCGGCCGAGGAGACCCTGCTGGGTTGCGGGCATCCCGTCACCGTGCTGCGCGCTTCCAAGGTCCACGGCGCCTGGAGCCGGCAGCCCCGTGAGTGGCACTTCGTGAAGCGCGTGTTGGACCGCCGCCCCGCGGTGCTGCTGGCGCGCGGCGGTCGGGGTGCGGATCATCCGAGTGCCGCGCTCAACCTCGCCGCTCTGATCCAGACGGTGGCTGAGCAGCCCGGGCGCAGAGTGCTGAACGCAGCCGACCCGGACTGTCCCGACGGTCGCCGCATCGCCCAGGTGATCGCCGCTCGTCTTGGTCACCGCTGGCAGGAGGTCGCGCTCGACGACGGAGCTCCGGAGGGCTTGGGGTGGCACCCATGGGACAGATTCCCCCCGGTGGTCCTCGACACCGGTGCCGCCCGACGCCTCGGGTACATTCCGTGCGGCGACTACGCGACCACGGTGGCGGACGAGATCGACTGGCTGGTCTCCAGGGCCGCAGGCGAAGACCCGGATCGCAGCTTCGCGGCCCTGGTCGATGAGTACGGCCCCGCCCCCGACGACTACGCCGCCGAGGACAGCTACCTAAGCGCCCTACGGGTCTGAATGGCGGAGTCCCCGGGCCCTGAGACGGGGAGCTTTCGCCACCCGCGGCCTCCCCGGCCCAGCCCGGCACCGGACCTCTCGTCCGCTGGAGGCCCGGACCGGATGCCCAGGCTCTGCTGGTCGGAGTCGGCGCTGCTAGCAGGATCCGGGGCCGGGCGGGCATCCCTCAGCCGTGCCCCGGTCGGGATCGTCGCTTGGGCCGCCGACCTCCGGGCATGACGGGCGATGCGTCTCTACCATGAGATGGTGGCAAGCATCGGACCCGAGGCGCTGCTGGCGGGCGACATCCGCTCGCTCGCGCGGGCCATCTCCGAGATCGAGGCCGGGGCGCCCGGCGGCGGTGAGCTGCTCCAGGCGCTCTGGGCGGGGCGCAGTGACGCCGATACAGCGGGGGCTCACGTCGTCGGCCTGACCGGTCCCCCGGGCTCTGGGAAGAGCACTCTGGCCGACAGCCTCACCAGCCTGTGGCGGCAGCAGGGTCGCCGGGTGGCGGTGCTGGCGGTGGATCCCAACAGCCCATTCACCGGCGGCGCCATCCTGGGGGACCGGGTGCGGATGCAGCGGCATGCCCTTGACCAGGGGGTGTTCATCCGCAGCATGGGGGCCCGCGGCCACCTGGGCGGGGTTTCCCTGGCGACCCGGGGGGCGGTGCGATTGCTGGATGCCCTGGGGTGGGAGATGGTGGTGGTGGAGACGGTCGGGGTTGGCCAGTCGGAGCTGGAGATCTGTGAGATCGCGGACACGGTGGTGGTGGTGACCACCCCCGGCACCGGCGACGGGGTGCAGGTCATCAAGGCCGGCATCACCGAGATCGCGGACGTCTTCGCGGTCAACAAGGCGGACCTTCCCGGGGTGGAGCGGGTGACCCGGGAGCTGCGGGACATGATCCGGCTCTCCCGCCCGGACCGCGGCTGGCTGCCCACCGTGGTGCGGGCGACCGCGACTCAGGGTGCGGAAGGGGTCGCGGAGCTGGCGACCGCGATCGATCACCATCGCTCCCACCTCCAGCAGTCGGGCGAGCTGGGCCAGCGGAGGGTGCGCCGCCTGCGGGATGAGGTGGCCGAGCTGGTGGCGCTGCGAGCCCGCGAGTTTGCGGCGGCCGAACTGGCCCGCGAGGATTCGTCCCTGCCCGCGGAGGACGCCCGGCGGGCCGACCCCGAGCGCATCGCCGAGCTCCTGCTGGACCGCCTCGCCCACCAGCGGCGCAACATAGAGGTATCCGCGGCCGCCGTCGCGGCCGCCACCCGGAGGGACCTGTGATGCTGGACCAGAAGCAGAGCGCCATGGTCGACGACGAGGAGGCCCTGGAGCGCTGGGCCAAGCGCTACCGCGCTTCCCGCGAACGCGCCGGGCGCAACGGCTTTTTGCCGCCGCCAGAGACGCTCTCCGGGCTCCCGGTCGAGCCTCTCTACACCCCCTCGGCGATGGCGGGGCACGACTACGCCCGCGAGATCGGCTACCCGGGCGAGTTCCCCTACACCAGGGGTGTCTATCCCTCCATGTACCGGGACAAGATCTTCACCATGCGGCAGTTCGCGGGCTTCGGGACCGCCGCTGAGACCAACCAGCGCTACCGGTTCCTCTTGGAGCAGGGCCAGACCGGGCTCTCCGTCGCCTTCGACATGCCGACCCTGATGGGCCGCGACTCGGACGACCCCCTGGGACAGGGGGAGGTCGGCCGCTGCGGAGTGGCGATCGACTCCTTGGAGGACATGGAGCAACTCTTCTCGGGAATCGATCTCGGCCGGGTCACGACCTCGATGACGATCAACTCGCCGGCCGCCATCCTGCTGGCGATGTACGTCGGGGTGGCGGAGCGTCAGGGGGTGGCGGCGGAGCGGCTCGGTGGCACCCTCCAGAACGACATCCTGAAGGAGTACATCGCCCAGAAGGAGTACATCTATCCCCCCGAGCCGAGCCTGCGGCTGGTGACGGATGTCGTCTCCTTCTGCAGCCGCAACATCCCGCGCTGGCATCCCATCAGCATCTCGGGATACCACATCCGAGAGGCTGGCTCGACGGCGGTGCAGGAGCTCGCCTTCACGCTCGCGGACGGGTTCGCCTACGTCGAGGCCGGGATCGGGGCGGGCCTCGACGTGGACTCGTTCGCCCCTCAGCTGAGCTTCTTCTTCAACAGCCACATCGACTTCTTCGAGGAGATCGCCAAGTACCGGGCGGCACGCCGGATCTGGGCGCGGCGGATGCGGGACCGGTACCACGCCAAGGACCAGCGCTCCTGGCTCATGCGCTTCCACACCCAGACCGCGGGCTGCTCGCTGACCGCGCAGCAGGTGGAGAACAATATCGCCCGCACCGCGCTGGAGGCGCTGGCAGCCGTCCTTGGGGGAACCCAGTCGCTGCACACCAACGCCATGGACGAGGTCCTGGCGCTGCCCACCGCCAAGGCGGCCCAGATCGCGCTGCGCACCCAGCAGATAATCGCGTACGAAACCGGGGTAACCACCACCATCGACCCTTTGGGCGGCTCCTACTTCGTGGAGGAGCTGACCAACCGGATGGAGGCGGAGGCCGAACGATACTTCGAGGAGATCGACCAGCGCGGCGGGGTGCTCGCATGCATCGAGGATGGCTTCTTCCAGCGTGAGATCGCGGACGCGGCCTTTCGCTACCAGCAGCAGCTGGACAGAGGTGAGCGGCTGGTGGTCGGGGTCAACGCCTTCGTCAGCACGGACGAGGAGCCCCCAACGCTGCTGCGCATCGACCAGTCCGCCGAGGATGACCAGAAGGCGGCGGTGGCGTCCCTGCGCCAGCGCCGGGACGGCCAGGGTGTGGCCAACGCTCTCGACCGGCTTCGAGACGCGGCCCGCTCGGACCAAAACCTCATGCTGCCAATCCTGGACTGCGTGCGGTCGCTTTGCACCGAGGGGGAGATCATCTCCGCCATGAAGGAGGTATTCGGCGACTACCGGGAGTCACCCTCCTTCTGACCGGCGGTCCACCGCTCTGAAGCGGCGCAGCCACGCTTCGGTGTCGCGCTGGGATGGCGCAGGCTTCTCCGAGCTGCCACTCGGCGGTCCCGACGGCCCGCGTCGCCTCCCCAGGCTGGAGTCCAGCAGCTTGAGGAGTTCCATCGCCCCCATGGTCGTCGCCCCCAGGCCGCGTGCCAGGTCGCGCAGCTGCCGGTCACTGCTCGCGAGCGCGATCGTCTGCCCCGAGTGGCGCCGCTGCCCGATCAACTCCAGGATCCGATCGTCGGCAGTGTGACCGGCATCGGGGTGCAGGACCAGCGCCCCCCTGGTGCTGGATGGCCCGCCCCGGGTGGGGGGGCCGTCGAAGACCACAACGAGTTCCTGGTGGACCGCTCGCAGCGGGGATCCCATCAGCGCCTCGAACAGCAGCAGCTGCGCCTCACCGAACTCGCTGCGCACCATGTGTGGCCGGCTCTTCGGCCAGGCCCAGCTGACGTTGGTGCCGTCCACCACCAGGGTTCGCGAGCTCATGGCGCAGTGGGCGCGGCGAGCCGGGTCGGCGGCGGCAGTGGGTCGGCCGCATGCTCTTGGCTGTGCCGCAGCAGGGCGTTGGCTCGCTCGCGCACCCGCTGGACCTTGGCCGCGGGCAGATCCACGGTGCTTCCCTCAACCCCGAAGAGCGCGCCGGCGAGAGCTCCGGCGAGCAGGACTGCCTGATCGCCCTTGAGTCCCCGCGAGCTGGCGCGCTCAACCGCCTGCGTCCAGTCCGCGGCCCCGACCACCGCCTGCACGGCCCCTGCCAGCACCCCTTGGGCGTCCTCGCCGTCGGGAATGACCTCCCCCAGCCCCGCCGGGCGCAGCGCCCGCAGCAGTGACTCCGGGGCATCCTCCCGCACCGCCTGGGCGGTGCGGGGAAGCGCATCCTCGAGATCGAAGGCCAGGAGGTCCTGCGCGAGCCGGGCGACTGCGAAACCGGCGAGCTGAGAGCTGGGGTCGTCGTGGGTTGCTGACGTCACCCTCAGTGCCGAGCTTCGGAGCGCCCAGCCCCGGCCCACGCAGGCGACTGCCAGGGGCAGGGTCCGCAGAAGTGGCGGATCCAAACTCGGCCTCAAGGTTATCCGGGCCGCGGTGGCTCGAGCCTCGGTCCAGGAGCGGCCGCTCCGCACCCCTTCCAGCACGAGCTCGGTTTGGGTGGCCTGGGGCTGCCCGCTGCCGGCGATGGCGGCGACCCAGCTGCGGAGCAGCTCTCCCTCCTCGGCCCCGCCACCTGTCAACAGGTGCCGCGAGACTGCATCCACCAGGAGGGCTTCGGTGGGGGCGTGCGCACCCTCGCAGTCGCTCTGGTGCTGGGCCATGGCGAAACCCAGCAGCAGCCCGGCAGCTCGTCCTTCCAGCTCCGCCGGCGATCGCGATCCCTGAAACATCTCTCGATTATTGTTCCCCAAGGCCGCGACCGGCACCTGGCGATCCCGGCCTCCGCGGGGGGCCGCCCGGACCGACCCCAGTTCCTCAGCTGGGACGGTGGACGCAGCCGGGATCCTCGCCGAGTGGGTCCAGGAGGTGGGCGTAGGCGCGTGCGCGCGAGCCTCCGCAGAGCTGCCGATGGGCGCAGCTGCCACAGCGGCCGTGGAATTCGGCACGCCGGATGGCCCGCAGGAGCGGATGTCGTCGGTAGATGACCGCCAGCTCGGTCTCCTTCACGTTGCCCAGGGGCATGGGCAGAAACCCCGATGGGAGCACCGCGCCGTCGTGGCCCACGAACACGACTCCCATGCCATCCCGGGTCCCCGCGGCCTGGGCCAGGGACCGGCCCTGGGCGGGGCCAAGCAGATGCCGCAGGCGCGCGCTGAGCTGCCGCCCGAGCTCGGTCAGCGGCTCTGGCTGGGATTCCTCGTCGGCCCTGCGAGCGGTCAGGACCCGGCGGAAGAAGGGCGCCTCCACGGTGCGCACCAGCAGCCGATGCCGGGAGGCGTCGTAGAGAAAGTTGCAGACGTCCTCATTCTCCGCCGCCCACAGGGCGGACAGCCGGGCGCCGCGGCCGACCCCGACCAGGAAGAACACCTCCCAGATCACGACTCCGGACTCCGCCAGTAGGGCTGCGACATCGGCGAGTTCGTGGGCATTCTGGCGCATGACCGTGGTGTTGACCTGGACCTTGAAGCCCATGTCCGCCAGCCAGCGGATGGCGGACATGGTCAGCTCGTGATGCCCGGGGATCCCGCGGATGCGGTCGTGGACCGCGGGGCTCGCTCCATCCAGGCTGATGGAGACGGACCGCACCCCCAGCTCCTTATAGGCCCGCATCGTGTCGGGGCGCAGCCGGGGGGTGACCGATGGCGACAGCGCCACGATCAGGCCCAGGTCGCGTGCGTAGGCGGTGAGGTCGGGGAGGTCGGGACGCGCCAGGCAGTCCCCACCGGTCATCACCAAGATCGGCGACGGCCGTCCGAAGGCGGCGACCTGCTCCAGAAGCAGCCGCGCTTCCTTGGTCGTGAGCTCGCCGGGAAGTGCGTCGGGAACCGCGGTCGCGCGGCAGTGACGGCAGCTCAGGGCGCACGCCTTGGTGGTCTCCCAGAAGACCAGCATCGGGCGTTGGTCGAACCGGACCCGGGCCGGGGACGCTCCCACCCGGTCATCCACACCGCTGGCAGCTGGCATCTGGACCAGTGTCGCGATCCCGCCCCCGGGCGCACCCGGGTGATTTCCCTCCCCTGACAGGAGGAAACCGCGCTGGCCGAGCCGGCGCTTCCGCCGGAGATTGGGATTGTGCCATTACCGATTCCGGACGTCTTCGAGTCGCCGGTGACGGCCGGCTGCCGGAGCGTCCCCACCTTGGCGAGCCGGGGTCGGCGCGCTTGAACGGTTTCTACCTGGTCCTGCTCCTGGAACTGGCGCTGCCCGGGCTGGTGCTGCTCGCGGGTCCGATCGTGGGCCGTTTGCGGCCCGCGGCGGTCGCTGCTCCAGCCCCGGCGGTGTCCGCCCAACCGGGCACCATTCCGGCCCGGACCTTCCTGCGCACGGCGCTGGGCCTGTTGTGGCTGTTGGACGCCCTCCTGCAGGCCCAGCCTCGGATGCCGGGGGGGTTCCCGACCCTGGTCCTGGCACCGGTCGCCCATGGCACCCCCGGCTGGTGGGCGGCCTTCGTCCGGTGGGAGATGGGGATATGGCAGGCGCACCCGGTCCACCTGGCGGCGGCGACGGTGCTCATCCAGGCCGGGATCGGGATCGCGATTCTCTGTGGGGGGGACGGTAGGCTGGGGCGCTGGGGTCTGTGGGCGTCGCTGGCCTGGGGCCTCATGGTCTGGGTCGGGGGGGAGGCCCTCGGCGGGTTGCTGGCCCCCGGGGCCAGCCTGCTCGCCGGATCCCCTGGGGCCGTACTGGCGTACGTCGGCGCTGCCGGCCTTCTGCTGGCGCCGGTCGAGCTGTGGCGCAGTGGGCGGGCGCGCCGCCTGATCGAGGTGGGGCTCGGCACCACCTTCCTGTTCGGAGCCGTCCTGCAGACGATCCCTGGGGAGGGCTTCTGGAGCGCCGCGGGGCTCAACGGGCTCTTCGCCGCGATGGCGGCGCCGCCGCAGCCCGCGGCGCTGGCGGCGCCGATCCACGCCCTCGCCGGCCAGGTGGCCGCTGACCCGTTCCTATGGAACACCGCCCTCACCGCCACCATGGTCGCCCTGGGGGTCGCCCATCTCCTGGGTGGGCGCGACCGCTTCCTGACCATCGCCACCATGGCCTGGCTTGCCTTCGCGTGGTGGTTCGGGCAGGGCTTTGGAACTCCGGCGACGGGTGTTGCCACGGATCCCAACCTGGCCCCGGTGCTGGCGGTCCTGCTGTTGGTGGCGGAGTTCCCGACGCGGTGGGCGGTCGCCTGGCAGCGCCGTCTCCCGTTTGCCGCGCGCCGCGGCTGGGCCAGGCGGCTCGCGCTGGCAGGGGCGGTGGCCCTGTTGGTGGGGCTGGTCGGGAGCGTTCCCTACGCCGCCCAGGCGGCTCTTGGCAGCTCACCGGCCGCCCCCGTGTCCGCATCCGTGAACTGAACCTTTGGCGGCGCGACTTACACTAGGCGCATGCCCAACAGGCCGGTTCGGATCCTCACCGCCAAGGTGGGGCTGGATGGACACGACCGCGGGGTCAAGATCATCTCGCGGGCGCTGCGAGACGCCGGTGTGGAGGTCATCTACACGGGCCTGCACCAAACACCCGCCCAGGTGGTCGATGCCGCGATCCAAGAGGACGTCGACGGGATCGGGATCTCCCTCTTGTCCGGGGCCCATATGACCCTGTTCCCGGAGGTGATCCGGCTTTTGGCGGAGCGCAACGCCGCGGACATCGTGGTCTTCGGGGGCGGGATAGTGCCGGCCGAGGACGTGGAGGCCCTCAAGCAGATGGGAGTGGACGAGGTGTTCACTCCGGGGACCAGCCTGCAGGCGATTGTGGATTACGTCAATCGTCGCTTCGGGGCCGTACCGGCGGGGACTCGCTGAACCGACGGTTTGGTAAGATCCGGCTGCACCGCCCCCGTCCGCCGGGGCCATCTTCGGGATCGAGGTCAGATGACACTTCAACTTGAGGCCGCGCCGCGCTCTGTGACCGGTCGCCACGTGAGTCAGCTCCGCCGAGCAGGGCTGGTGCCCGGGGTCATCTACGGCCACAAGGTGGCCCCGATCATGGTCGAGGTGCCCGCGAAGGAGCTGGCCAAGACGGTGCACACCGCCGGGAAGAGCCATCTGCTGCAGCTGAAGGTGGCCGGTGAGCGGAGGCAGCGGCCGGTCCTGATCAAGGAACTCCAGCTGAACCCGAGGACCAGCGTCGCCCAGCACGTCGACTTCTTCCAGGTCAATCTGCAGGAGAAGCTGACCGTGCAGGTCCAGGTGGTCCTCACCGGCGAGTCGCCAGCGGTCAAGTTCAGCGTGGGCGAGCTCCTGCACGTGGTCCACACCCTTGAGGTCAGCTGTCTCCCGGACGCCATTCCCGGGGAGATCACGGTGGACATCTCGGGCCTTGCCGAGGTGGATGACGCGGTGCGGGTGTCCGACCTCACCCTGCCGGAGGGCGTCGAACTCAACGCCGCCATCGATCCCTCCGAGATCCTGGTCAAGATCGCCCAGACCAGGGTGGCGGCGGAGGAACCCGAGGCTGAGGCCGCGGCTCCAGCGGAGGAGCCGGAGGCTCCCTCCGCCGAGTAGCGCTACTCGACCCCCGGGCTCCGGCGCCGCCGAGCCCGCCGCAGCCGGCTGGCCAGTTCGGCCTCCAAGCCGTGATCGGTGGGTCGGTAATAGCTTTGGCCCAGGAGCTCTGGCGGCAGGTGCTCATGGCCCACCAGCGCCTCGGGGTCGTCGTGAGCGTATTCGTAGCCCAGCCCGAACCCCGCCGCCCGGTCCCGACTCGTGACCGCGTTGCGCAGGTGGAGGGGGACCGCCAGTTGGCCTCGGAGGGCCACGTCCGCGGCGGCAGCGCCATAGGCGCGGTATGAGGCGTTGCTCTTGGGTGCCAGGGCCAGGAAGATCGCGGCTTCCGCCAGGGGCAGGCGGCATTCGGGCATTCCCACCAGGGCCGCCGCCTGGTGCGCTGCGACGGCCAGCGGCAGCGCCTGGGGGTCCGCCAGCCCCACGTCCTCGGCCGCCAGGATGACCATCCGGCGAGCCGGCAGGAGGGGGTCCTCACCTGCTTCCAGGAGGCGCGCCAGCCAGTAGACGGCCGCATCGGGGTCGCTGCCGCGCATTGACTTTATGAAGGCCGAGAGGATCTGAAAGTGAAGATCGCCGGCGCGGTCGTGCAGCAGGTGGGGGCTGCTCAGCGCCCGCTTCACCTCCGCCGCACCGATCTCGCCAGCATCCGGCACCCCTTCCGCCGCTCGCTCCAGAGCATTGAGCAGCAGGCGTGCGTCACCTCCGCTGTGACGGATGAGGAGCCCTCCGGCATCGACGCTGAGGCTGAGGCGGCGCTGACCCAGGCCCCGCTCATGGTCATCCAGGGCGCGCTGGAGCACGGCGGCCAGGTCCTCCTCGGTCAGGGGCCGCAGATCCAGGACCTGGACCCGCGACAGCAGCGCCCCGGTCAGCTGAAAGCTGGGGTTCTCGGTGGTGGCGCCGATCAAGGTGAACAGCCCGCTCTCCACGTGCGGCAGCAGAGCGTCCTGCTGGGTCCGGCTGAAGTGGTGGATCTCATCCAGGAACAGGACGGTGCCCTGCCCCACCCGGCGACGCTGCTCGGCCTCAGTCACCACCCGGCGCAGGTCCGCAACCCCCGTGGACACGGCGGACAGGGCGATCAGGTGCGCCTGCTGGGCACGGGCCAGGAGCTGGGCGATGGTGGTCTTCCCGGTTCCCGGCGGGCCCACCAGAACCAGCGACTGCAGCCGGGCTCCCTCCAACGCCGGACGCAGGGGTCCTTCGGTCCCCAGCAGGTGGGATTGGCCAAGGACCTCCTCCCAGCGTGCGGGTCTGAGGCGCGTGGCGAGGGGTGCCTCGGCGCGCTCTTCCTCTACCGCTGGGCTGGCGGCCACCCCTGAGGATGGGCCCGACGGCTGCTCGTCGGCGAAGAGATCCTGCACCAGGACATCTTGATCCCAGGCGGCCTCCTCGTGCCCGCGGCTGGACGCCAGCGTGAATACCGTCGCCGGTCGCCCCTGCTTTCCCGGGTGCGATCGGAGCTCTAAAGGCCCGATCCTGGTGACGGTGCGGCATTGTCGCAGTCGCCGCGTTGGTGGACAAGCCGGGAGATGAGCATGCAGGATGGCCGACGGACCGGAGCCCAGCTGGCGGCGCGGGCGCTCCACAGCGTGGGCATGCAGGTGCTCTTCACCCTTCCCGGCAGCCACATCGGCGCGCTCCTGGACGAGGTCCGCACGGCCGGCGCCCGCGTGGTATCGGTGCGTCACGAGGAGAATGCCGTGCTGATGGCCGAGGGATGGGCGCTGGCCACCGCAGGCTGCGGCTTCGCGATGGTGACGGCCGGGCCGGGGCTGGCCAATGCGCTGCCCGGAATCGTGGAGGCCAATGCCGCGGGGGCTCCAGTTGTGATCGTGGCCGGACGCACGGCGCTCGGCAAGCGCGGCCGGGGCGCGGTGCAGGATCTGGAGCAGCTGCGAGTTGTGGCGGGCGTGGTCAAGTGGAGCGCCGAGTGCCTGGCCCCGGAGCGCACGGCGGAATACGTGGTGGAGGCGTATCGGCACGCGGTCCGGGGCGCGCCCGGGGTTGCCTACCTGGAGATACCCGAGGATGTGCTCGAGGCGGAGGTGGGCGATTCGCTGCCCCCTACGCTGGCGCCCATCTCCAAGTCGGTCCCCGACGCGCGCACGCTGGCGCAGGCGTCGGATCTTCTGCGCCGCGCCGAGAGGCCGCTGGTTGTGGCGGGCTCGGGTGCGTTCTTCTCCCAATCGGGCGATGCCCTGCGGGACTTCACGGAGTTGACCGGTGTCCCTGTCACCACCACCAGCGCCGCCCGCGGCCTGCTGGACGACGAGCATCCCAACTGCCTGGGGAGTCTGGTCCATGGCGGGGCCGCCCTTGCCAGCGCCGACCTGGCGCTGGTGGTGGGGTCCCGCTTCAACGGCAACCTGATCTACGGCAGGCCGCCCCTGTTCGGGGAGGAGCAGGTCATTGTCCAGGTAGACCTCCGTCCGGAGAACCTGGGAGGCGCGCGGGAGCCCACCCTCGGGCTGCTCGGCGATGTCGGAGCCACCCTGGCGGCACTGGGCGCCGATCTCAAGTCGTCGGCCGAACGCTGGAGCGGCTGGCGGGCGGCTGCCGCCACCCTGAGCGCGGGCAGCCGGGAGATGTGGGCAGCCGAGGCAGAGGGCGACGGCTCTGCCGTCGGGGCCGGCTGGGTGGCCCGTCAGGTGGCCGCGCGCTTCGAAGCTGAAGGTGGTGGGACCTGGATCTCCGACGGCGGTGACAGCGTGACCTGGGGGATCGCATTCTCGCGGGCGCATCGACCCGGGTCCAACATGCTGATCGGGTCATCGATGGGCACCCTGGGGGTGGGTCTGCCGTTCGCGATCGCCGCGGGGATGGCCCGGCCCCAGGAGCCGATGGTCCTGTTCACCGGGGATGGTGCTTTTGGATTCGCCGCGATGGAACTCGACACCGCCGCGCGGCAGCGGATCGGGATGGTGGCGGTGGTGGTCAACAACGGGGTGTGGAGGGGACCGGGAAGTTCCAGGAGAGACCCCGCCGGAGCGGTCGACCATGCGGCCCTGGCCGTGGGCCTGGGAGCTCAGGGAGAACGCGTCACCCGCCGCGAGGAGCTGGATCCCGCTCTCACCAAGGCCTTCACCGCCGCCCGGACGGGCAATCCCTTCGTGATCGACGTCGCCTGCGACCCCGCGGTGGTCAGCCAACTGTTGCGGGGGCTGGACGAGCTCGGCCTAATGTGACAGGTAGGAGGTGGGGGAGTAGGGCTCGCCGTTGGTCGCCCTTCAGAGACGGGCGGCGCCGACCCAGAGTCGCTCGAACTCCTGCTCCGGTACTGGCCGGGACATGAGATAGCCCTGGGCAACGTCACAGCCCAGTTCCTCCAGCGCCCGGCGCTGGGGCGCGGTCTCCACCCCCTCCGCCGCCACCCACAGCCCGACGGAGTGGGCCAGCTGGATCAGGCCGCCGACGATCGCCGCATCCTTGGGATTCTCGGTGATCCCGTCGATGAAGGACTTGTCGATCTTGAGCTCCTGCAGCTGGAAGCGCTTGAGATGGGACACCGAGGAGTAGCCGGTCCCGAAGTCGTCCACCGAGATCGAAACTCCCAGCTCGCGCAGGGCGCCGATGCCGGAGATGGCCGTGAGCGAGTCCGCCAGCACCGCGGTCTCGGTGATCTCGACGCAGAGTTGCGCAGGCGGCAGGCGCGCATCGTCCAGGATGGCCGCCACCTGATGGGCCAGATCGGCGGTCTGGAGCTGGCGTGCCGACACGTTGACGGAGATCGAGAAGCGGCTGCCTGGGCGCAGGTCACTCCATCTGCGGGCGGCGTGGCACGCCTGCCTTAGCACCCATGCCCCGATCTCGTGGATGGTCCCGGTCTCCTCGGCGAGGGGGATGAACTGGGCCGGCGGGACCATGCCTCTCACCGGATGGTTCCAGCGCACCAGGGCCTCTGCGCCGACAATCTCGCCCGAGCGGAGGCTGACTGCGGGTTGGTAGTGGACGACCAACTGGTTCCGCTCGAGCGCGTGGTGTAGCTCCACCTCGACCTTGATGCGCTCGCCGAAGACCTCCGCCATCTCGGGCGCGAAGGGTACCGACCGCCGACCCCCGGCTGACTTGGCGTGGTACATGGCGATGTCGGAGTCTCGGAGCAGCACCTCCGGCCCCTGATCCTCGTCGCCGGTGATCACCAGCCCGATGCTGGCGGTGACCACGACCTCGCGATCCTCGATTGAGATGGGCGCTTCCACGACTCTCACCAGGCGGTCCGCCATGAGGGTGGCGGCGGCTTCCGAGTCGAGGTCGTCGCAGAGGATGACGAACTCATCCCCCCCGACCCTGGCGATGGTGTCGGTGGGGCGAAGAGAGTTGGTCAGGCGGCGCGCCACCGCGCGCAGGACCTCGTCCCCGACCGCGTGGCCCATGCTGTCGTTGACCATCTTGAAGCGGTCGATGTCGAGGAACATGACCGCGATCGGCTGGCGGTCGCGGCGCATCCGTTCCAGGCTGAGGCCGATCCGATCCAGAAGGAGGACCCGGTTGGGAAGGCCGGTCAGAGAGTCGTGAAGCGCCTGGCGCTGGATGGCGATCTCCGCCTCGGATCTGGCGATGGCGGCCCCCAGCACGTTGGCGATCCCCTCGGCGAAGTTGATCTCGTCCGGACTGAAGGTATGCACGTGGGAGGTGAAGGCGGCCAGCACGCCGTAGTACCGCTCCCCGGTCCAGATCGGAACCGCCAGCGCCGACCTGACCCCGAAGTCGCGGGTTAGTGCCGTGGCATCGAACCGGGCCTCGGTGGTGGTGTCGGCGACTATGACCGGGGCCTGGGACGTCAGGGCGAACCCCGAAAGCGAGCCCTTGCCGCCGGGGATCAGGGCTCCCCCCACCACCCCGGGTTCCCAGCCCACCCCCGAGGTAACCAGGAAGGACTCGTGGGCTGGGTTCCAGCGCAGCACCGAGGCCTTGTCCGTCCCCAGATGCTGCGCCATCAGGGTGGCGCAGTCCTGGCTCAGCGCCTTCACGTCGGCAGTCTGCAGCGCCATCCTGCCCAGGTCCGCCACCGCCGCCTGCTGGGCGGTCCGGCGGTCCGCAAGCTCCTCGGCCTGGCGCTGGGCGGTGACATCCTGAGCCTGCCAGACCAGATATCTGCCGCGGGTGGCGGACTCCGGCATCGCGTTGGCGGAGATGCGGACTCGCAGTGGCAGGCCGCTGGTCGTGAGCATCGCCAGCTCCCACGCCGGGATGTACTCCCTCCGCAGGTCCACGAGGGGGCGCGCGTTCAGCACCACCTGTTCTCGTTGTGCATCTGCCACGAACTCGAGGAGGCTCCGCTGCAGCAGCGGCTCCTCCGCACTCTGAAGCAGATCACACATCGCTTGGTTCAGCTGGAGCATGTTCATCTCCAGGTCGGTGATGCAGATCGCGATGCTGCTGCTCTGGAACACGTGCTGGAAGCGGTCGAGGCTGTCGGCCACCTCCCGCGCTGAGCGTTCCGCCCGGGCGCGAAGCCCGAAGGCCTCCCACGCGTACTCGAGGGTGTTCGCCAGCCGCTCCAGCAGCTCGGTGGTCTCGGGGTCGAAGAAGTTGGGCTGGGCCACGTGGACCGCCAGCACTCCGGCTGGAGCTCCGCCGTGTCTCATCGGGAAGGCAGCCACGCCCCGAAATCCAGCGTTGATCGCCCGGTCGCGCCAGGGGGCGAAGCGCGAATCTCCCAGGATGTCCTGGAACACGGCCGGGGCCCCCGAGCGCACCGCCACTCCGACGGGGCCCTGTCCCTCCGGGTCATCCGCGTGGATGGAGGCCCTGAGGGTCTGCAGGTACTCATCTCGGGAGCCCCAGTGCACATCCGGGACCACCGTGCCGTCCTCTCGGATCCGGCCGACCCAGGCCATGTCGAGACCACCCCGCTCGACCGCGATCCGGCAGGTCTTCTCCCACAGCTCCTGCACGCTCTGGGCCCGCAGCATCGCCTCGCTGCTCTCGGCCAGGGCCAGCTGGATCTGGCTCAGCTGCAGCACCTGGCGCCTAAGGCGTTCCTCGTGGCTGGCATCCTCCGCCTGGGTGAGGACGCAGAGCGGCTCTCCGGCGTGGTCCCTGAGCAGGATGGTGGTGATCCGCGCCCAGACCCAGCCGCCGTCGGGGAGCAGGTAGCGCTTGGGAATGCTCCGAGCCGGCCGGCCTCGCCGCGCGCGCCACGAGGCGATCTGGCTCGCCCTGCGGTCCTCGGGGTGGGTGAGCTCGAGGATGTGGGTGCCCAGAAGCTCGGAGGGGCGGCGCTGCAGGAGCTGGCAGTAGGCGGCGTTCACCCGCTTTAGGAGGTGATCGAAGCCGATCACGGCCATGGGGAGTGTTGCCTGCTCGAACAGCTCCCCGAGGATGGCGTCGAGCTCGGCAGCTGTCGGCTGTCGACCTGGGTCCATCCGGCCCGCCCGGCTTGGCATTGACATCGGCTTGTGGCGGAGTCTACGGTCGGAACTTGCGGGATCGTGTGATGGGGGAGTAGCGGGTGCGTCACGGTCCCCGACCTCAGCTCGCCGGTGCCCTTGGCGGACGCTCGGATGGATGTGACTGCGGTCGGGAGCCGCATCCAACGCTCGCGTTCACGCTGAACCCCGTGGCGGGGCGGGGCGCGGTCGGCTGCACCGGCATCTCCATGCCTCCGGAGGCCCGCCAGAGCTCCTCCCCGAGGGCAGGGCGCAGGCCGGCGGGTGGAACCAGCCGCGGCGACTTCGAGGAGCTGTCGACGGCCCTCAAAGCGCTTCGGGTGGCGACTGCGGACCGGGGGCCCGGGGGCGCGGAGGCACCCGAGGCAGCTGCCGTGAGGACATGCGATGCCGGAGTTCCGCGCTCCTTGGCTGACTCAGCTGGTCAGATTCGACCAGACGCTCCAGCCCACTTTCCCCCGCCGGGCGGGAAGTCGAAGACGGCTTCCGGCTACTGCGACCGACCCTGTCGGCGCGCTCTCTAGGCCGGGTCGCCGGTCGCGTGAGCCACGCCGGCGAGTTCCGCCGCGGGGGATCGCGGTGACCGTCGGCTTGAGGGGGAGGTGCCCTGCACAGGACCGGTCAAGATCGATGACGGAGAAGGTGTCGATGAGTCACACGGGGCAGGTTGGGCATCAGGCGCGCGCGCGGGGGTCCTGCGACACCACGCTGTCGAGGTCGGCCCCAAGCCGGGTCAGATCGATACCCGGAGCTGTGCGGAGCATGGCGATTGCGGCATCGGCGAGCGCGAAGCGGCGCAACGGCACGGGCGTCGCCTCTCCCGCTGGGGCACCGGTCCTGGTGACCACGACGGTGTCGTCCTGGCTCGATCCCGGCCTGATCTCACCGCCGTCGGTACGAAGCCACCCCTTGGCGATATCTCGTGCCGCGGCTTGAGTGTCCCTCTCCGCGCTGCGAAGCAACTCTTGGTCTGCTGAGCGTGGCCGTAGCGGTCGCCTCGGTGGCCAAGCTGCCGAACCGACCGGGGCAGATGTGACTACAGCGTGGCCGTCTCACACACCGGGGCTCTGGTTGGCCCTGGTCGGGAAGGGCGGATTTGCCAGTGAACTGTACGTGAGGGTGCGCCGGTGACCATTTCGTATTAGAAGACGAGGCGTACCTCGGGTACGACGTACGCCGAAATCCGCCTATGTTCGCCGGATAGGGTGTCAAATAGGGTGTCAAGTCCTCGCCATGTTGGCGCTGCCAGTCGCGCGGAGGTGGGAGGACTGTTGGCGGCCATGGGAACCGGGCCACTGGCGACCATGAAGGCTGACCAGGCCGGTGCGGGAGGCATCGGGGCTGAAACACAGTCCCGGCGAGCGTCGTTCCATCACATAGCAGGGTCCATGGCCTGGTAGCCCGCGACGGTTGCTTGCAGGAGGTCGAGGTGTTAGTGCGGGGGCTTACGGCTGGCTTCACGGCCGCCCTGCTACTGTTTGCTACCGGCTGTGCCGGGGCGCCGTCAGGGCCCGAGGGCTCGATCCCATCAGACACCAGCGCATCGGCGATCCTCGGCCCGCCACCTTGCGCGAAGCACCCGACGATACTCAGGGTTGGGTCGCGCGTGCCGTCCGAGTACCTCGCCTCGATCGACTTCCTCAGCCCATCGGTTGGCATAGGCGTTACCCTTTCGACGGTCATCTGCGCTCAGCACCGTTCCCGGCTCGGAGGCATCCAGACCAGCCCCGAACCGTACCCGGGGCGGCTCGCCGTCACGAGGAATGCGGGAACCACATGGACGGTGGAAGGGTCACAGTTGCCAAAGGTGGTGCGGACCTCACTCGGCCGGGCCTCCTCAGTGGCGTTCACTACGATCACGTCGGGCTGGGTCGCAGGAAACGGGATGCTGGCCGGAACCAGTGATGGTGGCAGGCAATGGACGTTGAGCCAACTCGGAAGCCCGGTGGCTGGCCTCGGCGTGTCTGGAAATGAGACGCTGGCTCTCACCTCGCCTCGAGCAGGTGGCACCTCGGGCAGCTGGCGCCTCTGGCACACCTCCGGCACGGGGACGTCCTGGCAGCCGGGCTCCGTACTACCCATCCCTGCGGTCGACGCGTTCACCGCGTTCGCTCTCGGCCCCGCGCCCGGGTGGGCAGCTGTGGCGGTCACCCATGCCATCACTTCAGGCAGGCTGTCGACACTCGTGGTCACGAGCGACGCTGGCTCCACATGGACAACTCGCGAGTCCCCGTGCGCTTCGAACCCATGGTTCGGCATGGCCGCGATAGCGATACGCGCCCCGGGCGCGATGGTGAGCGTCTGCGAAGGGTCGGGGGCCGCCGGCTCGACGCCCAAGGGCATCTACGTGTCTCAAAACGCCGGGGCGACATGGTTCCCCAGGGCGCTGCTGCCGGCGCTCGGCACCCGGGACCCCACCGGCCTTCCCCCTCAGGACTTCGCCAGCTTGGGCGTGAGCCCGACGGGGGAGCTCTGGATCGCGACGACCAACGAGCTGTCGGGCAGCAGAGACGGCGGTTACTCTTGGTCCGCCGTCCCGGGTGTCAATCTCGGTGGGAATGCAGCCGTATTCTCGTTCACCGGACCGCTGGACGGATGGATGCTGGCCCCGGGAGCGGGCCTCTGGCGCACGACGAACGAGCGTACGTGGGTCGCGGTGGGAAGCTGAGTGCTTAGCCAGGCTCGAACCCAAGGAGCCGGCGATTTGCCTATCGGTGTCCCGTCGTGCCGGGTCAGGTCCAGGTGTCGCCACGCCGTTCGCCGGCACCAGGCCACCACAGAGACCCTCGGATGGCGCTGAGACCACTGGTCTCTCGTACGCACCGCAGGTCTTGAACTCGCAGCACGTGGTCTGGCCATTCTGCCCGACAGCTCGCTGACCTGGGTCCGAGAGCAACCGCCGTTACCGTGGGCGACGGTCGGTCTTGGCCGGTGTCGATCAGGCTCATGTTGCCAAGTAGCCGACCTACGCGTAGCCTCATCCCCATCTTGACTTGGTTCAGACCGCACACATTTGCGATGGCGTTAATGATGGGCGTCCTGCTCACGGCAGCCGGTTGCGCCAACAGTTCGCTCCCCCACCCGTCGCCATCACCAACCGCGTCAATCGCAATCCCAAGCGGCTATGGCGTGGTCGTCGGCGGGATCAACGTCTGCGCCGCGGTGTTGCCGACGCACATCAAGTGGCCCGACTATGTGGCGGGCACTGTCATCGTCCTGCGAGGCACGGCAGCTCTCGTACCAGTGTCTAGCAATAGAGTCAAACTCGTTCTTCCCAGTGTCCAAGTAACTACGCAGACGGTCAAGCGACATCAAGAGTTCCGATTCTCGTTGCCACCGGGGCACTACGTCCTTGCCGTGGGTCCGCTACGAACCTCATACTTCTACGGCTGGGTAAACGTGACGGTGGCCGTTGGCAAGATCGTCAGGAGCGGACTGTCTTGTGACGCTATTTAATGGTCGAACCGGAGTGTCTGTCGTCACCTCACTGGGCGGGTTGGCTGCGATCAGTGCTCTGTTAAAAGCCTTCCGATTGCCCGGCTGGTCGTCGTTGAGGTGGTGCGGTCTTCGGCAGCGCCATTAGCACTTGGTGGACCTGGCCGTGGCGCTGGTGGCGCGGCTCGGGCGGACTTCGACCGCCGCCCCGAGCATGGTCGCCTGGCCATCCTGCGGCCATCCGTGACCAAAACACGCCGCTGAGAAGGCCGTAGAGCCTCGCAAATCACCTCTCATGACCTCCAGACCCCCTGCTCTTGACCCCAGGCAAGAGGCAGCGACCCATCCCCTGACCACGCCTGTGGCGCGCGCAGGGCCACCCTCCTCACGCGTATCATCCGCCCCAGGACCACCGACCAAATTCCACGCCGCTCAGGACATCCTCATCGCCAGTCGGCAAACCAGTAAGCGCTTCGACGTGGTGACCGAACTACCTCGGCCGCGAGAGCGCCCAAAGCGGTGGTGGCTGGACTACTGAAGGGTCAGCGGCTCATAGTAGAAGAATGGCGTCGGGGCGCCCCAGACAGAGCCGTTGACGTAGAAGTAGACGACTCCGTAGAAGTTGCCAGGACGTGACGACACTAGGTCCGATGGCCATCCCATGCTGGCGGATGCTGTCTGTCCCGGTTGAAGCGTAATTTCGCTTGTACCATCAGGCAACGCTTGTTGCGAATTCCAGACAACCTGAGGCCAGGCACTCGGTGGGACGGTAGAATCACCACCCAGCGTAAACGGTAGGCGACCATCGGTAATCAAAAGCTGGTAGCTCACTGTTTCGACTGAAGACGTCTCATTCCGCATGAACACCGTGACCAAGGGATCGACGCTTGTCGTGACAGTATGGGGCATCTCCTGAAGCAAATTCGATGGTTGGGGCCCAGTTAGCGCTCCGCTCCAGAGGGCCGAGAATGGAGGTTGGAGGGCGACGCTAGCTCCGGGCACGGTACTGGATGGCGTGCCGGTATCGAGATGCGGCCTGGCACCGTGCGCGAAGCTAATCAGGCGAGGCAAATGCCTCGGAGTTGCCGGTCGGCTCGAATTTGTCGAGGCGCATCCCGCTGCTGCCGCCGCCAGGATCAGTAGACCGGCAATCAATCCAAGTGAGGTCGGCACACGTGCATGGACGAACACCCGGGACGTCATTCCCGGCCCCTCTCGATCGGCGCGAGTTGAGTTGGCCATAGTGGGAACATAGGCCGACTCCCGCCGGTGTCAGGCGCAGACCCTGAATTGTGACGCGACATCTACTCTGCTCGACGTTACCACAAACAAGTGGTTACCTCCAGGCTCTGACCCTGGCAAAGCGCGACGTGGGTCGCTCTGGTTGTTGGGAAGCTCCCGAATAAGTGAGGAGTGGCACAGTGCCACCGCAGGTCGATGACTTGCCGAGTGACCACTGCCATCAGCGGAACGGTGCAAACAGTTTCCGGCGCGACAGCCTTCCGGCACCTGGTCGGGTCAACTTCTGACCACCCCCCGACCGTACACACGGGACGATGGCTATTCGCCAACGGCTTAGTCAAAGTTGGTCTGCGTCAGGTTAGGGCCGAGCCACAGATGGAGCGGACCAGCTAAACTGGAGCAGTTGTGAGACCCACCCTGGAACGCGACAGCCCGGTGCCGCTATATCAGCAGTTGGCAGACCACCTGCGCCAGGACATAGCGGAGGGGCGCCTACCGACGGGGGTGGCTTTTCCATCGGAGCGCAAGCTGATGGCCCGGTACCAGGTCACCAGGACCACCGTGCGGAGCGCCATCGGCCTCTTGAAGCAGGAAGGGATGGTGGTCGCCGAACATGGGGCTGGCAGCTTCGTGCGCGACCCCAAGGCGGATCGGAGACTGGTGGACGCGACGCAGCTGAGCTCGGCCCGCTTGTCGGCGTCCGCGGATGGCGATCGGACTGGAGCTGGTCCCGTGAGGTCGTTCCGGGTCATCGCCCCGATCGAGCCGGCGACGCGTCGGGTGCCCGCGACTCCCTGGATATCGGGTCTGCTCCAGGTGGAGGTAGGGACTGCGGTTCTGTTGCAGGAGTCGGTGGGATACGGGGCCGAGGGCATCCCCTCGCTCCGCCGTGCTTGGGTTCACCCCAGGGTCGAGCGGGAACTGGGGTTGACAGAGGCGGATCTGGATGGTCAGTGGCTTCCCGATCTGCTCGCCAGCCGGGGGATGACGGCGGCGGACGGAGAGGATGTCGTTGAGGCGATGATGCCGGCGCCTGACCTCAAGCGGGTCTTGGCCGTGCCGGACGGGGTCCCGGTGCTCCAGCTGTACCGGGTCATGAAGCAGGATGCTCTGGTGGTGGCGGTCATCGAGGTCCACCTGCCAGCCGACCTGACAACCCTGGTCTTCCCCCGGACTCAGCTCGGCGGCTGAAGGGGTAGGAAGAGCCCGGTCCATCCAAGGGGATGCCCATTTGAAAGGGTGTCCCGCAGCCAGTGGCCGAGGGTTGGGCCTGGGGGCGAGTGGGGGTTGACGCACCCATTGACTCCGCATGTGGTCGTGCTATAATGGACCGTACCACATGGCGCGGTGCAGCGGATTACCAGGAGGCGAGCGATGCCGGAGACCGGGCGAAGCACTCGTGGGCTCGCCGCTCTCGCGTGCGCGATGCCACCGAATGAGTCAGCTGCCCGATCGAGGTGGGCCTGGCTCACGAACGGGGTGGTCGAGGTTGTGGAGCTCATCCGCTGTGCCCTGCGCGCCATCCGGGCCACCCGCGCCGCCAATGAGGCGGAGAGCGGGTGGCCCGGTGCTCGTGCCGGAGCGGAGAGGGTGGCTTGGGTCAACCTCGGCCGCTTCATCGCGAGGGCCAGAGTCGCCGCCGGCTTCGGGCAGCGGCCGACCCAACTCGACCTCAGCGGGAGTGAGTGTGGTCCCGCCCGCGTGAGCGGAGCGACCCCGCCAGACAGAATCGCGGTCGGCCCCCTGCCGGCCGATCCGGTCAGGTGGAGTTCCATCAGCCCACAGCCACCAGGGGTGCTTGTAACACCCTGGTGGCAAAGTACATCGCTCCGAGATCAGGACGAGATCGAATGAGCAAGCTTCATCTCCTCACCTCTGGAGTGGACACCATCCACGCCTCCGCGCCGGGGGTGCTCCGCCCCGGCCTGCGCCAGGAATTGGGCGAACTCCGCCGCGAAGCCGGTGCTGACGGGTCTCTGATTGACCTCGGCGACAACCCCGAGGGTTTCATCCTCAAGCCGCACGGCTGGAGGGGGTACCCGATCTGGCTGCGCTCGGCGCGGATCGAGCTGATGCTCGGCGCGGTCGACCCGTTCCCGCCGGCCTTCGTGCAGTGGCACTCGCCGTTCATCCACGCCTACGGGGTGGAGGCCGCTGTGGCGATGGTGGATGGATGGTTGGACGAGGCTGTGATGGAGGCAAGGGGCCCACTGCGGGTGTCGAGGCTCGACCTGTACTGCGACTTCCAAGGTTGGGTCCCTGTCGCTCAGGACCTCTCGGACTTCAGCTGCCGGGCCACTCGTCGCCGGCTCTTCGAGGTGCCCCGGCAGGCGCACCTCAGCGGCCGCATCTTCTCCGGCTTCACGTTCGGCAAGGGTGATGTGGTCTGCCGCATCTACGACAAGTCGCTGGAGATGGCGGCCAGGGAGCAGCACTGGCAGGAGGAGATCTGGCGGGGCCGCGACCCCGGGCAGCCCGTGTGGCGGGTCGAGTTCCAGTTCCGCCGCCGGGCACTGCGAGCGTTCGGCCTGGAGACCCTCGAGCAGGCGCTCCGATCGCGCCAGGAACTGTGGGAGTACGGGATGGGGTGGATCTCTTTGCGGCGTCCCGGGAAGGACAGCAACCGCTCCCGGTGGCACCAGGACCCGGTCTGGAGCGAGCTCCGCCGGGCCGAGCTGGGGTCACCATCATCGCCACTGGTGCGGCAGCGAGTCCGGGCCGCGGCCCAGGAGAGGTTGGTGCGGGGCTTCATCGGCTATGCCAGTGCACTTGGGGCGCTCTCCACCGAGGACGACCTGGCGGCGGTGCTGCGCACGGCGGGTTCGCTTGCGACCCGCCACCTCCAGGAGACGGGGAGGGACTTCGAGGGGTTGGTGGACGCCAAGCGAGACCGTCTTCGTGCTGAGCGGATGTTCAGGATGAGTCCGGACCGCCTGTCGGAGCTGATGCGATGACCGAGAAGCTGCTCCTCGACGTGAACGAGGTCGCCTCAGTCCTGGGCTGTGGACGGACCTATGTCTACGGAATGATCCAGCGCGGAGAGCTTCCTGTTGTCAAGCTAGGGCGGCTGACCCGGATCCCCGCGCGCTCCTTGGTCGAGTTCGTTGCTGGCGAGGAGAGCTTCGTTGGCCCAGGCTTCTCGGCCGCCGATCTCTGGAGCCGGCCGCGGCAGCGGTGAGGGGGCAGTCCGCTATGCCGCGCAGTCGGAGAGGAAAGGGTGACGGCAACGTCAGCCAGCGCAAGGATGGCCGCTGGAGCGCGTATCTGACCGTCCCGGGCAAGGGCCGGCGATATGTGTACGGACCGACCCGCCGCGAGGCCATCGTCGCACTGCGGGCTTTGCAACGAAGCCTGGCGCAGGGCCGCGGGGTCGGCTCTGCCCGGCTTCGGCTCGGCACCTTCCTCGAATCGTGGCTGGTGGCGGTCGAGCCTAACCTCCGCCCCCAATCGTGGCGCCGCTATCGGCAGCTGATGCTCGACCACGTCGCGCCGACACTGGGAGGACGGCCACTGCTCAGGCTGGAGCCGGACGACCTCCAGCAGCTCTACGCCGCCAAGATTCGAGAAGGTCTCTCGCCGGCCACCGTGAGGATGGTGCACTTCATCCTCCACCGGGCGCTGCGCGACGCGGTGCGGTGGGGGCGGTGCGGGCACAACCCGGCCGACCTGGTCGACCCGCCACGGCTGCCGAGGAAGGAAGCCGCGGTCCTCGGACTCGACGAGGTAAGAGCAGTGCTCCAGGCGGCGGCCGGGCACCAGTTCGAGCTCCTCTTCCGGGTGGCGCTCAAGACTGGATTGAGGCGCGGGGAGCTGCTTGCCCTGCGGTGGCGCGACATCGACCTTGACCGCGGCTTGATCATCGTCCGGGGCACCCTCCAACCCACCCCGAGCGGCTCCGCGCCACTGGTGGCGGAACCCAAATCGTCGAGCTCCAGGCGGGCTCTGGCGATTGACGATGACCTGTTGGGACGGCTTGGCTTGCACCGCACGACCTGGGCCAGCACCTGGGACGGGGATGGCACCCCGCCAGGGCCCGAGGACTTCGTCTTCGTGTCGGCGACTGGCCGACCGATCTCCCCTTCCAGCCTGCTACTCAGCTGGAGCCGGCTACTCCGCCGGGCGGGCTTGGAGCACATGCCCTTCCATGCCACCAGGCACACCGCAGCGACCTTGATGCTTGGCGCGGGGGTCAATCCTCGGGTGGCTTCAGAGAGGCTGGGTCACGCCACGGTGGCGATGACCCTCGATCGCTACTCTCACGTCTCCGATTCCCTGCGTCGGGACGCCGCGCTCGCCGTGCAGGCCCTGTTGGAGGGCGCGCAGGAAACCGATAGGGTGTCAAATAGGGTGTCAAACTCGCCTCAGGAGCTGTCCCAAGACTCCATCTGATCTCAAAATCTGAGCTCGTCGGAGCCCCTGGTCGGGAAGGGCGGATTCGAACCGCCGACCTCACGGTCCCGAACCGTGCACTCTAACCTGACTGAGCTACTTCCCGAGGTGCCCCAGTATACCGGCGACCCTCGAAGCCGGCTGGCGCTCCCTAGACTCAGTGGGAGTGTCCATCTACCTCATCCGCCACGGCGCCACCGCTTGGACCGAGAGCCGGCGTCATACCGGCACCACTGATGTGGCTCTGACCGCCGAGGGGGAGAAGCAGGCACGGGCCCTGGCCGGTCGTCTGACGGGGCTGGAGTTCGCCCGGGTGGTTTCGAGCCCGCTGCAGCGGGCCCGCCGGACCGCAGAGCTGGCCGGCTTCGAGGGCCAGATCGAGATCGCACCCCAACTCCGCGAGTACGACTACGGAGAGTATGAGGGCCTGACCACAGCGGAGATCGAGACGCTGCAGCCGGGCTGGGAGCTGTGGCGCGACGGCTGCCCCGGTGGCGAGACTCCTCAGCAAGCGCTGGATCGGGCCGCTCGGCTGCTGGCCGGCCTTGACCTCCCCAGCGATGGTGACTCGGTCCTCTTCGGACACGGGCATATCCTCCGCGCCATCACCGCCGCCTACCTGGGTGTGCCGGTCACGTGCTGCCGCCACCTGGTCCTGGCCGTGGCGTCCATCTCCGTGCTCGGCGAGGAGCACGGAGTGCCCGCCATAGTGAGCTGGGATTTGACCTGAGACCTCAGGCCAGGCGGGGTTGCCTCACCAAATTCATCAGGAGCGTCGGGTGCCGGTCCAGCTCACCAGCGGTCCGGGCGACCGCGAACTCGTAGACCGGCGAGACGCGCATCGGCCGCGGAAACACCGTCTTGGTCGATCGCAACCAGATCCTCAGCGCCTGGTGGGCGGCTTCGTGGGCGGGGCTCCAACGAATCCGGTAGTGCCGCCTGATCACCTCTGGAAGCAGGCCCGCGGTGATGAAGCCGGTGAGCTCCGCCAGCCCCTTGGGGCCACGCATTCCCAGCCGCGGAACCAGGATCACCTCCGCCACCGACCGTGAGCCGGCCCCCGGCAGGGCAACGCCGGAGCCGATCTGGGAATCTATCCATCCCCGCATCTCGGCCACCCCGGACCAGCCGGTGCCCGACGCCATCCCCATGATCTTGAGCACGGCGTCCCACTCTCGCACGAAGCGGTCGCGCTGGCGCTGGCTGAGCCCCCCGATGAGCTTGTCGTGGGTGTCCAGCATCGAGTCGACCAGGGTGGCATGCACCCACAGCAGGAGGTCGGGGTCGCGGGCTCGGTAGGTGGCTCCGGCGGACCAGCTGGCGGTCGCATGGTCCGCCGGCAGGGTTCCCTCCACCTTTCGGTGCATGCGGTTGACCGTCCTGGTAGCCGCCAGCGCCTCCTCCTCGGTGCCGAACACCACGCTGGTAACCCAGGCGACGGTGCGCTGGAAACGCCCCACCGGGTCGGCGGTGAAGTCGCTGTGGTCCAGTGCGCCCTGCGCCACCAGCGGATGGGCCACCTGCATGAGCAGGGCCCGCGAGGCTCCCAGCAGCAACATCGGCTCCCGCATCACCCGCCAGGTCACGGTGCCCGGTCCGAACAGACCACGGTCGGGCTCGGTGGAGGAGATTGGGAACGGCCCCGCCGGGGGCAGACCCGAGGCCAGCAGCCAGAGCAGGTCGGATCGTGAGGGCAGCTTGATCTCCATCCTCCCCAGGGTAGCTCGGGCCAGTGCTGGCTCTGGCCCGCAATCTCGATCCTGGCCGCTCCGCGGGGCGCCGCGGGAACTGGCAGATCCGTCGCCAGCGGTGATAGCCCGCTTGACGCTGCCGGATGCTGTCCCTAAGGTCATCTCCATGACCACTGCCTCAATCGAGGAGATCGTGCGCCCGTTTTCCTTCCTGGTCGGCCACTGGTCGGGGCGAGGAGTCGGGCTGTGGGATCCCGGCAGCCGGTTCGAGTACCGCGAGGACCTCACCCTTGAGCAGATCCCGGAGCGGGCTCTGATCCGCCTCATCCAGCGCACCGTCGAGGTGCCTTCCGGTGCCCTCAGTCACTCCGAGCTCGGGTTCCTGCGCCTGTTCGAAGACGGTGAGGCCGAGCTGGTGGTGGCGATCCCGGCGGGATACACCGAGGTGCACCGCGGCCGGTTGCGGGACCATGCGCTTGAGCTGGAGCTGGTCCATCTGGGGGTGGCTCCGCGGGCGCGACCGCTCTCCAAGACCAGACGCAGCCTCATCTGGCGTCAGGGCCACCTCCACGACCGGGTCGACATCGCAGTCGGAGGCGGCGTCCCGGTCGCTCACGTCGCCGCCACCCTGGAGCGCGTGGACCGGTGACCGAGTCGAGAGCCCGCGGGCAGCTGCGCGGTGGCTGAGGCGGGTTCGCGCGCGGAGGCGGTGCGGCTGGATCAGGAGGACCCCATCGCCTGGGCCCGTGATCGCTTCCTCAGAACTGGGGATCGGCCCATCTACCTCGATGGCAACTCGCTGGGCATGCCCCCCCGAAGTACGGTTGAACGCGTTGAGCGCCTGCTCCACGAGGAGTGGGCCGCCAAGCTGGTGCGGGCATGGGACGCCTGGATCGACCTGCCGGCCCGGGTTGGGGACCTGGTCGGGGAGGCGCTGCTGGGGGCGGCCGCGGGCCAGACCGTGGTCAGCGATGCCACCACCGTCAATCTCTACAAGCTCGCCACCGCGGCGCTGGACGCCCGCCCCGAGCGCTCCGTGATCGTCTCCGATCGCGGCAACTTCCCGACCGATCGGTACCTGCTGGAGGGGCTCGCCCGGGCGCGGGGGATGACCCTGCGGCTCGTCGCCTTCTCCGAGGTCGACGGGCCCACCCCGGAGGCGCTGGCGCCGCACCTTGGCCCCACCACCGCGCTGGTGAGCCTGTCCCATGTCGACTACCGCTCGGGGGCGATGGCGGACATGGAAGGTATCAACCGGTTGGCCCATGAGGCGGGGGCGCTCGTGCTCTGGGACCTCTGCCACTCGGTGGGAGCGGTGCCGGTCGAGCTGGATCGGTCAGGCACCGACCTGGCCGCAGGCTGCACGTACAAGTACCTGAACGGCGGGCCCGGCTCCCCAGCCCTGCTCTATGTGCGCCGGGAGCTGCAGCTCAGTCTGCGCCAACCGATCTGGGGCTGGTTCGGGCAGCAGGACCAATTCGCCATGGGCCAGGGGTACAATCCGGTCCCTGGCATCGGCCGGTTCCAGAGCGGGTCTCCACAGGTGGTGGGGATCGCGATGGTGGAGGAGGGAGCCAGGCTGCTGGCGGAGATCGGAATCAACGAGATCCGGGCCAAGAGCGTCAGGCTCAGCGAGCTCCTCATCGACCGCTATCGGGCCTGGCTCGCTCCTCTGGGTTTCCGACTGATGAGCCCACCGGCGCCTGACCGTCGCGGGTCCCAGGTATCGCTCGGGCATCCCCAGGCGGAGCGCATCTGCAGGGCCCTGATCGAGGAGGGGTCGGTGGTGGCTGACTTCCGGGCGCCGGACCGGCTCCGCCTCGGTCTGGCCGCCCCCACGACCAGGTTCGTCGATGTCCACGACGCCGTCTGGCACATCAAGGAGGTGGCTCAGTCTGCGCGCTTCCTCGATGCCGGGTAGCGCCGAGGGCGGGATCAGTCGGGCAGCACGCGCTGCAGGAAGTCCAGCGCCTGGGCGGTGAGGGCGACATCCTGGTCGACCACCATGGCGCTGTGCCCGGCGGGGTAGTGGTGGAAGGTGACGGGTTTGCCCAGCTCCCGGAGCCGCTCGACATACACCTCCACCTGGTGGTAGGGGCAGCGGCTGTCGTTCTCGCCGGCCTGGATCAGCAGGGGGGCCCGCACCCGGTCGGCGTAGGTCAGAGGAGAGCGCTCCCTGAAGAGCTCGGGGACCTGCTTGGGGTCACCTCCGAACAGCGCTCGATCCATCGCCTGGAGGGGCTCTGACTCCTCGAAGAAGGCGAGCTCGTAGTCGGCCACCGGCACCCGCGCAATCCCTGCCGCGAAGAGCTCGGGATGCAGGCCCAGGCCGAGCAGGGTGATGTAGCCGCCCCAGGATGCGCCCATCAACACGACCCGGGCGGGATCGGCCAGACCTCTGGTCACCAGATCGGCCACCCCATGCGCTACGTCGGCCACCTCGGGAAAGCCGGGGTTGCCATTGAGGAGGTCGAGATGCTCCCTCCCGTATCCGGTGCTGCCGCGGTAGTTGGGCGCTGCGACCAACAGGCCCCGGTCGACCAGCGCTGCCATCGCCGGTGAGTAGGAGTCGTCCAGATGCCAGTGGGGGCCTCCATGCACCCAGATCACCGTCGGGTGCGGGGCGGAACCCGGGGGGACGGCCAGCAGGCCGTGGATGATCCGGCCGCCCTCGGTCGGGAAGCGCCAGCTGCGCAGCGGGGTGGCTCTTGGGGGCCGGCGGCCAGGAACGCGCAGCACCTCGTCACCGGCGGGAAGCTGGAGCAGACGGGCGGCCCGGGCCGCGCTCTGGCATAGCGCCCATACCGCGCCGTCGGGGCGCACCCCGGCCTCGACCGTGCCTCGGGGGCCGTCGATCCGGGTCAGCTGCACGGGATCCAGATCCAGCCGCCAGAGGTGGTGTCGGCCGTCCAGCACCTGCCGGAGCAGAAGTGCAACTCCGTCCTCGAACCAGTCGACCACCTCCACCTCGCCGCGCAGGCCGGTCTTCAGCTGGTCGACCCTACGCCGCCGCGGCCACCAAAGACAGGGCCTGGTATGGCCGCTCCGGTCATCGTCGATGGCGACGCAAAGCTCACCAGCGGTCGGGCGGAAACCCGCGGCTGCGAGGTGGCGGGTCCCGGCGGCCCGGAGCTGACCGACCAGGCTGCCATCCTCGGCGTCCAGGACCTTGAGGTCGGGATGGATCGAATCGCCGTGGTCGGCGCTGCTGACGAGCGCGTATCGGTCGTCGCGACTGAGCCCGAGCGCCATCACCTCCTCGCGCTGGTCGACGATCTGCCGGTGCTCCCCATCGGGGCTGGCTATGTGGACCGCGAATCCGTCTTCGGTCGCCAGCCCCACCACGGCCAGCTTCCCGCCCCAGGCGAGTCCCGACTCCCAGCTCGGCGCGACCCCAGGGAGAAGGTCCCGGCGCCCGCCCTTGGGAAAGCGCTCGATCTGCCACGTGCCACGCTCATCACCGGTCTCGTCATCGAACCAGATGACATGCTCGCCGCTGGGGCTGATGCCGATGCTGCGGTTGCCCACCGGGCCATGGGTGAGCCGCTGGTGCCGACTTCTCTCCATGTCCCAGGTCCAACCCTGCCAGCTGCCCCCCCGCGAGGAGCTGTAGACGACCCGCTCAGGGCGCTCGCGCGCCCAGTGGGGCAGGTCGAGCCGCGGGGCGCGGAAGCGGCGCTCCCAGACCGGGATAGACGCCCCCTGCGCGGGTGGCCCAGGCTCGACATCCATGTTTCAGCTCCCCTTCCATCCCAGCCGCCGGAACCCACCGGCCGGGGCCGACCTCAAGTCCGCTACCAGTCTATGAGGGGACAGCGTCGGCCGGGGGTGGCGGCGACACCCGGGTGCGGCGGGGCTGGGACGAGATCCAGACGAAGCCCCCGACTGCGGCCAGGACATAGGCGAGGTAGATGCCCACCTGCAGGCCGGTCGGCTGGGCCGCGTAGCCCAAGAAGGTGTGCAGGATGTCGCCCACCGCACCGCTCTCGCTGAGCCCCGCCGAGGTGTTCCACAAAGGGTGGGTCAGGAACGGCAGCCACCCCAGCTGCTGAAGGTTCTCGACCGCGTCCGCGAGCAGGCCGGCGGCGAACAGCATCAACAGGGTGCCGACCACCTGGAAGAATCTGCCCAGGTTGAGGCGGTGCCCCAGCCGGTAGATGGCGAAGGCGATCATGAGCGCACCGGCCACCCCCAGCCCGGCTCCGAGCGCGGCCGCGGGGATAGAGGCCGCGAAGTTGGCCCGGGCGTTGGCGGCGGCGAAGAAGATCGCCAGGGTGAAGACGACCGTCTCCAGCCCCTCCCGGCCCACCGCCTGGAAGGCGACCAGGGCCAGACTCCACCGGGCCCCGCGACCCATGGCGGAGTCGGCTTTGGCCCGCAGCTCCGCCGACAGCGAGCGGGCGTGAGAGTGCATCCAGAAGGTCATGTAGGTCAGCACCCCGGCCGCGAGCAGGAAGGTCCCGGTCTCGAAGATCGTCTGCACCCTTGAGCCCTCGTAGGTGTGGATCAAAAGGAACGCGGCGGCCCCTCCCCCGAAGGCGAGCACGAGGGCGGCTCCGACCCCGAGGTAGACATCGCGGAAGTGCTCTCGGTGGCCACTGCGGGCGAGGTAGGCAAGGAGGATGGCCACGATCATGCTCGCCTCCACCCCTTCCCGTAGGAAAATGACGAAGGTGGGCAGCAACGGGGGTCCTCCTGACGTTGACGGTGGGTTTGCGCCAGGCCACCCGTTAGCCCGGACGCACCTCGTCTTTAGCAATGCCTAACCATAGGGGGCTAAATACTTGCCGTCAAGTCGGAATTCCCCGCCTGACCTGTCGGCGGTGACCTCCCGGTACCTCGAAGCCGTCTACTACATGGCTCATGAGGGGGAGGTTGCCCGCCCGTCAAAGTTGGCGGAGTGGCTCGGGGTCCAGGCGCCCACTGTCACCGGGGTGGTCCAGCGGATGCGCGACCGGGGCTATCTCTCGATCGGGGAGGACCGCAGCCTCTCCCTGACCGAGGCGGGGGAGAGCCTCGCCTCCGAAATAGTCCGGCGCCACCGGGTGGTCGAGCGCTGGCTGGCAGACCAGATGGGCATGGACTGGGCGGCGGCGGATCTGGAGGCCGGCCGGATCGCCCATTTCTTCTCCGCCGATCTGGTGGCACGACTGTTCGAACGTCTGGGAAGGCCGATCACCTGCCCGCACGGCAACGAGATCCCCGGAGCCGGATGCCCGCCACGGCAGCTGGTGTGCCTGGCAGATCTCGGACCGGAGCTGCTGGCCCCGATCGCGCGGATCTCAGAGGTGGCGGAGCATGAGGCCCCTCAGCTGCTGCGCCTGCTGGATCGGGAGGGGTTGCATCTCGAGAGGCTGGTGGGGGTGGAGCGGGCCGAGGGAGCGGGCGCGATCACGGTGGTGTCCGACGGCCATGCGACCTCCCTTGGGCTTCCGGCCGCCCGGGCCGTTTGGGTCGACGTCAGTCGGAGTCGTCCGAGGGCTCGAACGGGGCGTGCAACCGGGCCAGGAACTCCTCGTACTCGTCCTCAGGCAGCCATTCCGCCGTCCTGAGCACGCCGCTGCGGAACCAGCCATAGCTCATCGCCACCGCACCCCCCAGGAGGACGAAGGCGGCCACGTTGGAGAGTGAAAAGCTCCGGGTCGCGACCGGGACGATGATGAGTCCCAGGGCCACCAGGGCGTAGACCGCCCAGACCACGCGTTCCGTGCGGGTGAGGCGGGGCACGGGCGGGATCCCCGGATCGCTCGGTGGCACGTCATCTGGTTCGGAGCCCACGAGCGCATCCTAACCACCCTGGCTGCTGCCGTGGCGGCCGACGTCGCCAGTCGGTCGGTCTCCAGCGATGGTGGCGTATATCCTTGCCTTTATTGCGTACAAACTTGACATTCTTTGAAGTACAGCCTATAAATTGGCGTGTGGCCAATGAAGAGGCGATCCAGGAGCTGCTGACCCGGGTGGCGGCTGGCGAGATCTCCCCAGAGGAGGCTGCGGCTCGGGTCGCTCAGTTGCAGCAGACCGCGGTGACCGTCCAGGAGCCGCCGGTTCGCAGGATCAAGGTCACTGGCTTGGTGCATCCCACCAAGATCGTCGGTGACCCCCAGATCACGGACGTCGTGGTCCAGGGCCCCCACCGCGCGGCCCGGGAGGGTGACGCCATGGTGGTCACGGGGATGCCGTCAAGGGACGACGGCGGATGGTTCTCCTTCCGCTGGCCGGACCGGCTGCCGTTCGGACAGGGTGCCTCCGGGAGTCCGCTGCAGCCGGTCCTCATCCGCATGAACCCCGGCCTGGCGCTGGACGTGGAGATGGCCGCCGGCCTGCTCACCGTGGAGGGGGTGCGGGGCCCGATTAATGCCGACATCCAGGCGGGCAGTGCCAAGGTGGAGGGCTTCTCGCAGCCGATCAACCTGAACGTGACCTGGGGCACGGTCTCCGTCCGTGGCCTCCTGGACTCGGGAAGCTCCCAGATCCGGTGCGAGGCCGGGACCGTCAAGGTGAGGTTGGAGAGCGGCTCCAGCGTCAGAGTGGTGGCCCGCAGCACCCTGGGCAAGATCTCCCTGCCGGGGGACGCCCCCGGCCTGGGGGAGGGATGGACGATGGGCGGCGAGGTGCATGAGAAGGTGATCGGTGCCGGGACCGGAAGGCTCGACATCGAGGCGACCACCGGGGCGGTCTGGGTGGAGGAGGGGTGATCGAGCGGCGGCCCCCCCGGGTGTGCCCGGTCTGCGGGGAGATCCTGAGGGTCACCCGGCTCAGCTGCCGGGGCTGCGGCACCGAGCTCTCGGGTGACTTCGAGGCCTGCGAGTTCTGCTCCCTGGGGGGCGAGGACCGCGAACTGCTGAAGATCTTTTTGAGCTCGCGCGGCAACATGAAGGCGCTGGAGCGCCAGCTCGGGGTCAGCTATCCGACCGCCCGAGCGCGCCTGGACGCGATGCTGAACCGCCTCGGCATCGACCCCGCCCCGGTCCCCAGTGCCGAAAGCCCCCTCAGCCTGCTGCAGGCGGTGGCGCGCGGCGAGGTCGACATAGCCGAGGCCGCCAAGCGTCTGGTCGAGGAGCCCTGATCCCAAGCGATCGCAGGCGGTCAGCGGAAGCCGTACAGCCCCTCGTGAAAGTCCCCGCTGGTTGACCAGCGCTCGACCACCCGATCCACGACCTCGTCGTCGATGACCTCGGCACCCTGCTGGCGAGCATTGCCCTCCACCGCCTCCAGCACCTGCCCCTTGACGAAGTCAGGGACCCGCTCAAAGCGGCGCAGCGCAGCCTCGGTCCAGGGCAGGCCGTCGCGGTGGCGCTGCTGGATCTTGTGGGAGACCTCGCCCCACATCTGGTACTTCAGCTCCATGATCTCCGGTGTGATGGTGGTGCCGAGATCCCGCTTGTAGGCGGTCCACTCCACCCGCCAGCGCGTCAACTCCCGGCAGAACTCCGGGACCTCCGCCAGGCGCTGCTCCGCCTCCGGCGTCCAGGTGAACTCGGGCAGCTGGCCCCGATCGCTGAGGGGATGGCCGTAGCCGAGCTTCTTGCCGAGGCTGTCGATGAACTCGCTCCGGATCTCGTCGATCCCCTTGCGCTCGGCCCGCTGCTCGGCCGCTCGTAGCGCCATCTCCTGCGCCCGCTCGGGCGTCAGGTGGCTCCGCGAAGCCCCCTGCTGGGCACGGCGCATGGCCTCGATGTGGGCTTCCCGATCCCAACCGGCGGAGTCGCCGTCATGGGGCACCGGGCAGCCCCCACCTGATCCTCCAGCCCGCTCCTGATCCGGGGAAGCCCCGGGGAAGGGGCATCTCGGCTCCGCCTGCTCAGTCACTCCCATCCTCCACAACCCGTGTCGGGCCCGGCAGACCCGGGCAGCCGCCGCCTGACTCCAGAAGGTTGGCGGAGGCCACCTGCTCCAGCGCCACCTGCAACTGGTTCATGACCTCCGAGTCTAGGACATCTCCGAAGTGGGCCTGCACCGAGCGCAGGTGGTCACGGGCCGCAGAGCGCAGCCTCGCCCAGCCGTCTGCGGTCAGCACCGCGAAGGCGCCGCGGGCGTCGCTGGGGCAGACCTCGCGCCGGACCAATCCTGCTGCCTCCAACCGTTCCACGAGGCGGGTGAGGCCGCTGCGGCTGAGCAGCACCCGGTCGGCGAGCTGAGCCATCCGCAGGCGACCCTCCGGAGCTTCACTCAGCTGCACCAGCACGTCGTACTCCGCCAGGGGGAGGCGCTGGGTCGCCATCAGCTCGCGCTCCAGCGCCCTGGTGACCAGGGTGTGGGCGCGCAGGAAGGCCTGCCAGGCGGCCAGGACGCTCGGGCTGAGGCCGGTATCGGTCGGAACCGTTGATTGCATGGACAAGTACCTGCGTGGTAGGATTTAGTTGTATAAACAATTATGACTCCGCGGGAGTCCCAGATGAGCGAACAGGAGGCAGGAGATGGCTTGGAAACTGGACATGGCCCATTCGGCAGTGGAGTTCTCGGTGCGCCACATGATGATCAGCACCGTCAAGGGTAACTTCAAGGAGTTCTCGGTGGACGTGGACATCGACCCCGACGACCTCGCCAAGAGCTCGGTGCGGGCGGTCATCAAGGCGGCCAGCATCGACACGCGCGAGCCCCAGCGCAACGCCCACCTGGTGTCCGCGGACTTCCTGGACGCAGAGAAGTACCCCGAGATCGTCTTCCAGAGCCGTCGGGTGGAATCCGTCGGCGGCGACCGCTACCGGGTGGAGGGAGACCTCACGATCAAGGACGTCACCCGGCCGGTCAGCCTGGATGTGACCTCGCTGGGGATCCAGACCAGCCCCTATGGGGTCAAGGCGGCGGGCTTCGAGGCGACCACGAAGATCAGCCGCCAGGAGTTCGGGCTCACCTGGAACGTCGCGCTCGAGACCGGGGGTGTACTGGTCGGAGACGAGATCAAGATCTCCATCGACGCGGAGGTCAACGAGGTCGCCGAGGCCGCCTGAGAACCGCAGCCGGGTGGGTCGGCGCCGGCCCACCCGGCTTCAGCCGGCCCCGGCCTCCTCCGTACCCTCTTCCTCTGTGACCTCCTGGAACACCGCCCCTGGGGCCAGCCGCTCAGGGCAGAGCATGCCCTGCAGGTGGTCCGACTCGTGCTGGACGATGCGCGCGAGCCAGCCCTCGAAGGAGCGCACCACCCCACGCCCATGGACGTTGCGATACCGCACCGTCACCCGCTCAAAGCGGCGAATCAGCCCGGCCCGGCCTGGCAGCGAAAGGCAACCCTCGATCGCGTCTACCTCCCCGCTGCCCGCCACCAGCTCAGGATTGCAGATGGCGAACTTGCGGTCCTCGTAGACGATCACCGCGAGCTGGAGGTTGAGCCCCACCTGGGGCGCCGCCAGCCCCACCCCGTTCCACTCCTCGCAGCGCACGTACATCTCATCGACCAACCGTCGCAGCTGGTTGTCGAAGACG
>JAKABA010000115.1 GCA_021802115.1 bacterium | reverse complement strand
TGGTGAACACCGTCATCGGCCGGGCGTGTTCGAGAATCCCCGCAGCAAACTGCCTCCCCGTCGGCGAGAGGATCTCCCCGGATTGGCCCTGGAAGGCGTTGCCGCCGCCCAGGTTGCGCAGCGACTCGTGGAGGTGCCACCCGCTGGAGGAGACGTTGGGGAGCAGCGGCCGGGACATGAAGGTGGCGTGGTAGCCACGCTGATGGCAGATCTGCTTGATCGCGGAGCGCATCAGGGTCATGGCATCCGCGGCGCCCATGCCGGGCATGGGATCGAAGGTGATCTCGGTCTGTCCCGGCCCCCACTCGTCCTCGATGCTGCGCAGGGGCAGCCCGATCGCCTCCAGGTTGTCTCGCAGGGGGTCGAGGATGTCGGTCAGCTGAGCCAGCCGGATCTCGGAGAGGTACTGGTATCCCTGGGCGACCACGCTGACCGGCGGGGCCACCGGGGGCCACCCGGTCTCCTCCTGCCCGATCCTGGTCCACTCCCGCCTGGTGATGTAGAACTCGACCTCCAACCCGGCCACGTACTCGAAGCCCATCTCCGCCGCGGCCGCGAGCTGGCGGCGCATCACCAGCCGGGTCGAGAGGGGAACCTCGCGGCCGTTGCCGAAGTACATGTCGCAGAGCACCCAGCCGGTGGAGTCCGCCCACGGCAGCCGGCGATAGGTGGTGGGGTCGGGGACCAGCACCACGTCCGGAAACCCGGTGAGCTCGGGGATCCCCAGCCCGCCGCCCTCGACGAAGAGGGGCGGGAAGACGTGGTTAGCGGAGTCCATGCTGAGCAGGGCACCCGAGAAGTCCATCCCGTTGCGCAGGCTGAGCGCGAAGTCGCGGGCTGACACGAACTTTCCCCGCAGAGCCCCGTGCTGGTCCGCCCACATCACCCGGACGGTGCGGATGCCCTGGTCGCGCACGGCGGCCTCCGCCCGTTCCGCGGCCGCCGACTTGGCATCGTCGTAGAGGCCGTGCTCCGCCACGAAGCCGACCTTCCCCATGGCCAGATCCCGATCCGAAGCCTCCTCCACAGCTGCCTCCTCTCTCTGCTGAACCAAGAGCGCTGAGCGCGGTGGCGCTCAGGCCCGGGCTGCGGCTGGCCTCACCTCGCCGTCAGCCCCGACGAAACTGGACACTGAACCGAGCTCAACCACCTGGCCGACCTCCAACCGGCGCCGCTCCGCCGCCTGCGGGAAGCAGAGCTGGAAGATCGCCTCGTCCGCGGAGTGCAGGCCGGTGCTGATCACCCGCGCCCCACCCATGTTGAAGCTCCACATCCGGTTGGCGGGAGCGCCGTGGTAGGCGAGCGCGGCGCCGGACGCGGGCAGGTAGCACAGATTCGCGGTGCCGGCCATCCGCCGGTGCACCTCGCCCAGCGCCCGCTCGGGACCCTGCTCGTCGCGGAGCTGTTCGAACAGGCGGAAGCCCACCTCGCTGTCGGCGCGTCCCCGCAACGGGCGCACCGACCGAGCCCTCAACTCCTCGGCGCGATCGAACGTGCCGTTGTGGGCGAAGGCGAAGCTGGCGTCGTCGGCGACGAAGGGCTGGGTGTCGGCCAGGGCGATGGTGGTGAGCGCAGACGGGCGGCGCAGGTGCACCAGATAGTGGGTGGAGCGAACCCCGGCCAGGCCCCGGACCCCGGCCTCGTCCTCCGTCAGGCTGCCGGGATCGCGATGGTGGCGGACAGCGCCCTCCTCCCTCCAGGCCACCCCCCAGCCGAAGCCCCCCAGGCCGAATCGCTCCAGCGACCGCGCCCAGGGCAGGATCTCATCGATGGAGACCGGCTCCGGCCAGGCGGTCAGCAGCATCTCACACACTCAAACAGCCCTCCCCGATTCGAACGCACGCGGCTCAAGCGTCTGCTTCATCCCGCCGCTTCCAGCCAGGATTCCGCCAGCTCCAGTGCGAATGGCTTGGCCGAGTCCTCACCAAGGCAGATCATGGTCTCGGTGCGGTGGACCCCGGGAACCTTCCAGATCCGCTCGAACAGGCACTCCCGCAGATGGGCCTGGTCCCGGACTCTGACCCTGACCACCAGATCAGCGGTTCCCGTGACCACCTCCACGGTCTCCACCTCCCGCAGCTGCCGCAGCGCCTCGACGGTCTCTGTCTGCTCCCAGCCCTGGACCCCGGTGATCATGAGGTAGGCCGTCAGCCCGTAGCCCAGCCGGGCCCAGTCGACCTCGGCGCGATACCCCCGAATCACTCCCTGGCGCTCCAGGCGCGCGATCCGCTCCGACACCGCGGGTGCGGACATGCCCACCCCGGCCGCTATCTTGCGCACCGAGCTGCGCGCGTCCCGCAGCAGCAGGACCAGGATGGACAGATCGATGGCGTCCAGCGGCGGCGCGGTGTCCCCGCCCCGGCCGCGGGGAGGTCTGGCATTGGTAAGCTGCGGCTGGGTCTCTGCCATCACATCAAACGGTAGCAAAGCATGCCATCCTTACATGATAGCCGGGGCTGATATCATCCGCCTGCGGGACGGCGCGCCGGTGCGCGGAGGTGGGCCCCACCGCCGCCACATCACGCGCTGCGGTGTCCGGGTAATGCAGGAGGGGAGCGGATGAGCCTCGCGGATCAGTACTTCAGCCAGCCGGAGAGCGGCAAGCAACCCACATCCCCGGGCCGGTTCGTCGATCTTGAGCGCCACGAGGAGCCGGTCGCCTTCCTGCCGGGGCTGGAGTTCCGCTACCTGCTGGGGGAGCGGACCATGCTGATGGCGGTGCACTTCGACCCCCACACCGAGGCTCCCGTCCACGCTCACGATGAAGAGCAGATCACGCTGGTGATCAAGGGCGAGCTGGAGTTCGAGATCGACGGCGAGTCGAGGACGCTGACCCCGGGGATGGTGGCGGTCGTGCCGGCCAACGTGCCCCACGGGGCGCGCAGCAAGGACGGCAGCTGTCTGGAGTACGACGTCTTCAACCCTCCGCGCCAGGCCCTGCTGCGACTGGCCGACCAGGCGCGCCGACAGCAGAACCGGTAGTCCCGCGATGGATCTCGGACTCAGCGGTCGACGCGCGATCGTAACCGGAGGATCGAAGGGGATTGGATTCGCCATCGCGGAGACCCTGCTGTCCGAGGGGGCCGCGGTCGCCATCTGCTCCCGCCATCCGGACGAACTCGAGGTGGCGGCACAGAGGCTGCGCCAGCGGGGCAAGGTGTTCGCCAGGGTCTGCGATGTGACCCGCCCCGACCAGATCCAGGAGTTCATCGGTGCGGCGGTCGAGTTCATGGGTGGCCTGGAGGTGCTGGTGAACAACGCCGGTCGCGCCCACCCGGGCACGTTCGCGACCCTGACCGACCAGGACTTCCGGGACGACCTGGACGTCAAGCTCTTCTCCCAGATCCGCTGCAGCCGGGTCGCCCTGCCCCACCTACGCACTGCCGGGGACGGCGTCATCATCAACATCAACGCCATCTACGGCCGCCAGCCGGATCCCGGGTTCTTCGCCACCAGCGTCGACCGCGCCGCCTGCCTGGCGCTCAGCAAGGCGCAGGCGATGGAGCTCGGACCGGATGGGATCCGCGTCAACAGCGTCAACATCGGCTTCGTCAGGACCCCCCAGTGGGAGAACATCCACCAACGTCGTGCCCCCGAGCTGCCGGAGTCGGAGTTCCTGGCCCGGACCGTGGCCGGTGAGGTGCCGCTCGGCCGGTTCGGAGAGCCCGAGGAGGTGGCGGGACTGGTGGCGTTCCTGGCCGGGCCAAGGGCCAGCTACATAACCGGGGCATCGATCGATGTGGCCGGAGGCATGGGGAGGTACGTATGAGCAACCCGGGGGATATTGTCTACTTCGAAGGTGAGTTCGTGGCCCGCGAGCAGGCCCGCGTCCCGATCACCACTCACGCCTTCAACTACGGCACCGGCTGCTTCGAGGGCATCAGGGCGTACTGGAACGCCGACCGCGAGCGTCTCTACGTGATCCGGTTGCGTGAGCACGTGGAGCGGTTGCTCCGCTCCGCACGCATCCTCCATCTGGAGCCAGATCCCACCCTCACCGCCGGCCGGACGGAGGCCATCATCCTGGAGCTCCTGGCCCGGAACGGCTATCGCCAGGATGTCTACATCCGCCCCATCCTCTACAAGTCGGGTTCGACCATCAAGGTCTCGCTGAGCGGGATCGCCACCGATTTCTGCGTCTACACCGAGCCCTTCGGTGACTACCTGGACATCCGCAAGGGGCTCAGCGTGATGATCTCGGCCTGGCGCCGGATCGACGACAACGCGGTGCCCGCCCGGGGCAAGCCCACGGGGGCCTACATCAACGCCGCGCTGGCCTCCGACGAAGCCAGGGCCCGCGGCTTTGACGAGGCGGTGATGCTGACGGGAGACGGTCATGTGGCCGAGGCCTCGTCGTCCAACCTCTTCCTGGTGGAGGACGGCGTCCTCATAACCCCCCAGGCGAGCGACGACGTGCTGGTGGGGATCACCCGCGACTGCGTGATGACGATCGCCCGGCGGCAGGGGGTCGAGGTTCAGGAGCGCCGGGTCGACCGCAGTGAGCTGCTGGCGGCGGACGAGGCGTTCCTCTCCGGGACCGGGGTGCAGATCGCTCCCATCACCACGGTTGACGGCCGCCTGGTCGGGGATGGAGAGATCGGACCGATTACGCTGGCGATCCAGCAGGAGTACCTGCGCCTGGTGCGCGGCGAGAGCGACGACCTGCCGGAGTGGCGCTCGCCGGTACCCCGGCCCGCGGAGACTGTGGACGCACTGCAGAGGAGGTGACGAGGTGGCGCTGGTGCGAATGGTGGACGAGTCCGAAGCCCAAGGCCTGGTGAAGGAGGTCTACGAAGAGATCCTGGAGACCCGGAACCTGCAGCGCGTGCCCAACTACTGGAAGGCACTGGCGCACCGTCCTGAGTACCTGAAGGCCACCTGGGACAAGCAAAAGTCAGTCATGGCCGAGGGCGCGCTGGACCGCCGGACCAAGGAGATCATCGCCGTCGCGGTCTCGGCCACCAACAACTGCTCGTACTGTCTGTCCAGCCACACGGACGCGCTGCGCTCGCTGGGTTTCGGCGACTCCGAGCTGGTGGAGCTGATGGCGGTGGTCGACTTCTTCAACGGCTCCAACGCGGTCGCCTCCGGGTTGCAGGTGGAGTACGAGCCCCCGGTGCCCCGCACCCAGCCGGACTCCGGGGACAGGGCGTGAGCGGGCGAACGCCTGCGTCGGGGCGTCGCAGAACCCGAAGGCGCGCCCCGGTCGCCGGAGGCAGTCGGCTCGTTCCCGTGCCTGGGAGGCCGCTGAGATGATCGACAGTCACGGCCACCCCATCAGCGATGCCGGCGGCAGGCTGGAGCTCTCGGCGATCAATGTGGAGCTCGCCGGCGACGAGCGAGCGCGTGAGGGCAGGCGGAAGAGTGGCCCCTCCCGGCTCAGCCAAGAGCTCCTGGGAGTGCGCCTGGCGGAGTACCTGGGGTGCTCGGTCCCGGAGGTGCCGGAGGCCCGGGAGCGGGCCAGCCAGGACTGGCCCGCCTATGTGCGCGGACTCTTCCAGGCCGCTGCCATCCGCGGCCTGGTGCTGGACCCGGGCTGGGACCCCAATGCGACCACCTCCGCCGCCGCCAGCTTCGAGGGAATGATCGGATGCCCGGTCAGGCCGATCCTGAGGCTGGAGCCGCTGATCGACCGTCTCATCGGCGAAGGGGCCGGGGCGGGCGAGATCCTGGCAGCGGTAGAGCAGGCGATGCACGACGCCCCCGACAGCGGCTACCACGGCTTCAAGACCATCATCGCCTACCGCACCGGCCTGGCGGTGGATCCCACGGCGGACATGGCGATGGCGGAGCGGTCCCTGCGCGAGACGGCCGAGCTGCCCACGCGCAGACGCGGGAAGGCGCTGCGGGACCTGATCCTGCGCCGGGCCCTGGGGTGGGCGGCGGAGATGGAGCTTCCATTCCAGATCCACACCGGCTTCGGGGACTCCGAGATCCGCCTGGCGGAGGCCAACCCGGTGCTACTGGAGGAGCTCCTGCGCACCCCGGAGGGCGAGGCCGCGACCATCCTGCTGATCCACGGCTCCTACCCATGGCATGAGGAGCTCGCCTACCTGACCCTGGCCAAACCCAACGTCCATGCCGAGCTCTCCATGTTCAATCTGTACGCGGTCGCCACCGTCGCCGATCGCATGGAGAGGGTGCTCGAGCTGGCGCCCACATCACGGGTGCTGTGCGGCACCGACGGGCACGGCCACCCCGAGACGTTCTGGTTCGGATCGCTGCTGATCCAGGAGGGATGGGCACGCCTGCGCGACCGGTGGGCGCAGCAGGGTGCCCGGCCGAGCTGGCTGGATCAGGTGGGCCACAACATCATGGAGGCCAACACCGCCCGCCTCTACGGTTTCTGACCGGGCTCGGGACCGCCCTGGCCAGCCCTGGTGGCATCCCCAGGGCCCGCGCTCGCGGTGGCTGCCGCCTGGTCGCGCGGGATGCGGCCCATCATGAAGAACTCCTGGTTGGGTTGGATGTCAATCGCCAGCGCCATGCGGTTGGAGAGGGCGAAGAGAGCCACCACCGCCGCTATGTCCCAGATCTCCTCCTCGTCGAACCCGGCTTCCCGCAGGCGGGCCAGGTCCTCCTCCCTCACCTCCTCCGGCACCGCCGAGAGCTTCACGGCGTAGTCCAGCATCGCCAGCTGGCGGGCGCTGATGGGAGCGCGTCGGTAGTTGGTTGCCACCCAATCGGAGATCGTGGGGTCGTGCGCCCGAATGCGGAGGATGGCGCCGTGGGCGACCACGCAGTAGGGGCAGCCACGCTGGGCGCTGGTCGCGACCACGATCATCTCGCGGTCCGCCTTGGTCAGGCCGCCCTGCCTCTCCATGACAGCATCGTGGTAGGCCATGAATGCTCGCAGCTCGTCCGGCCGATGGGCCAGCGCCAAAAAGACGTTGGGAACAAAGCCGGTCTTGACGGCGATCTCACGAATCCGGCCGGCAAGGTCGGGGGGTAGCTCGTCGAGGTCGGGAACGTGGTATCGGCTGATCGACAACTTGCTCGCCTCCATATCCATGGCCGCCGCCGCGGCTCCGGCCGCACCGGTCCGGGCTCCATCGCCTTGGACCAGTTTCGCTGGTCGTAAGCCATGGTGCTGACCGGGGCCGAGCCCGGTCGCGCTCCCGCCGCTCCCCGCTCCCGAGTCCGGGCTCTCGGCCGGAGTCGGCAACGAGGCGGGCTGAAGCCGCACGCCAACGCCTCAGCCTGGCAGCGGCTGTCTCTGGCGGAAGTCTGACGCCACCTCTTCCATGGTGACCCAGGACACGCCATCGTGGCTGGAGATGTAGGCGATGAGGCGTTCCAGCATCAACAGCACCTGGGGCCGGCCGCTGACGTCGGGATGGATGGTTAGTGGAAACACCGCATAGTCCATCTCCCGGTAGACCCAGTCGAACTCATCGCGCCAGATCTGCTCCAGATCCCTCGGGTTCACAAACCCGTGGCTGTTGGCAGACTGCTTGATGAACATCATGGGCGGCAGGTCGTCCAGGTACCAGTTGGCCGCTATCTCCACCAGGTCCACCGCCCGGCCGCGCTCCAGTGGGTGCATCCAGCTGGAGGCCGGCAGCCGGTAGTCGATCTTGGTCCAGCGGTCGCCGACCCGGGCGTAGAAGGGCAGGAAGTCGTGATAGCCCTGGCTGTTGTCGTACCGGAAGCCATAGCGCAGCAGCAGCTCCACCGTCGCCTCCGACATCTCCCACCAGGGGGCCACATAGCCGCGCGGGCGAGCCCCGCTCACCTTCTCGATGAGGTCCACACAGAGGGCGAGTACCTCCTCCTCCTGCTCTCGGGTCATGGAGATGGGATTCTCATGGGAGTAGCCGTGGGCGCCCAGCTCGTGTCCCGCGGCCACCACCTGGGCGACCTGCTCGGGGAAGGTCTCGATCGAGTGTCCCGGCACAAACCAGGTGGTCCGCAGCCCGAGCCGCTGGAACAGCGCCAGCAGCCGCGGCATCCCCACCTCACCCGCGAACACACCGCGCTGGATGTCCGACGGCGAGTCCTCTCCGCCGTACGACCCCAGCCAACCGGCCACGGCGTCCACGTGCACCCCGATCGCGCACCGGATGTCCTTGCTCATGCGAGGCGCCCGGCGGCCGGCCCGGAACCGGCGGATCCCGGGCCGGCCGTCCCCTGGTTCACCGGCAGCTCACTCGGCCGCGGCCACCGCCGCGGTCCCATCTGCCTCCTCGCTTATCGACGTCCCGGTCCAGTGGATGCCGCTCCAGAACCCGACGTAGTAGAAGGCCAGCGCCACCACCGCGAACACGATGGAGTCGTAGGGGAACGGAATCACGTTGCGGCCGCCGAAGGCGGTGCCGCCCAGGAACGACAGCAGGGCGATCACCCCCAGGTAGGCCGGCATCCAAGCGCCGTAGAGCAGGTCCTGGCGGGTGATGGGACGGGTGCGGCGGTAGAAGCCCAGCAGCAGCACCCCCACCACCACCGAGGGGATGAGGATGCGGATCGCGGTCCACCCGGACCAGTAGACCATCAGGCTGGCGACGACGAACGCCAGCGGCCCGAGCACATTCAGATACGGCATGCGGTAGGGTCGCGGCTCGTCGGGATGGCGGTGGCGGAAGATCGCGCACGCGAGCGGTCCGGGAGCGTAGGAGAGCACCAGGGCACTCGCCACCAGCGGGAAGAGGCTGGAGAAGGCCGGCAGCAGGATGAGGTAGATGGCGACCACCACCAGCACCAGTCCCAGCGACGCCAGGGGGATGCCCTGAACGGAGAGCCGGGCGAAGATGGGCGGCAGGTAGTTGTCGTAGCGGGCCATGGTCTGGCCCACCCGGGCGGCGCCGCCGGAGTAGATGTAGCCGTCCTTGAAGCTGGCGATCAGGGTGGTGACGATCGCGATCAGGCCGATCACCACCAGCCCGCTGCCGTTGGCGACCGTCACGAACGGGAACTCGAGCCCGCTCAGGGCCCCCCACGCCCCGCCCGCCAGCTTCATCGCGTGCCAGTTGATCGCGCCGGTGTAGGCGAAGCTCTCGAAGGCGAAGATCGCCAGCACGATGAACATGGTGAGCACCAGGGCGACGGGGATGGTGCGACCGGGGTCCTTGACCTCCTCGGCGTAGTCGATCGGTTGGCGGAAGCCGCCGTAGCCGTAAACCGTCGCGGTCACGGCCAGCAGCAGCCCGCTGGCGCCCATGGGGAACAGACCGTGGAAGCTGCTGAAGTTGGAGGCGCGGAAGTGGGTCAGCAGCGCCAGCACGATCACCACCAGACCCAGCATGGTGAACACCGTTAGGGCATTGTTGATCTCGCCCATGTAGCGGATGCGTAAGCTGTTGATGAACAGCATCGCCAGCAGAACCAGGTAGGCGATGAAGATCCCGAGCCAGGTCAGCGTGCCGCTGGCGAAGAGGGCGGGAAACCAGTAGCTCAGGTACTCCACGAAGGCGACGATGATCGACGGCACGGCCAGCGCGTAACCGATGAAAGCGCCCCAGCCGTTGAGCACCCCGACCAGGGGGCCACTGGCCCGGGCGGGATAGTAGGCGACCCCGCCGGCGCGGGGCCACATGGTGCCCAGTTCGATGTACGAGAGGGCCAGCACCATGATCATCAGGAACGCGATCACCCACGAGAAGATCCCCGCCGGCCCCGCCAGGCCCAGCACCGAGACCGGGGTGAAACCGACCGCCGGACCCAGGATCGCGCCGGTGGCCAAAAACACCACCGACCAGAGGCCGAGATCCTTCTTGTATTGCCGTCCGGCTTCGGCCACCGGGGCGGCGCCTGTCAGTGCCTGCTCAGCCATGACTGTCCCTCGCGTATGAAGTCCCGCTCGGGAAGGCCACACGTGACCGGAGGTGGCCTCCCCCACTTCCCTCCGGTCGCGGGAGAATAGCAATCCCACCGAGATCTTGTCAATACATGCGGGACTGTTACCGCCACCCACGGCTGATGAACCCGGATGGGACCGTGCACATGTAAGGTGCTTCACGGTTTTGGCCTTCCTCCGCTGGACCTCCTCGAAGGGCCCCACCGACAGCGGAGGCCTGACTCGCCGGCTCCCATTGCGCCGACCACCGCCGTCGGTGCCGACCCGTGGTGGCGATGGCTCAGGCAGGGTCGGCGGGCTCGCCGATGAGACCGCGGCCCGGCTTGCGAGCAGCTGGTCGTGGCTGCCGGCCCGGGCTTCTGCCCGCTCAGGCGCGTCACGAGCTGGACAGACCAACCCACTCCCCTGATGGGGATCTCTCGCTTGCGCTCGAAGCTCCGTGTCGGCCCGGGCCCACTTCGCGATACTGTGGGAACCGTGGCTGCAGCTGGTCGATTCGTCCGCGACTCCCGCTATATCTCAGCGCGCATCACCAGAGACGGCAGGGACGGCTGGCCGGTCGAGGCCGGCAGATTCCGCCTGATCGTCTCCCGGTCCTGCCCCTGGGCGCATCGTGCGGTGATCGTGAGGCGGCTGTTGGGATTGGAGTCCGCCCTCTCGACGGGGATAGCGGGGCCGACCCACGACGTCCGGAGCTGGACCTTCGACCTGGACCCCGGCTGCCGCGACCCGGTCCTGGGCATGGAGCGATTGCAGGAGGCGTACCTCCGGGCCGACCCCGGCTACGACCGGGGAATCACGGTCCCCGCCATCGTCGACATCCCGACCGGAGCCGTCGTCACCAACGACCTCCATCAGATCACCCTGGACCTGGAGACAGAGTGGGTCGACTTCCAGCGGGAGGGAGCCCCCGACCTATTGCCCGACCACCTCCTGACCGAGATTGCCGAGATCTCCCAGCTCATCTACGAGGACGTCAACGACGGGGTCTACCGCGCCGGCTTCGCCTCATCCCAGGAGGCCTACGAGGGCGCCTGTCGGCGGTTGTTCGCCCGGCTCGACTGGCTGTCGGACCACCTGTCGCGCCACCGGTATCTGGTCGGGGACACTCTGACCGAGGCTGACGTGCGGCTGTTCCCGACCCTGTTGCGGTTCGATGCCGTCTATCACGGCCACTTCAAGTGCAACCTCTTGAAACTCACCGAGATGCCGGTCCTGTGGGCCTATGCCCGCGACCTCTTCCAGACCGTTCCTACTGAGTGCCCATAAGTAACACCCGGTCGGGACGAGCGGTCTTTCCCGACCTGGACGCTGCCAAGGTTGCCGTCGCCGTTTCGGGTCTTGCGCCACTTAGGTGGCTGCCCTTACGCCTTCGGGGCTTGGACTGGCCCTCGCACCCGGTACCCGCCATGCCGACGCTTCCCACTGAGTAGCTCTCCACATCAGCGGGTTGCCCCGCTGCTTCGATCCTCCGTTCGGATGTGGTCACACCTGGACCTGCCTGGGGTCTGCGCCGGGCAGAGTGCCCGAATGCCCTTCTACCGAGAACCACGGCCGCGGCCGTGTGCCCGGATACCTGGTGATGCTGTGCCAAGAGGGGAGCCAGCCAGTGCTGGCTGCCCCAGATTGAGGTGTAAGCGGCCGGGACGCCCACCACCGCGATACCCCGCCTGGAGGCCATCGCCACCAGACGATCCCTGAACCTGGCGGTCGGCATCCCCGAGACCACCTTGCGGAACCAGTGCCGGGAGCCGTAGCGCTCCCGCCCGCTTGAGCGCATCTCCGAGAAGCCCAGGTCCTCGATGGTGATGCACCTGGCACGGCTCACCTCGGCCAGATCCAGGAGCTGGGTGATCGCCTGGCGCAGATGCCCGTCCCTGGTTGAGGCGGACAGGTCCTCGGTCACCAGGGGGATGTGAGGCAGCCGACCGACCGGGTTGCCGGAGCGATCGAGCAGGGCTGGGGCCAGGAAGCCGTGGTTGTGGTCCACCGCCAGGGTGCGCGTGGCCCGGTCCAAGAGCAGCTCCTGGTAAGCCGGGACAGGAGCTGGGGATGCCGGGGTGAAACTGGCATCGAGATAAAACCGGCCCTTGGCAGGGTCAAATGAGATGGTGTAGGCGACCGCCCGGTCTCCCCTCACCTGGGCCAGCCACTCCGCCTCACGGTAAGAGAAGTGGACCGCCGCCTGGAAGCGGTAGCGGTTGAGGCCGCCCCTGGTGACGTTGGCCGTCTGGGCCAGCGGCTGGGGCAGGTCCACCTC
>JAKABA010000114.1 GCA_021802115.1 bacterium | reverse complement strand
CGCCCGGCCCTCCTGCTCGCTGGTCCAGGTGGCCTCGCAGAGGAGGAGATCGCAGCCCTCCCACGATCGGTCCGGCCGCCAGCCCGGCCCGGTGTCGCCGGAGTAGACCAGGCTGGTCCCACCCGCGGCGAGCCGCACCGCCAGGGTCTCGGGGCCGTGGTCGGTCCTCGAGAACCGCAGCTCACAGCCCTCGAGCTCCCAGCGATCCCCGTCGGCAACGGTCCCCCACCGCAGCTCCTCCCAGTCCTGGAAGTACATCTGCTCGCGGACACCTTTGGGGGCCAGCACGGGAATCCGGACCGGCGGGTCGGCGAAGTGGAGGGCCACCGCCAGGGAATCGAGATCCGCCCGGTGGTCCGGATGCTCGTGGGATATCACCACGGCATCTACTCCACCCAGCGGCAGCTCGGCCTGCAGCCGCGCCAGCACGCCCGGACCCAGGTCGAGGCAGATGGTCGCCCCACCCAGGCGGACCAGGTAGCCGCTGCCGGCTCCGCCCGGGCCCGGATAGCCGCCGTCGCAGCCGAGCACCTTGAGGGCCCCCTGGGTCATGGTCTCCCCGGTTGGCGCCACATGTGCTGGCGGTCATTGAAGCTGCGCAGGCGCCACCCCTGGTCCTCGGTGACCACCAGGTCCGAGGTTGAGGTGTGCCCGGACGACGCGAACGCGAACGGACGCGAGCCGGTGGCCAGGGAGAGAGCGGCCGCGATCACTCCATCGTGGGTGAAGACGGCCACGGTCTCCTGCTGGTGCCGGGCGTGGATCTCCTCTATCGCCGACCGCACCCGCGACCGCAGCACCTCGTTGGGCTCGGCTCCGGGGATGGCGTCCCAGCGCTCCCGCCGCCAGACCTCATCCCAGACCGGGTCCCGCTCGCTGATGCGCTGATGCACCAGCCCCGCCTCCCAGGTGCCGAGGTTCACCTCCCTGAGATCGGCGAGCACCCGCACATCCAGGCCGAGCAGCTCCGAGAGGGGCGCGGCCGTCTCGAGGGCGCGGCGCAACGGACTGCTGTAGATCGCCCCGATGTGGCGCCCGGCCAGGCTGCGCGCCACCGCCTGCGCCTGCTGGCGTCCGAGCGCGGACAGCACCGGGTCGTCCTGGCCTCCCAGGGTCCCCCGATCCGCGCTAGGTCGGTACGGGACCGGTTGGGCGTGCCGGACCAGGATCACCCGGGTGGCGCCGGCCGGCGGCCGGTAACTGGTGGGCGGATAGGCGGGCGTCTCGGTGAGCGCCTGCCCGGCCTCCCGGCGGCCCGCCCCTGAGCTCTCTTCGGCCGAGGTCACGGGCGGCTCGGGGGTGGCTCGTAGCGGCCGTCGATGGCGGTCCAGCCCCCGTCCACCGTCAGCACGCTGCCGGTCACGTAGCTCGCCGCGTCGCCGGCCAGATACACCGCCGCACCCGCCATCTCCGCGGCGGTGGCCCAGCGCCGCAGCGCGGTCTTCGCAGCGTACGCGCGGTACCAGTCCGGCACCGCCTTGATCTGAGCCGTGAGCGGCGTCTCCACCACCCCGGGGGCGATCGCGTTGGCGCGCACCCCGAACGGCCCGAGCTCGGCGGCGGCGGTCCGCAGGAGCTGCACCAGACCGGCCTTGGTGGCGGCATAGACCCCCTGTCCGGGCTCCACGGTGACCGCCCGGATGGACGATATGCCGATGATGCTGCCCCGCCGGCGTTCGGCCATGACCCCACCGAATGCCTGGATCAGGTGGAATGAGGCCCGCAGGTTGAGGCCGACCACCCGGTCGAACTCCGAGTCGCTGTATTCGAGGAGGCGCTTGCGCACGTTGACCCCGGCGGTGAAGACCAGCACGTCCGTGCCGGGATGTTCCCTGGCCAGGCTGAACACCTGCTCCCGGTCGAGCACGTCGACCACCCGGATGCCGGCGCTCGCCCCGGCTCGAGCGGCGGTCTCCTCGGCGGCCGCCTGGTTGAGGTCGCAACAGGTGACCTTGGCCCCCTGGGCCGCCAGCGCCCGGGCCGCCTCGCGGCCGATGCCGCTGCCCGCGCCCACAACCACCGCCGACCGGCCGTCCAGCCTGAACAGCTGCGCGTAGTCCACGTCCGGAGCCTCCACCTCAGCCCCAGCCAGGGCGGATGATGGCCATCCGGGTCACGGTCAGCTCCTCCGCGGCGAAGCGCGGCCCCTCGCGGCCCACACCGGAGTCCTTGACCCCGCCATAGGGCATGTTGTCGGCTCGGAAGCCCGGCACCTCGTTGATCACGACGCCTCCCACCTCCAGCTCCCGGAGGGCGCGCAGCGCCGTCTCCAGCGAGGCGGTGAAGACGCTCGCGTGCAGCCCGTAGTGGGAGCGGTTGACACAGGCAAAGGCATCCCGCTCGTCCACCGCCGAGCGCACGCACACCACCGGGGCGAACACCTCCTCGTCCCAGATCGGGATCCCCTCCGGCACCTCGGCCAGCACCGTGGGCGCAACGGTGGAGCCGGCCACCTCCCCGCCCGCCACCACGACGGCTCCCGCAGCCCGCGCCTCATCCAGCCACTCGCCGACCCGCCGTCCCGCCCGGGAGTCGATCAGGGCCGAGACGCGGGTCTCCTCCAGCCGGGGATCCCCCACCACCAGCTCCCGGATGCGATCGGCCAGCAGGCGCAGAAACTCCTCCATCACGCCAGCCACCACGATCACCCGCTGGACCGAGATGCAGGCCTGCCCGGAGGCGTAGTAACCGCCTTTGAGGACTGCATCGGCCGCCCGGGCCAGGTTGGCGTCGGAGCACACCACCAGGGCGGAGTTGGAGCCCAGCTCCAGGAGGGTCTTGGTGGGAGCCGCGTCCCTGGCGATCTGATGCCCGACCGCCGCTGAGCCGGTGAACGAGACCGCACCGATGCGCGGGTCGGTGGTGAGGGTGCGACCCACCTCCGCGTCACCGGTCACCAGCTGGACCCAGGCCGCCGGGGCGCCCTGCTCCTGCAGCGCCTGGCGGAACAGGTGCACCAGCCAGAGCGTGGCGAGCGGAGTCTGCGGCGCCGGCTTGGCTATCACCGGACAGCCGGCCGCAACCGCGGGAGCGATCTTGTGAGTGGCCAGCAGCAATGGATAGTTGAAACCGGCGATCCCGATCACCACCCCTATAGGCCGGCGGATCCAAAAGCCGAAGAGCCCCTCTCCGGAGGGGGCGAGATCGAGGGCCACGGTCTCCCCATGGAGCCTGGCGGCCTCCTCGGCCGCGACCTCCAGGGTCACCAGCGACCGCTCCACCTCGGTGCGACAGTCGACCCTGGGCTTGCCGGTCTCCAGCACCAGAAGGTCCTCGAACTCCAGGCGCCGCTCCCCCAGCAGCTGGTGGGTCCGGTGGAGGACAGCGCGCTTGCGATGGGTTGGGATCTCTGCCACCAGGGGCGCCGCCAACAGGGCGGCGTCTAGCGCGGTCAGCGCCAGCGCAGGGTCCCCCACCGGCGCTGGCGCGACGTCCGAGCCGTCATACGGGAAGCGAACCATCCGGCTGCGGGTGGCCGGGATCCAGCCATCGCCCACCGGCAGGCCTGGTGGATAGGCGTTCTCGATCGCGTTCATGGCTGCCTAATCTTCCCTGCTCACCCTGGGACCGACCGCCGGCCCGGTGCCCTCGCCGTCGGGCTTTTGCCCCAGGTGGACATCGGCGTACGACTCCCACCTGCCGGCCTGGGTCTCGGTCGTGACCGCCGCCAGCAGACCCAGCCCGACCGCACGCGCGAAGCAGTCGGCGGCGACCGCCAGCAGCTCGTTCAGCTCCCCGGGGTCGACCGGGGCCCCGGTGGCGGCGGTGGAGAGGCCGAAGATGGTGTCCCCGTCGAACATCGTGTGGACCGGACGGACCGCCCTGGCCAGGCCGTCCTGGGCAGCTTCGGCGAGCTTCTGGCACTGCGCCTTGGTGAGCGGAGCATCGGTCGCCACCACTCCTATCGTGGTGTTGAACGGGCGCGGGGGCCCTGCAGCGCCACCCGGCCCGGCTGCCGGCCGGGCTCGCCGGGTCACCTCATCGAACTCCCCGGGCAGCCCGCACTCGGCCGACCACAACCTGCCGCTGCTGGGGTCCACCGCCGATCCGCCCGGGTTGGCCACCGCCAGGGCGGCCACGGTCCAGCCCCGGGGAACCCTCGCGCTGGCCGAGCCCAGGCCTCCCTTCAGGCCCCCGGCGACCGCCCCGGCGCCCGCGCCCACACAGCCCTGGCGCACGGCCTGCATCCCCCGGGGACCGCGGGCGTCCAGGTAGGCCTCCCGGCCCAGGTCCGGACCGGGATGGGAGCGGAACACGCCGCCTCGGCCGAGGTCGAAGATTATCGCCGCTGGCACGATGGGCACAACCTGGTCGGGCGCGGCTCCGACCGAGAGGCCGATTCCATCGTCGGCCAGCCCCTGGACCACCCCGTCGACACTGGCCAGGCCGAAGGCGCTGCCCCCGCTGAGCACCACCGCGTGCACCCGCTCCACCAGGTTGCGGGGCTCGAGCAGATCGGTCTCGCGGGTGCCGGGGCCGCCTCCCCGAACGTCGACCCCTGCGACCGCTCCCGGACCCTCCGCCAGGATGACGGTGGTGCCGGTCAGCCAGCCCGCCCCGGATCGCGTGGCGTGGCCCACCCGCAGCCTGGGCACGTCGACAAGGCTGTTGGTTGGTCCCGGTTCGACTGCGCTCACCGAGCCCCGCGCTCCAGGAAGGCCCGCGCCGCGACCGCGTAGACCCGCGCGTAGCGGGGGATCTCCTCCACGCTGACGTATTCGTCCGCCTGGTGGGCTATCCATTTGTCGCCGGGGCCGTACACGACGGTGGCCACCCCGGCATCCCGGCTGAAGATGGTGCCGTCGGTGGTGCCGGGAACGCCCCCGAACCGCGGGGCCGCCCCGACCACAGCCTCATGGGCGCGGACCAGGCACTGCACCAGCGGGTCATCCTGGGGGGTGTCCACCGCGGGCCGGTCGTCGACAACCACCACCTCTCCCCGTATCCCCGCCGCCGCGCTCAGATCCTGGCAGATCGCCGTCATGGCCCCGATCAGGTCCCGGTGGTCGACGGCGGGAACGGTCCTGACGTCGACCGCCAGGTCCGCACGCGCCGGGGTCACGTTCATCTGCTCCAGGTTGCCGGCCAGAGCCACGGTGGGGGTGATGTACGTCCAGCCCAGCAGGGGATGCTCGCCGACCCTGGTCTGGATCCGGTGCTCCAGCTCCTCCAGGGCGGCGGTGAGACGCCCCAGCACCGGGATGGGATTGGCGCCCTGGTGGGGCATGGCGCCGTGGGCCATCTTCCCGCTCAGCTCGAACCGCACCCGAAGGGCTCCCTTGGAGACGGCGCAGACCTCCCCGCCCTCGGGCTCGCAGACCACCACTCCCGCGACCCCGTCCAGGGCCCCGCTGGCGACCGCGTGCTTGGCCCCCAGCATCATCCCCTCCTCGTCCGTCAGAGCCAGGAGGCGGATCCTGCCGGGGAACGGACCCTGCAGCTGCATGGCCCTCACCGCGTGCAGCATGGCGGCCACCCCCGCCTTCATGTCGGCGGCACCCCGGCCGTACAGCCTGCCCTGGTCGATGAGACCCCCGAAGGGGTCCACCGTCCAGCTGCCCGGGTCGCCCTCGGTCACCACGTCCAGGTGCCCTTCGAAGGCAAGCGTCGGGCCGGGGCCACCACCCCCCTCCACCGTGGCGATGACGTTGGATCGGCCAGGCTCTACCTCGACCACCTCGGGCGACCATCCGAACCCGCGCATCGTGGCCGCGACCAGCGCCGCCGCCTCCGCCTCCCCGCCCGGTGCCTCGGGATCATGCACGCTGCGGATCCGCACCAGCTGGCGGGTCAGCTCCACCACGGCGTCCGGGGCGATCAGGAGCGGCCCCGCCCCGGCGGCCGCCGAGGCGTTGCCGGCCTTGGTCAAACGGATGCCTCCTGGAGGCGGTCCCGGACCGCCTGGGCCAGTTCGGCAGTGGAGGCCGATCCCCCGAGGTCGGGCGTGTGGTTGGCGGGTTCCGTGAGGGCCGAGGCGATCCCGGCGCGGAGTGCGGCCGCGGCCCGCGGCAGCCGGTTGTGCTCGAAGAGCATCGCCGCCGAGAGCAGGTAGCCGCAGGGATTGGCCAGTCCCCGGCCGGCGATGTCAGGGGCGGAGCCATGCACCGGCTCGAACACCCCCAGGGCCTGGTCGGGCCGGATGTTGGCGCTGGGGGCCAGCCCCAGGCCTCCCACCAGAGCCGCCGCCAGATCGGACAGGATGTCGCCGAAGAGGTTGCTGCAGAGGAGCACGTCCAGCCCCTGCGGGCGCTCCACCATCCGGGCCGCCATCGCATCCACCAACACCCGCTCGGTGGTGACCTCGGGATACTCCGCTGCGACCTCCTCGAAGACCTGGTCCCAGAGCACATAGCCGAAGCGCATCGCATTGGACTTGGTGACCAGGGTCAGCTGCCGGCGCCGGTCTCGGGCGGCCGCGAACGCGAACCTGGCCGCATCCAGAATCACCTGGCGGGAGTGCACGGCCAGCTCCAGGGCGACCTCCTCCGGAGCGCCGCGGTGGGCCACCCCCCCGGCTCCCACGTACTCGCCCTCCGTGTTCTCCCGAACCACCAGCAGGTCGATCGACGGCCGGCCTGCGAGCGGGCCGCGCACGGCCGGGAAGGATCGCGCCGGGCGCAGGTTGATCGACAGCTGGAGCTCCTGGCGGAGCCGGATGATGAGCCCCCAAACGAGCTCGTGGTCGGGCACGTCGGGACGGCCCACCGCACCGAAGAGGACGGCGTCGTGCCGGCGCAGCTGACCGGCCGCGTCGGCCGGCATCGCCGCCCCCTGGCGCAGGTAGCGGGCTCCTCCCCAGTCGAGAACGGAGGTCTCCAGCTCCAGATCCTCGCGAGCCGCGGCCGCCTCGATCACGGGCTGGCACACCTCGGCAAGCTCCGGACCGATACCGTCGCCCGGTATCACCGCCAGCCGCAACCTGTGCACACGACCTCCTCAGCGCCAGCGGACCCTTGGCCCTGATCCTAAGGCACTGGAATCAGCGTCCGCGCAGTCCTCCGCGGCGGTTGGGCTACCCTGTAGACTTCGCTGACCATCTCATGAGGAGATGGCCCAGCCGGATGCTGCTGGCAGGGTCAGGGAGCGCACATGCGAGAGCGATCAATGTCGACGCGGTGGTTGATGGCGCTGGCCGGGATCACGGCCGGATCGTTGCTGCTGGCGGCATGCAGCTCGTCCCCCGGCAGCCAGGCCACCAACCAGTCCCTGAAGACGCTGACCGTGGGATCCTCCAACGTCTTCCCCCCCACCCTCAACCCGACCGCGAACGCGTCCCAGGCGATCGACGAGGTTATCGACTACAACGTGCTGCAGCACCTGGTGGAGCTGGCGCCGGACGGCAAGATCGTCCCGGTGCTGGCGACCTCGTGGACGGTGAGCTCGGCCAACAAGGTCTTCACCTTCACCATCAGGAAGGGCGTCAGGTTCTCCAACGGGAACCCCCTCACCCCCGCCGACGTGGTCTACAGCCTTAAGCGCGTCTACCAGCCGGGCTCCACCTACCCCTACGCCAAGATCTTCGACGTGGCCTCGGTGACGACCGTGGGCTCCGACCAGGTCCAGGTCGTCCTGGCCGATCCCAGCTGGGAGTGGCTGTACAACCTCGCCGCCTATTCCAACGGGGTGATCCTCGACCCCTCGGCCATCTCCAGCATGGCGACCGACCCGATCGGGACCGGGCCCTTCAAGGTCACCGGGGAGGTCACCAACTACAGCATCTCGCTGGCTCGCAACAACCTCTACTGGGGCTACAAGCCCCACGTGGCGGGGGTCGTCTTCCGCTACTACACCAACCCCAACGCGCTCAACTCGGCCCTGGAGAGCGGCCAGATCAACATGATCGACAACCTCTCCACGCCCTCCGACCTGTCGCTGTTCAAGTCCAACCCCAAGTACCGGGTCATCGCCGGGCTGACCAACGGCAAGGTCCAGCTGACCCTCAACAACGCCTACGGCCCGCTCCGGAACAAGCTGGTGCGCCAGGCCATCCTCTACGCGACCAACCGCAAGGCGATCATCCAGGCGGCATCGGGTGGCTACGGGATTCCGGCGGGGAGCGACACCGTCCCGGCCGACCCCTACTACATCAACCTCACCAACGTCTATCCCTACAACGTGGCCAAGGCCAAGCAGCTGATGGCGCAGGCCGGATACTCCTCGGGGTTCCCGCTGACCCTAACCCTGCCCCCCTATTACTACGCCCAGCTGGCGGCTCCCCTGATCGTCTCCGAGCTGGGAGCGATCGGGATCAAGGTCACCGTCAGCACCATCGACTTCCCGCTCTGGATATCCAAGGTCTTCGAGGCCGGTGACTTTGAGACCACCATCATCGATCACGCCGAGGGCCGCGACATCGGCAACTACGGCACTCCCGGCTACTACTGGCACTACGCGGGTACCGCGGAGGTGGCCAAGGAGCTGGCCGCCGCCAACGCCGCTCCGACCAAGGCCCAGTGGATCGCCGGATACCGACAGGTGCTGCGGCAGATCACGGCCGACGCCGTCAACGACTGGCTGTACATCATCCCCGACCTCACGGTCGCCCAGAAGGACGTCGTGGGGCTGCCTTCGACCGCCTACACGGAGGCCTTCAACCTCACCTACGTCGGCATCGGTGGGAGCATTCCCGCCTCAGCGAAGGCACTCGGCTACATCTCGTAGAGGTCCGGCCACAGGCATGGCAACCGCTCGCGCCCGCTGAGAGCCGTGCAGACTGACCCCATCGTGGCCGGGGGATCGGCCCGACCGCGCCGGCGACCCGCTGAGGGGTCCGTGGCGCGCTTCGCCATCCGCCGCCTGGCTACCCTGGTGCTCACCCTGTGGGCCGCCTCCATCCTGGTGTTCACGGTCCTCAACATCCTCCCCGGGACCCCGGCCCAGGTAATCCTGGGCACCCAGGCGACGCCCGCCTCGGTGCGCGCCCTCACCATCAAGCTGGGGCTCAATGAGCCGCTGGTGTGGCAGTACCTGCACTGGATGCAGGGCCTGCTGACCCTGCACCTGGGGACGTCCTACATCTCCGGCCAGCCGATCGCCCCCGAGCTCGGGTCCGCCCTCGAGGTGACGGCGCCGCTGGTGGTGCTCGGCCTGCTGGTGGGGCTGCTGATCGCGGTGCCGGCGGGAATCGTGAGCGCGGTCCGCCACCGCAAGGCCTCCGGGGCGGTGCTGGCAGCCGCCACCCAGATCGGGATCGCCATCCCCAACTTCGTCCTCGGGATCCTGCTCATCATCGTGGTCGCCGTCTATCTGAGGTGGCTGCCCGCCAGCGGCTTCACCCCCTGGTCCAGCAGCGTCGGGAGCGCCCTGCAATCGCTGGTCTTGCCGTCGGTGTCGCTGGGACTGGTCGAGGGCGCCATCCTGGCGCGCTACGTGCGCACCGCGGTCCTGGGAGTGCTCCGGGCCGACTTTCTGCGCACCGCCCGGGCCAAGGGGATGCGCACCGGCCAGGCCCTGGTCCGCCACGGGATCCGCAACGCGGCGGTCCCGGTGGTGACGGTGCTGGGGCTGGAGCTGTCCGGACTGATCATCGGGGCGGTGGTCATCGAGGCCGTTTTCACCCTGCCCGGGGTGGGCAGCCTGCTCCTGTCCAGTGTCGCCAACCGCGACCTGATCCTGGTCCAGGACATCGTGATGCTGGTCGCCACCGCGGTCGTCCTGACCAACCTCTTGGTGGACATCCTGTACCGGGTCATCGACCCGCGCATCGGGCTGCGCTCATGAGCGTGGTGGCAGCCGGAGGACCACCCGCGGTCGCGCCCCTCCCCAGAGGACAGCTGTGGCGGCTGGTGCGGCACAGCCCCAGCGCGATGGTCGGGGGTTTCGTGGTGACGGTGATAGTGGTGGTGGCGGTGGTGTCCGTGTTCTGGACCCCCTACGGACCGCTCACCGTGTCCACCGGCCAGGAGCTGCTGGGGCCCAGCCTGCACCACCTCCTGGGGACCGACCAGTACGGCCGGGATCTGCTCTCCCGGCTGATGTCGGGCACCGACCCCACCCTGCTCTCCAGCGTCGGCGCCGTCCTGATCGCGGGCGGGATCGGCATCCCCGCCGGGCTGATCTCGGCGTCCAGGGGAGGCTTCACCAGCGAGCTGCTGATGCGTCTGGCCGACCTCATCTACTCCTTCCCGGCGCTGCTGGCGGCGATCACCCTGGTCGCCGTCTTCGGAGCCTCGACCACCACCGCCACCGTGGCCATCGGGATCGCCTCCATCCCCTCCTTCGCCAGGGTGACCAGGAGCGCTGCGCTCTCGGTGCTGGGGACCGACTACGTGCTGGCGGCTCGGGCCTACGGTCGCTCGCCGCTGGCGATCCTGCGCCGACACGTGGTGCCCAACATCCTGCCCTTCATCATCGTCCAGGCCTCGCTGCTGCTCTCCGTCACCGTCCTGGCGGTGGCCGCCCTGTCCTATCTCGGGCTGGGCACTCCCCCGCCGACCGCCACCTGGGGGGGGATGCTGGAGAACGCCCAGAACTACCTCTATCAGGATCCCCTGATGGCGGTGTGGCCAGGGCTCGCCATCGCCATCTGCGTGCTGGGCTTCAACGCCCTCGGCGATGGTCTGAGAGACCTCCTGGACCCGACCCTGCGGGGACGGTCATGAGCCTGCTGGAGGTCTCCCACCTCCGGGTGGACACCCAGGGGATCCCCGTGGTCTCCGAGGTCTCCTTCGCGATCTCGGCGGGCGAGCGGGTCGGCCTGATCGGAGAGTCCGGCTCCGGGAAGACCATGACCGCGCTCGCGATCATGGGGCTGCTGCCGGAGGGGCTGAGCGCCGCGGGCCAGGTGATCTTCGACGGCGTCGAGCTCCTCAACCTGTCCGAGCGCCGCCTCTCGGCGCTGCGGGGAAACCGGTTGGCGATGGTCTTCCAGGAGCCGATGACGGCGCTCGACCCCCTGATGCGGGTGGGCACCCAGATCACGGACGCCATCCGCATCCACGAGCGGGTAAGCCGCCGAGCGGCGCGGGCGCGGATGCTGGAGCTGATGCAAAGGGTGGGGTTCACCAACCCCGCCGAGCAGTCACGCCGCTTCCCGCATCAGCTGTCGGGGGGACAGCGTCAGCGCATCGTGATCGCCATCGCGATCGCCTGCGGCCCCGCCCTCATCCTGGCCGACGAGCCGACCACCGCTCTGGACGTGACGGTGCAGGCTCAGGTGCTGGCCCTGCTGCAGGACCTGGTCCAGGACCAGGGCTCGGCGCTGCTCCTGATCAGCCACGACCTGGCCGTGGTCTCCTCGGTCTGTCAGCGGATCGTGGTCATGTACGGGGGCAGGGTGGTCGAGTCGGCGGCCACCGGGGAGCTGCTCACCCAACCGCGACACCCCTACACCCTGGCCCTGCTGCACACGTCCAAGGGGATAGGGGCTGGGGAAGACACGCCGGCGGGCCACCTGCCGACGATCCCCGGCTCGGTTCCGCAACTGGGACAGTTCCCCTCCGGCTGCGTGTTCAGAGGGCGCTGCGACCGCGAGCAGGATCGGTGCCAGGCGGTGCCCCCAATGACGGGCTCCGACCACCGGGTGGCCTGCTGGTTTCCCGTCGGTTCCCCCGCGTCACAGGGCAGTCCTCTCGCATCCGGTGGGCCGGGAGCATGACCGGCAGCCCTCCGACCACCGCCGCCGAGCCGATCCTGCAGCTGGTGCGGGTCAGCCGCCGCTACGGACCCAGGAGCAACCCGGTGGTGGCGCTGTCCCAGGTGTCAGTCGAGGTCCGCCCGCAGGACCGGCTGGGGGTGGTTGGTGAGTCCGGGTCGGGCAAGTCCACCCTGGCCCGGCTCCTGCTGGCGCTGGAGGAGCCCGACGAGGGCGAGGTGCTCTTCCAGGGGCGCTCCACCCAGGGCAGGAGCCGCTCGGAGCTCACCGAGCTCCGCAGGGCGGTGCAGATAGTGTTCCAGGACCCCTTCTCATCGTTGGATCCGCGGCTGCGCGTGGGCGACTCCATCGCCGAGCCCCTGCGCTCGCTGCGGATCCAGGGGGACATCAGGCGCCGCGTGGAGGAGCTCTTGGAAGCGGTGGGGCTGCCGCCGGGCTCGGCTCGGATGTTCCCCCACCAGTTCTCTGGCGGCCAGCGCCAGCGCGTGGCCATCGCGAGGTCGCTCGCGCCCCAGCCCCGGGTCCTGGTGGCCGACGAGGCGGTCAG
>JAKABA010000016.1 GCA_021802115.1 bacterium | reverse complement strand
GGCGAACAGCGGTCCACCCATTCGAGTTCTTTCCCCCGAGTCCGCTTGACGAACTCGGACCCCGCCACTCCACGTCCATGGGGGCTGGTGCACCAGCGTCCGGCGGGGACACACCCAACGGGGCCGGCTTCATCGGCCAGCGAGGTGATCGCCATGCAAAACCTTCCGACCCAGCGATGCCGGGCCGCCCGGTATCGGAGGACGGTCGGCCGTGGGTTCCATCGAAACGCCCACTCCACCCCAGTCGTTCCCAGACCTCAGTGGACGCAGACGCGAGATTACCTCACGCCAACCGGCCTGCGTACGGTTGCCTAGGAAAATAGAGACGCTTGGGTACCATCGAGCCATGAGTTCGCAGTTCTCGACCATCATCGAGCCCTTCCGCATCCACTCGGTCGAGCCGCTGCGACTGACCACGCCCGCCGACCGCTTGGCCGCCATCCGGCAGGCCGGCTACAACCTCTTCAACCTGCACGCCGACGAGGTCCTCATCGACCTGCTCACCGATTCCGGAACCGGGGCCATGTCCCGGGATCAGTGGGCCGCCATCCAGCACGGCGACGAGAGCTACGCCGGCTCCCCCTCCTGGTTCCGTTTCCAGGCCGCGGTCCAGGAGCTGTTTCCCTTCCGGCATGTGATCCCCACCCATCAGGGGCGGGCGGCCGAGAAGATCCTTTTCTCGGTGATCGGGGGGCCGGGGAAGGTGATTCCCAACAACACCCACTTCGACACCACCCGGGCCAATGTCGAGTTCACCGGCGCCGAGGCCCTCGACATGGTCATCCCCGAGGGCCTGGACCCGGCCACTCTGCACCCCTTCAAGGGCAACATCGACCTGCGGGCGCTGGAGGCCCTGCTCCGCGAGCGCGGCGCCGACGTCCCCGCCGTCTTCATCACCATCACCAACAACTCCGGGGGCGGCCAGCCGGTCTCGCTGGCCAACATGCACGCGGCCAGCGCCCTCTGCCGCCGGTTCGGGGTCCCCCTCTTCCTGGACGCCTGCCGCTTCGCCGAGAACGCCTGGTTCATCCACGAGCGGGAGCCCGGCCAATCCGACCGAGCTGTCGCCGACATCGTCCGGGAGATGGCGTCCTTGGCCGACGGCATGACCATGAGCGCCAAGAAGGATCCCTTCGGCAACATCGGCGGGTGGCTGGCGGTCAACGACGACCAGCTGGCGGAGAGCTGTCGCAACCTCCTGATCCTGACCGAGGGCTTCACCACCTACGGGGGCCTGGCGGGCCGGGACCTGGAGGCGATCGCCCAGGGTCTGAAGGAGGCGGTGGACCACGACTACCTGCGCTACCGGATCCGTTCCACCGCCTACCTGGGGGACGCCCTGGACCGGGCCGGGGTCCCGGTGGTCAAGCCCATCGGGGGCCACGCGGTGTACCTCGACGCGCGCTCCCTGCTGCCCCACATCCCGCCCCTCTCGTACCCCGGCCAGGCGCTCTCGGTGGCGCTCTACCTGGCCGGCGGCATCCGCAGCGTGGAGATCGGGACCGTGATGTTCGGCCGGCACCCGGACGGGACCGAGCAGCTGGCCGCGATGGACCTGGTGCGGCTGGCGATACCGCGCCGGACCTACACCCAGAGCCACATCGACTACGTCATCGAGGTGGTCACCGCGGTGGCCCGGGACGCCGCCTCCCTGCCCGGCTACCGCATGGTTCAAGAGCCTCCCGCCCTGCGCCATTTCACGGCCCGCTTCGAGCCCAGGTGAGGCGCCTGCGGGCAGCGCCCCGGAGCGCCGCTGGGGCCCGGCAGCCCATCGCCGGGCGACTCACCGTTCGCGTGCATCCCAACTCCAGCCGGGCCGAGGTCGGCGGCCGTCACGGGTCGGCCGAACCGCCGGTGCTGAGCGTCTGGGTGACCGCGCCGGCGCTGGACGGGCGCGCCAACCGGGCTGTCCAGGACGCCCTCTCTGACGCCCTCTCAGTTCCCCCTGCCTCGATCCGGCTGCTCTCGGGCGCCCGCTCCCGCACCAAGGTGTTCGAGGTGGCGGGCGCGGACCCAGCCCGCCTGGCCACCCTTATCCAGGGTCGAGCGCCCACTTCCAGGTCGGGCCCCAGGAGGCGCCCGGACGACCCATAGTTAAAGGGAGGGTGAGGCGATGAAGGGAGCGGAACCAGGAGGTGGGCAGATGGCGACAGCGAACGACGACCGGCCGCTGGCGGTGATCAGCGGCGCCAGTGCCGGGATTGGGGAGGCGATCGCGCGCCGGTTGGCGGCGGAGGGCTTCCGGGTCCTCCTGGGGGCCCGCCGGATGGAGCTCCTGGAGCCGCTGGCGGCCGAGCTCGGCGGCGAGTCCCGGCTCCTGGACGTGAGCGACCAGGCCAGCGTGGACCGCTTCTGCCAGGGGATCGAGGAGGCGGCGGTGCTGGTCAACAACGCCGGCGGCGCCCGCGGCCTGGAGCCGGTGGCGGCGGCGGACCCGGCCCAGTGGCGGTGGATGTGGGAGGTCAACGTGCTGGGGCTGATGGCCATGACCAAGGCCCTGCTGCCGGCCCTGGAGCGCTCCGGGCGGGGCCACGTGGTCAACATCTCCTCCACCGCCGCCTTCGAGGTCTACGAGGGCGGGGCCGGATACACCGCCGCCAAGCACGGCGTCCACGCCATCAACCAAACCCTGCGCCTGGAGCTGGCGGGCCGGCCGGTGCGCATCACCGAGGTCTGCCCGGGGATGGTGGAGACCGACTTCTCCCGCAACCGGTTCGCGGGTGACCAGGCGCGCGCGGAGGCGGTCTACGCGGGGCTCCAGCCGCTCACCGCCGACGACGTGGCCGACGTGGTCGCCTTCGCCGTCACCCGGCCGGCTCACGTCAACCTGGACCAGATCGTGATGCGGCCGCTGCGCCAGGCGACCAGCTACAAGGTGGTGCGGGGCAGCTGACCGTTCCCGGTCAGCGCTCGACCGGGAGGGCCGGGTCCTGGGCCCATTCGCTCCAGGAGCCGGGGTAGAGCAGGCTGTCCTCGACCCCGGCGGCGGCGAAGGCCAGCAGCATGGCGGCGGAGGTGACTCCGGACCCGCAGTAGGCCAGCAGCGGCTGCCCCCGGTAGCCGCTTGCTGCCAGCAGCTGGCGCACCTCGCTGGGGCTCCTGACCCGGCCCTGGGCATAGAGCTCGGTCCAGGGCAGGCTGCGCGCCCGGGGCATGTGCCCGGGCCTCGGGTCAAGGGGGTTGGGAGTGCCCAGAAAACGGTCCCTGGCGCGGCCGTCCAGGATCAGGCGGCCCTCCGCCTCGCCGCTTGCGATCTGCTCTTTGCCCAACCAGCCGGAGAACCCGGTCGCCCGAAAGTCCCCCGGCACAGGCCGCTCGACCTGGGTCACCAGAACCCCGCCGGCGCCCACGAAGCCGCCCACCCCGCCGTCCAGCACCGACACCGCCTCATGGCCGCCCGCCCGCAGCAGCCACCAGGCCCTCGCCGCTCCCCCGGTCACCTCGTCGTAGACCACGACCGCGGTGGCGCCCGAGATGCCGTGGGCCCGCATCGCCGCTGAGAAGGCCCCCGGGTCCGGGAGCGGGTGGCGGCCCCCGGGTCCCGGCTGCGCCGCCAGCTCGGTGTCGAGGTTGCAGAAGACAGCGCCTGGTATGTGCCCGCGGCGATAGGCATCCTCATCCGCTCCGTCGGGCAGCGACCAGCGCACGTCTAGGACGCGCAGGTCGGGATCAGCCAGGTGCTGACCGAGCCACCGTGGGGTTACCGTGGGGGAGGGCAGCTGGTCCATCCCGACATAATGCCGAAGTGGGTCCGCATCTGGCTCGGGTGCGGTCGTGACAGGGAGGCGAAGGTAGTGCTGAGACACCTGGTCCTGATCCGCTGGCGGGAGGGATGCCCCAAGGAGGCGGTGAGCGCGGTTTCCGAGGCGCTGGCGGCGCTGCCGGCCCAGATCCCGACCGTCCGCGGCTACCAGCTGGGCCCGGACCTCGGGCTCAATCCCACCAACTCGGACTTCGGCATCGTGGCCGACTTCGATGACGCCGCCGGCTACCGGGCCTACGCCGCCCACCCCCGGCACCTCTGGGTCATCAGGGAGCTGATCGAGCCCTGGGCGGCCGAGCGCCGGGCCATCCAGTTCGAGGTGCCCGCCTGATGGCGTCGGCAACCGCCCGAGTGCGCTGCCTGGTGGTGGGCCGCTACCCGGAGCCGGACCTGGACCTGGTCCAGCACCTGGCCGGGCCCGAGGTCGAGCTGGTGGTGATCCCGCCCGAGCAGTCCTCAGCTGAGGTCGGCACGGTGGACTGCATCTGGCGGCTCTTCTCGGGGCGCTTGGTGGGAGTCAGCCCCGACCCCTTCGTGGAGGCGCTGGCCTCGCATCCCGAGGTTCGCTGGGTGCACACGGTCAGCGCCGGGCTGGACCAGATGGCCGAGCTCTTGGCGGGCCGTCCCGGAGTCATCCTCACCAACTCGGTGGGGGTGGTGGCCACCCCCATCGCCGAGTTCGTGGTGGGCTGCCTGCTGCAGCACTGCAAGCGTTACCCCGAGCTCTGGGCGCACCAGGGTCAGCACAGCTGGGAGGCCCTACCCCTGCGGGAGCTGGGGGACCTGCGGGTGGTCCTCTTCGGGCTGGGAGCCATCGGGACCGCGACCGCGCGGCTGCTGGCGCCCTTCGGCGCCCGGGTGGTCGCGGTGCGTCGCCATCCCGATCTGGGTGGCGACGGACTGGTCCAGTCCGTCCATCCCCAGGAGGATTTCCAGCTGGTCTGCCAGGGGGCCGACGCGGTGGTGCTGGCGGCTCCCCTCACCGCCGAGACCAGAGGAGTGGTGGACGACCGGCTGCTGGCCCGGCTCAACCAGGGGAGCTGCCTGGTGAACATCGCCAGGGGCGGCCTGATCGACGAACGGGCGCTGCTCTCCCGGCTGCGCTCGGGTCCCCTGCAGGCGGCCTACCTGGACGCCTTCGAGGAGGAGCCTCTGCCCCCGGGCTCGCCGCTCTGGGACGCGCCGGGTGTCTTCATCTCCCCCCACGTCAGCTGGAGCTCAGCCAACTTCACCCGGCGCACCTGCGAGCTGTTCGGGGAGCAGCTGAGGAGGTTCGCCCAGGGTCAGCCACTGCGCAACCTGGCCGACCCCGTACGCGGCTACTGACCTACTCGGGGATGTAGTCCCGACGCAGGCCCAGCAGCTCCGGGGCGTGCAGCTGGACCATCTTGGCGGCGACCCCGGCCGGGGGGTTCGGGCGCAGCCAGGAGAGCGCCACCATGGCCAGGAATGCCACCGGCACGGTGACGATGGCGGGCTGGGACAGGAGCACGGCCAGGGCCGACTCCCGGGCCAGGAAGAGCTCCAGAGAGGGGGCGACCGTGGCCACCATGGTGGTCACGATGGCGAGGGTGGCGAGGCTGCCGCCCAGGGCCACCCCCAGGGCGGCCCCGGCGGTGGTCAGCCGCGGCCACCAGATCCCGAGCACCAGGAGAGGGAAGAAGGAGCTGGCCGCGATCGCGAAGGCCCAACCCACCAGCACGCTGATGTTGAACTGGCCCACCATCAACCCCAACCCGGCCGCCGCCACCCCGGACAGCAGCGCGGCCAGCTGGAAGGCCCGCCGTCTCGCCACCGGTCCCGCCTCGGGGCGGAGCCAGCGACCATAGACATCATGGCCGAGGGCGCCCGCCAGCGAGACCAGCAGGCCGCTCAGAGTCGAGGTGAAGGCCGCGAAGGCGCCCGCCGAGACCACCGCCAGCAGTAGCTGGCCCAGCCAGCCCCCCAGCAGCGACGGCAGCACCAGCACCACCGAGTCGGTGAGGTTGGATCCGTACAGGGAGGGATCGAGGGCCCGGCCCAGGGCGCCGTACACGGGGGGCCAGATGTAGAAGGCCCCCAGCATCACCAGCACCACCAGGGCGGTGCGGCGGGAGGCTCGGGCGTCGGGGTTGGTGTAGAAGCGCACCAGGATGTGAGGCAGCCCGATCGTCCCCAGCAGGATCGCCATGATCAGGGAGTAGGTGAAGAGCAGGGAGTGCCCGCTGCCGCCCGCCAGCGGTCCGAACGGTCCCATCCAGGCGGTGTTGGTGCTGACCGGGGTCGAGCTGCCGTAGGGCGCGGCGGTACCCGCCCCTAGGGTGACCGCTGCCGCTCCCTGCCAGATGACCGTGCCCTTGGGAAGAAGGGCGCGGCCAAAGATCGCCAGCCGGCGCCCTCGGATCCGCGCTTGAGGTCGCGACGGGGGCGCCGCCACCTCGGCGCTGACAGCTCCCGGAGCGCGCACCAGGCCGCCCCGCTGCCAGGCCACGGTGGTGGGCTGGCTGACCCGCAGCTCGGTCGCCGCCGGGAGCTGCCAGAGCTCACCCGCAGTCACCTGGTACGTGGTCTGGTGGGGCAGCCGGGCCAGCCCCGCCCCCCCGAAGGGGGTCGCTGGTCCGCCGAAGTGGAGCAGCAGCAGGAAGGCCGGCAGCGAGATGGCGAACACCTTGACGGCGAACTGAAGGCTCTGGACCAGGGTTATCCCGCGCATACCCCCGGCGGTGACGTTGGCGATCACGACCCCCGAGACCACCACCACCCCGACCCAGTAGGGGAGCCCCGAGGCGGTCTCCACCGTGATCCCGGCCGCCTCCACCTGGGGCAGGGCATAGAAGAACCCGATCACCAGCACCAGGCCCACCGCCAGCCGCCGGAAGCGGGGGCTGTCGAAGCGCCCCTCGGCGAAGTCGGGGATGGTGTAGGCGCCGAAGCGCCGGAGCGGCCCGGCGATGAAGAGCAGCAGCAGCAGGTAGCCGGCCGCGTAGCCGACCGGGTACCAGAGCACGTCATAGCCGTACTGCATCACCAGCCCGGCGATTCCCATGAAGGAGGCGGCGCTGAGGTACTCGCCGCTGATGGCGGCGGCGTTGATCCGGGGCGACATGGCCCGGGCCGCCACCATGAAGTCGGAGGTGGTGTGCGCGAAGCGGCGGGCGAAGAGGCCGGCCGCCAGGCTGAGAGCCGCCATCGCCAAAAGGCCGAAGACGGCGGCCGAGGAGGGGCTCAATCCGGGGCCCTCAGCGGAGGAGGTCGGTGAACTCCTCGTCCACCTCCTCGGCGCGGCTCACATAGAGGCTGCCCAGCCAGATCAGGAGTGGGTATGAGCCCACCCCCAGCACCAGCCAGGGCAAAGGGATTCCCGCCAGCTTGATGGCGGTCCAGGGGGGCCAGAAGGTGGAGAGCAGGGGCTGGACGCCAAGGAAAGCCACGAAGGTGAGGGCCAAAGTCAGGCTGAGACGCAGCTGGCGTCGCATCAGCGCCTGCAGGTAGAGGCCCCCCACCTCGGTCTGCTCCTCGAACTCCAGGAGCCGGGGCGATTGGTCCGAGCCGGGGAGCTGGGCCACTGGCGCCTCAGAGCCCCAGCGCCGAGCGCAGCTGAGGTCCGTGGCGGCGGGAGACGGGGACCGCCAGCTCGCTCACTCCCGCCAGCCGCAGCAGGTAGGTGTTGTTGACGAAGCTCTCCACCGCGGTCACGTGCCGGAGGTTGACCAGGTAGTGGCGGTGAACGCGCATGAAGCCCTGGCGCGCCAGCCGCTCCTCCAGCTCCTGGATCCGCAGCCGGGCCATGTAGCGGCCCTCGGCGGTGATCAGGGCCACCCGTTCGCCGGAGACCTCGGCCACCCGGATGTCGGCCACCGGCAGCAGCACGATGTGGCCCCGGTGAGTGACCGCCAGGCGGTCGTCCAGGGGGGGCGCCTCGCCCGCCTCGGCGCCTTTGCCACGGGCAACCCGGGCCGCCAGCGCCAGCCTTTCCAGGGTCAGGTTGAGGCGGTCAGTGCGAACCGGCTTGAGCAGGTAGTCGAAGGCGGCCAGGTGGAAGGCCTCCACCGCGTGCTGCTCGAAGGCGGTGACGAAGACCACCGGGGGTGGCTCGGGCATCTCCGCCACCAGCTGGGCCACCTGCAAACCGTCCAGCCCGGGCATCTGGATGTCCAGGAAGAGGACGTCGGCTCGGCGCTGGGCCAGCAGGTCCATGGCCCGGCTGGCATCCTCCGCCTCCAGCACCTCACCCACCCGGGGCGACTGCCGCAGCAGGTAGCAGAGCTCCTCGCGGGCGGGGGGCTCGTCGTCGACGACGACCGCCAGGAACGGGGGCTCGGTCACCTAGGAGGCCTTCACGCCCGGACGGTACTTGGGAATCCTGACCCTGACCACGGTGCCGCCTCCTGGGTTGGACTCGATCTCAAGCCCGTGAGCCGGCCCGAAGATGTGGCTGAGGCGGCGATTGATGTTGCCCAGCGCCCCCGGGTGCTCGCCCAGGTCCAGGGGTGAGCCGAAGCCCTGGCCATCGTCCCTGACCGAGATCAGGCACTCGTCGTCCTGGTCGCTGGCCTCGATCGAGATGACGCCGTTGCCCTGGCGCTGCTCGATCCCGTGCTTGACGGCGTTCTCGACCAGGGGCTGGACCAGAAGGGTCGGCACCACGGTGCTCAGCACCTCGGGCTCGATGTGGTAGCGCACCGTCAACCGGGCCCCGAAGCGGGCCTGCTCCAGGGTCAGGTACTGGTTCACGTAGACCAGCTCGTCGGCCAGCGTGGTGAACTCCGAGCTGGGGCCGGAGAAGGCCCGGCGGCTGAAGTCCGCGAACTCGATGAGAAGCTCGCGGGCCCGCTCCGGGTCGGTGCGGACGAAGCTGGCGATGGTGGCTAGGGTGTTGTAGATGAAGTGAGGTGAGATCTGGGCGCGCAGTGCCCGCAGCTCCGAGCGCACCAGCGCCGACTGCTGTTGGTCGGCCCGTTGCAGGCGGAGCTGGGTCGCCAGCAGCTCGGCCAGGTCGCTGGTCACCCGCAGCTGGGCCGGGCTGGGCTCGCCTCCGTGGTATGTGACCAGGGCGGCCACCGGATGTTCGTCCAGGATGAGCGGGGCCACCACCGCGGTGCGCAGGGGACAGCTGTGCCAGGGCTCCGCCGCGTGCAGGCGCAGGAGCTGGGTCCGTCCCGAGCCCAGGGCGGCCTGGACGGCCGCCAGCTCCTCCTCAATGTGCTTGCCGTGGACCTCGGCGCCGCTCTTGGGAGCCGCTTGGTAGCCCAGCAGGCTGCGGCTGTCGTAGATCGCGGCCGCCATCCCCCCCGACTGCAGCACCAGGGAGCGCAGCACCTTGAGCGCGGTCCGCGTGGTCAGGCCCTGGCGCAGGGTGGAGACCGCCGAGGTGGCGAAGGCCAGGGTGCGCAGGGTGGCGCGCTCTTCCACCGTGTTGAAGGCGAACGGCCGGCGGCGCACCCGGCGGTAGATCACGGCGGCCGCCAGGCCGGTCAGCGCCAACTCGAGACCCATCCAGAGTGGCCATGCCATGGGCGGAATCATCGGCTCGAAGCCGCTCCCGGCGCAAGCCGCGGGACCGCACCGGGCCGTTCTTGGACCGCAGATCCCCCAATCCGAGCCGCTCGGCGCAATCCTCACTATGGCGGCCACTCCGATACCTAACCTGCACCGGGGCGGGCCGGAGGCCGCGGTGGGTCCGCACTTGTGAGCGGTGCGGGATTGGATCCGATCCCAAGTCAGGAGGGTGCTATGACAGTAGACGCACAGCGGATTGACGCACTTCAGGAGGAGCGCCGGACCTTTCCGCCGTCCCCTGAGTTCGCCGCCCAGGCCAACGCCAAGGCCGACATCTACGACAAGAGCCTGGAGGAGTTCTGGGAGGCCGAGGGGAGGAACCGGGTCAGCTGGTTCAAGCCCTTCGACAAGCTCCTGGAGTGGGAGCCGCCCTATTCCAAGTGGTACCTGGGCGGCCAGCTCAACGTCTGCTACAACTGCGTCGACCGCCATGTGGAGGCCGGCCGGGGTGACAAGGTCGCCTTCTACTGGGAGGGCGAGCCGGTCGACGAGCGGCGCACCATCACCTTCTCCGACCTCCAGCGCGAGGTGGTCCAGTTCGCCAACGGCCTGAAGAAGCTGGGGGTCAAGAAGGGCACCGCGGTGGGCATCTACATGGGTATGTGCCCCGAGCTGCCGATCGCGATGCTGGCCTGCACCAGGCTGGGCGCCCCCCACACCATCGTGTTCGGAGGCTTCTCGGCGGAGGCGGTCGCGGGCCGCCTCAATGACATGGGCGCCGAGATCCTGATCACCCAGGACGAGGGTTGGCGCAAGGGCAACAAGGTGCCCCTCAAGGCCAACTGCGACGCCGCCATGGAGCTCTCGCCGACCGTGCGCAACTGTGTCGTGGTGCGTCGCACCGGGGGCGCGGTGGACATGAAGGCGGGCCGCGACATCTACGCCGACGAGCTCCTGGACGGGCTCAGCCAGGACGCCGCCACCTGCCCCTGCGAGCCGATGGACTCAGAGGACCTGCTCTACCTGCTCTACACCAGCGGCACCACCGCCAAGCCCAAGGGGATCGTGCACACCACCGCCGGCTACCTGGTCGGCGTGGCGACCACCCACCACTACATCTTCGACGTCAAGCCTGACTCGGTCTACTGGTGCGCCGCCGACATCGGCTGGGTGACCGGGCACAGCTACATCGTCTACGGGCCGCTCTGCAACGGGACCACCGGAGTGATCTACGAGGGCGTTCCCAACCATCCCAACGAGGAGCGCTGGTGGGAGATCATCGAGCGCTACAAGGTGGACATCCTCTACACGGCCCCCACCACCATCCGCACCCACATGAAGTGGGGGCCCCAGTTCGCCCAGAAGCACGACCTCAGCAGCCTGCGCCTTTTGGGAACGGTCGGGGAGCCGATCAACCCCGAGGCCTGGATGTGGTACCGCGAGCACATCGGGCTGGGCAAGACCCCGGTGGTCGACACCTGGTGGCAGACCGAGACCGGGATGATTCTGATCACCCCGCTGCCGGGGGTCACCACCCTCAAGCCGGGTTCGGCCACCAAGCCGTTCCCAACCATCGATGCCGCGGTCTACGACGAGCAGGGCCACGAGGTGCCCCCCGGACAGGGCGGCAACCTGGTCATCCGCAAGCCCTGGCCGGCGATGCTGCGGGGCGTCTACAAGGACCCGGAGCGCTACCAGCAGACCTACTGGTCGCGCTACAAGGACGTCTACTTCGTGGGCGACGGTGCCCGCAAGGACGAGGACGGCGACTTCTGGCTGATGGGCCGGATCGACGACGTCATGAACATCTCCGCGCACCGCATCTCGACCATCGAGGTGGAGTCGGCGCTGGTCGACCATCCGGCCGTGGCCGAGGCCGCGGTCTGCGGCCGCAACGACGCCCAGACCGGCCAGGCGATTGTCGCCTACGTGACCCTCAAGGGAACCCACCAGCCATCGGTGGAGCTGCTGACGGAGCTGCGCAACCACGTGTCGATGAAGATCGGCAAGATCGCGGCTCCCGCCAACATCGTCTTCACCCCGGAACTGCCCAAGACGCGCTCTGGAAAGATCATGCGCCGTCTGCTGCGCGATGTGGCCGAGCACCGGACCCTGGGCGACACCACCACCCTGGCCGATCCGGGAGTGGTGGAGGAGCTGCGGTCGCGGGCAGTTGTAGAGGAGGGAAAGGAGCAATAGCACTCGGAGTTGCCCTGATCGAAGTCATTCATCCAAATTTCAAGGAGGCTTGCAAGTCAAGTTATGGCTGCTAACTATTCGCCCCCACCTCAGCCCTCCCAAGCCGCTGCCGGCGCGCTGCCGGCGGGACCGCCCGCGGCGGCGTCCCTGATCGCAGATCCGGCGCCCCTAGGGCTGATCGCCTTCGGCATGACCACCATGATGCTGTCCTGCATCAACGCCGGGATCATCGCGGCCGGCGCCACCGCGGCGGTGCTGCCGATGGCAGCCGCCTTCGGCGGTCTGGGCCAGATCCTGGCCGGCATGTGGGAGTTCAAGCGCGGCAACACATTCGGCGCCACGGCGTTCACCGCGTACGGTGCATTCTGGTGGAGCTACTACCTGCTGGTCGACGTCTTCCTGGCCAAGACAGCGCCCTCCACGATCGGCCCGATCGTGGGCCTCTACCTCTTCTGCTGGGGCATCTTCACGCTCTACATGTTCGTCGCCTCGCTGGGCGGGCCGCGGGCGCTCTGGGTGGTGTTCATCCTGCTGGCCGTGACCTTCATCCTGCTTGCCTTTGGGACCTGGGCAGGGACCGGCGGCTCGACCTTGACCAAGCTCGGCGGCTACATCGGCATCCTGACCGCGCTGGCGGCGGCCTACACCTCGTTCGCGATCGTGCTCAACGCCAACTTCAAGCGCACGATCCTGCCGGTCGCCTGACCTTCGGCGTCTTAAGAGGGGCCCGGCGTTCGCGCCGGGCCCCTTCTCTTTTGTCGTCGGCACCAGCTTCGCCGATGAGGGCGGCACCACCAGGCTGGCCAATTCCGAGCCCGTGGAGCGTCTCGGACACCACGTCCCGCGCCGGTGGCTCGTAGCAGGAGCGTTGGCACTCAGACTGGGATCGGCCACGCTGGAGTCTGAAGCCGGTATCTGGCCGTGGCCGGCCGCCCTGTCAGCAACCATGTGCCACCATGTAGAACATGAAGACCGTCGGTGTGCGCGCCTTGAAACAGAATGCCTCTGCGGTCGTCGCCCAGGTCGTGGCCGGGGATGCGGTGACCATCACCGACCGTGGGCGACCTGTGGCTCAGATGGTCCCCATGCCGGCCGGAAGGTTGGCCGGTCTGATCTCCGCTGGTCGGGCTCGCCCAGCCAAGTGCTCGCTCACTGGGCTTGGCGCCCCCCCCGAGCAACCCCGGTCGCCGGGGTCGGCGTCCGAGACGCTGGCTCAGATGAGGGAGGAGGAACGGTACTGATGGCCTTCCACCTCGACACCTCAGCCGCGGTGAAGCTGGTCGTGTTGGAGGCAGAGTCATTGGCAATGACCGTTTGGCTCCAGGCCCACGATGGGCAGTTGGTTTCGAGTGACCTCCTGCGCACCGAGCTTTTGCGAGTCATTCGGCGGTCGGCCCCCGAGCAGATGCAACGTGCCCGGGCCGTTCTCGATTCAATAACTCTGCTCACACTTCCTCCGGCCACCTTCGAGAGGGCGGCCGAACCGGACCCAGATGGCCTCGCGAGCCTCGACGCTCTGCACCCGGCGGCCGCGTTGGAGTTGGGCGACGAACTTGATGGTGTGGTCACTTACGACGAGCGTCTGGCGCGAGCCGCCCAACTCCGCGGGGTGGTGGTGGTCGCCCCAACCTGAACTGGGAGGGGCACCCAGTCAGCGGGCTTACGAAGTCTCGATAGGGGGACAGCCGGTCCCCAGGTCCGCGGACAGTCGACCTCGCGCTGGGTGGACACAGGACGCCCGGTCGGGAGACGAAGGCGGTTCGAGCCAAGGGCATCACCCCGTCACCGCCGAGGATGACCGGACGTCCCGAGGCTCGGAGGTCACCTGCTCGAAGCCAGGGTGGGACCACATGCCCCGACAATGGGTCTACGCACCGGCCCGACCCGGGCACACCCGGAAGGTGCGAACGACACCTTTGGGTATGCGCGGCAGGTGGGATCGAAGTTGGTGGGGAGAGCCGGCATGGAGCAGATTGCGGTTATCGACGGCCACAACGACCTGGCCTGGGCACATCGCCAAATGGCCGGCTACGACCTCCATGCGCTCGACGTCTCCCGGCCTCAACCCCGGCTCAACACCGACCTGCCGCGACTGCGCCAAGGGGGGGTGGGAGGGCAGTTCTGGTCGGTCTACGTGCCCGCCGACCTGGAGGCGGATGCCGCCGTCAGGGCCACCCTGGAGCAGATCGCCTTCATTCATCGGTTGGTGGAGACTTACCCCGCGACTCTGCGGCTCGCGGGCACCGCAAAGGAGGCGGAGGCGGCCATGTCGGAGGGCAGGATCGCATCCTTCATGGGCGCCGAAGGAGGCCATTCCATCGCCGAGTCGCTGCCTGTGCTGCGGATGTTCTATCGGCTGGGTGTCCGCTATCTGACCCTGACCCACAACCGCAACGTCCCCTGGGCCGACTCCGCCACCGACGAGCCCGCAGTGGGCGGCCTATCTCCCTTCGGCGAGACCGTGGTCCACGAGATGAACCGGCTGGGAATGCTGGTGGACCTCAGCCATGTCTCGGCGGAGACCGCCAGGGCCGCGCTCCGGGTGAGTCGGGCTCCGGTCGTCTTCAGCCACTCCTCCTGCCGGGCCCTATGCGACCACCGTCGAGACGTGCCTGACGACATCCTCTCGTCTCTCCGCGGCAACGGCGGGGTGGTCATGATCACCTTCGTGCCGGCGTTCATCTCGCCGGAGTGCGCGGACTGGCAGCTGCAGCTACGCGCGGAGCTGAAGCGACAGCAGGCGAACGAGGATGGTGACGGACCCCAGGCGGAGGCAATCGCCGCCGAGTGGGAGAGGGCCCATCCCCGGCCGCTGGCGACCGTGGCCCAGGTGGCCGACCACGTCGAACATGCCCGGGAGTTGGCGGGCATCGAGCACATCGGGTTGGGCGGCGACTTCGACGGCAGCCGTGACTTCCCAGTTGGGCTGGAGGACGTCTCCTGCTATCCCAACCTGATGGCCGCCCTCCGGGAGCGGGGATGGTCCGACCCTGAGCTCCGTCGGCTGGGGTCCGCCAACCTGCTTCAAGCCATGCGTGGCGCGGAGCGGGTGGCATCCGAACTGCGCGGCGGAACAGCTCGGTAGCGGGCGGACAGCACGGCGGGAAGCTGGCCTGCGGGCACTCGACCGGCCATAGATCCGCGGGCGGGAAACGAGAACCGGAAAAAGGGGCGCGCGCGGCGCTGGTTGGCCGCGCCCACTGCCACCGAGGACCTGAAAGGAGCTGGAGGCGCTGCCCGACGACGGGCGCACGAGACCGGGCAAGTCTGATGTAACCTTACATCATGATGCGCACTCAGATCTCGCTCACCAGCGACGAGCGGCGAGTTCTGGACGAGGTCGCGTCGCGAACCGGCAGGTCCCTATCAGCCCTGATCCGGGAGGCGGTTGAGACCGTGTATGGTGCCGGCCGCTCCGCGGATGACGACCTCGCCGCGATGCGGCTAGCCTTCGGCGCCTGGCAGGGCCGGGACCTGGACGGAGCGGCGTGGGTCGAGCAGCGGCGCTCCGGCTCGCGATGGCAGCAACCCGACCCGTGACCGCTCTGGTCGACACCTCGGTGCTGATTGATTTCCTGCGAGGGCACCCGGGCGCGTCCGACCTCCTCCTCCGAGAGCGGGCAGCCGAGGCCCTGCATGCCAGTGAGATCACTCGCATGGAGGTGCTCGCCGGCATGCGCCCAGCGGACGAGACCGCAACCCGGTCTCTCCTATCGACTCTGATTTGGCACCCGGTTGACGCAAAGGTCGCGGAGGCGGCCGGCGCTCTGGGCCGGCGTTGGCTCCCAAGCCATCACACCATCGACGGGGCTGACCTCGCCATTGCGGCCACCGCCATTGGCACCGGCTCGCGGCTGCTTACCCGCAACATCCGGCACTTCCCCATGTTCGCGGACCTGCAGGCGCCGTACTGACACGGGCGGCCTCGGTTCCGCACCACCGTGGCTTCGCGGGCAACGCCGGGTCAGCGGACCTTGTGCCTGGCCGCGCAGCAGCCCAGGGAATGCCCCGCCTGGCGCCGGGATCGTCCGGGCCGCCGCAGCCGGGTTTCTCCCGGTTGCCACAGTGGGCGCCTCGGTCTTGGGGGCACCGCGTCGGGCCAGAGCGACCAGGAATCAGCGCGCTGCCGTACCGCCGTATAGTGGCCTCAGGCGATGGAGTCCGCCGATAACCGCCACCTTGGCTGATAGCTCCTGTCAACCGCGTTCGCGCCTTGCCAGGAGATCGCCACGAGCAGAGCGGCTCAGCCCTTGGATCTGATCCGGTCTTCAGGAAACAGCCGGATGGCGGTTCCCCCGGCCGGCGGTCGAGAGAGGTTCGACGCCCACCGGTTCGGCGCTCCGGTTGCGCCGGGGGCCCTGGGCCGGGCGGGGAGCCGCCGCTGGTCACCACCGGCTGGGTGGGCCACTGGTGGAATAGCCGATGGGGGGCGCCGTCGAGCCAGCCGATCAACGGTTGCCGCTCGACGACCGAGCACCGGCCCACCGGATGAACAGTCCACGGGTCCCGAGGCCGTCGACGCGGGCGATCTGCATGGCGTGGGGCGGCCAGTGACGCCAGTCCAGGCGCCTTTGGCCGGGCGACATGGGCGGCTTCTCCCCGAGGAGCGGTCTCGGTGGCGCCGGGAATGACGGGCTCCGGGCCAGCGCCGACTTTTCGCAGCATCCTCTACGAAGGGGCCGGTGACCAGCCGAGCCCGGCACCCGCCCACTTCCGCGATCTGAACCTGGATCAGATCGTCGCGTCGGTCACCGCGGGTCGCGAGGAGTACGACCTGGTACCTCTCTTCCACGACCATCTCCAGGACCCCGGCGCCATCTTGTACCGGCAGGATGTACTTCGCGACCTTCAGGGAGCCGCCCTGGCCGGGCACCTGGCCGCCTTCGCCGAGCGGATGCGAGAGGTGCGCGCCCAGCTCGTACAGGCGGGCAAGCTCCGCTACCGGCGCCAGCAGCAGGGCTGGTTCCTGGGCGCCGTCGAGACCTATGCCGCGGCCGTCTCGGCGCTCAGCGGCGATCTGGCCACGCTGGAGCTGACGTCCCGGGGGATGCGGAGCTTTCGCGACTACCTGGCCGACTATGTCGCCTCGCCCCAGTTCACCGCCCTCGCAGCTGAGGCCAGGGTTGCCCGCGCGGCGCTCGTCGCGATCGGCTACTGCCTCCAGATCCAGGGCCTTCGGGTGACGGTGAGCAAGTACCTGGGGGAGCCCGACTACAGTGAGGACGTACTCGCAACCTTCGAGAAGTTCAAGCAGCGAGGTGCCAAGGACCACCGGGTGGGCTTCCCCAGCTGGCCGGAGATGAACCATGTCGAGGCCGCCATCCTCGATCTGGTGGTGAAGCTGCACCCGGAGAGCTTCGCCAAGCTGGACGCCTTCTGCACCGGCCACCACGACTTCCTGGCCCCGACTATCGCCAGGTTCGACCGGGAGGCGCAGTTCTACCTCGCCTATCTGGAGCACATGGCCCGGTTCACCGCAGTCGGGCTGCGGTTCTCGTATCCGGAGGTCTCCCGGGAGGCCAAGGAGGTCTTCGCCCGCGAGACCTTCGACCTGGCCCTCGCGGACAAGCTGGTCGCCACGGGGGCGCCGGTCGTGGTCAACGACTTCCATCTCGAGGCCGGGGAGCGCGTCCTGCTCGTCACGGGGCCAAACCATGGCGGCAAGACCACGTTCGCCCGCACCTTCGGCCAGCTCCACCACCTAGCCCTTCTCGGCCTGCCCGTGCCGGGGAGCAGCTCCCGGCTGTTCCTGATCGACCAGCTGTTCACCCACTTCGAGCGCCAGGAGGACTTCGCCGACCTTCGTGGCAAGCTCGAGGACGACCTGGTGCGGATCCGGGAGGTGCTGGACCTGGCGACCGGGGACAGCCTCATCGTCATCAACGAGATCTTCTCCTCGACCACGCTCAGCGACGCCCGCCTGCTGGGCACGCGGGTGCTGGAGCAGATCGTTCGCAGCGACGCCCTGTGCGTATACGTCTCCTTCGTGGACGAGCTCGCCGCGCTGGGCCCGTCCATCGTCAGCCTGGTCAGCCAGGTGGTCGCGGAGAACCCGGCGGAGCGGACCTACAAGGTGGTCCGGCAGCCGGCGAACGGCCTCGCCTACGCCATCGCCATCGCCGAGCGCTACGGCCTCAGCTATGACAGCCTGCGCCGGAGGATCTCCCCCTGAAGGTACACCTGATGGGGCCGGAGGAGGACTTCGACCCCGGTTCCGCCCTGCCCCTGAACCACCAGGAGCTGACCGAGGACCTCGACCTGGCCACGCTCTGGGAGGCCATGGCCCAGGGGGACAAGTTCCTCCTAGAGGTGGCCCGGGTGGCGGTGCTGGCCAGCCTTCCCGACCTGGTCACCATCCGCCACCGCCAGCAGGTGCTCGGCGATCTCATGGCTAATCCGGAGGTGGCCGCCGAGGTCTATGCCATCGCGGTGGCGGCGGTCGAGGGGGAGCGCAGGATCTGGGGCTTCATCAGGGCCACGCCGTCTGGACTCCTGCACCGAGCGATCGAGGTCCTCGGGCTCTTCCTGGGCCTGCTCAAGCGCCTCCGCGAGATCGCCGACGGGCCGGGCGCCGACTTCGAGTCCCCAGGGCTGGCCACCTTCTTCCAGATGCTGTCCCGAGAGCTCGACGACGGGTTCTTCGCGGCCGCCGACCAGCACCTGCGCCGGCTCGGGGCGCCGGAGAAGATGCTGATCAGCGCCCGGCTCGGAGAGGGCAACCGGGGGATCGACTACGTCCTGCGCGCCTCCGGAAGCAGCCGGCAAGGCTGGCGCGAGCGGATCGGGATCGGCGAGCGCTCCGCATATTCGTTCTCGATCCCGGCCCGGGACGAGGCCGGGGCCCGGGCCCTTTCGGAGCTGACCGACCGCGGGATCAACCAGGTCGCCAACGCCCTCACCCAGTCGACCGACCACATCCTGAGCTTCTTCACCCAGCTGCGCCTGGAGCTCGGCTTCTACGTCGGCTGCCTGAATCTGCACGCCCGGCTCCAGGAGCAGGGGCAACCGGTGGTGATCCCAACGGTGGCGAGTGGGGGCCCAGCCGGGGCGCTCTCCTACAGCGGCCTCTACGACCCCTGCCTGGCCCTTCGCCTTGAGCCCGGCCAGGTGGTGGGAAACGATGGCGCGGCCGACGGCAAGTCGCTGGTCCTGATCACAGGTGCCAACTCCGGGGGCAAGTCCACCTTCCTGCGCAGCATCGGGCTGGCCCAGCTGATGCTCCAGGCGGGCATGTTCGTGGCGGCCCGGGCCTTTCGCGGCGACCTGGCCACGGCCCTCTTCACCCACTTCCTGCGGGAGGAGGACCAGACCATGACCGGGGGCCGGCTGGATGAGGACCTGCGCCGGATGGGGGAGATCGCGGACCAGGTCAGACCCCGCAGCCTGATCCTCTTCAACGAGTCCTTCTCCGCCACCAACGAGCGCGAGGGATCCGAGATCGCCCGCCAGATCGTCAAGGCCCTGCTGGAGGCGGACATCAGGGTCTTCTTCGTGACCCACTTTTACGACCTGGCGGACAGCCTGTTGGAGGCCGGGCGGGCCGATGTGTTGGCGCTGCGGGCGGAGCGGCGGGCGGACGGCCAGCGGAGCTTCCAGATCAAGCCCGGCGACCCGCTGCCGACCGCCTACGGGGAGGACCTCTACCGCAAGGTGTTCGCTGGGAGCGGGCGGCCGTCGCCAGCGGGCGAGGCTACGGATGCGCAGGCGCCGAATCCTCCTGGGCACTAGTGTGTTGTAAATAGCTGAGGTTGTGACGGACTGGGCGAACGAGGCCCGCCACAACTGCCTTGACGTTGACCAGTGGCCAAGAGAAGGTGCTGCGGAGGCTGGCTCAGTCCCGGACGACACCGCATCGGCAGGTGATCCGTGCGAAGGCGTTGCTGCTGGCTGCTGAGGGCCTGGCCAATACTGCGATAGCGGAAGCGATAGACGTGTCTCCGACTAGCGTGATGGCCTGGCGGGAGCGCTTTACCGAAGAAGGGCTGGCGAAGTTTGGCGAGGTGCGCAAGGGCCGCGGGCGCAAGCCGTCGATTCCAGCGGCGAAGGTAGATGCGATCGTTGAGGCCACGCTCCATGAAACCCCTCCTGGGAAGGCCCACTGGAGCTGCCCAACCATGGCCCAAGCGCAGGAAGTCAGTTCGACCACCGTACAGCGGATCTGGTCGGCGCGGGGCTTGAAGCCACACCTGGTGAAGACGTCCAAGCTGTCGAACGATCCGCACTTCGAGGAAAAGCTCATCGACGTGGTGGGGCTCTACCCGAACCCGCCTGACAAGGCGGTGCTGCTGTGCATGGATGAGAAGAGCCAGATCCAAGCTTTGGACCGTACTCAGCCCGGGCTGCCGATCAAGAAGGGGCGGGCCGGCACCATGGCCCACGACTACAAGCGCAGCGGCACCACCACTCTGTTCGCGGCGCTCAACGTCCTGGACGGCAAGGTGACCGGCGAGTGGCTTCCTCGCCATCGCCACACCGAGTTCCTGCGGTTTCTTCGCCGGGTCGACCGGGAGGTCCCCAGGGGGCTACATATCCACATGATCCTTGACAACTACGCCACCCACAAGCACGACCAAGTTGAGCTGTGGCTCAGCAAGCACCCTCGCTTCCGCTTGCATTTCATTCCCACCTCAAACTCTTGGCTCAATCTGGTGGAGCGATGGTTCCGGGATTTGGACGACAAGGCCATCCGGCGCGGCGTCTTCCACTCGGTTCCCAACCTGATCGCCGCCAGCGAGGCCCACCTCAACGCCAACAGTGACAGTCCCCGCGCCTTCGTGTGGACCGCCACCGCCGAGGAGATCCTGGTGAAGGTCCGGAGGGGAGGGGTGGCTCTTCAGTCAATCAGCATTTGAAACCGTGACACTGCACCAGGTCAGAGCACGACCGCCTGGCCGGGCGCGACGATGCGCACGGTCGTCCCGGGGGCAATGAGCTTCGACGCCTCGGCGAAGTGCTGAGGATCCCGGTCCCCCCTAGCGATGAAGTGGTCGGCGAACCAGCCGCCGGTGAACGCGTAGTGGTGCGGGACGGCGAGGTCGGGCTTGAGGGCGCTTGTCAGCTGTGCCGCGTCGGCTGCGTTCATGACCACCTGCTGGTTCAGTTGGGGGCGAATCCGGAGGCCGTTTGTCGGGAGCAGGGCGAGATCGATGTGGCCGAAGCGCTCAGGCAACTCGTACAGCTCAGGAATGACCATGCTGTCCCCGGCGAAGTAGACGGTGTCTCCACCGCCCTGGATGACAAAGGTGACCTCGTAGACTCCGTGCTTGCCCGGCGCGGCCGTGACCGTCACGCCGCCGATCTCGACCTGCTCCCACGGCGCGAGCGCCTTGACGTTGTCGAAGCCGCGCTTTCTCGCCCTGGCCTCGACCGGCCCAGCCACGACGAGCGGGACTTTGTGGTCCGCATAGGCCGAGAACGCGGCGAGGTCGCAGTGGTCGTAGTGGTGGTGGGTGATGAGCACTCCGTCGAGATGAGGTAACTCAGGCACGGTGAAGGCGATGGGCTCGCCCGGATGGTAGGCGGGCTTCTGGCTGAACCAGGGATCGGTGAGGAACGTGCGCCCCCCGATCTCGATCAGATGACAGCTGTGGGTGACGCGGGTTACGCTCGTTCGGACCATGGGGCACCTCCTCTTGAGTAGACGCTAGTATATAGACAATAGTCTAGTTATGCAACAGGGGGCTCCCGTGGCTCGCAAACCTGCTCCAGCTCCGATGGTGAGAGTTCGCAACCGCCGCGGTGAGGGCAACCGTCTTCGCGAGGACCTGATCGCCGCTGCGCGCGAACTGCTCGCCAACGCGGAGTCTGAGTCCGACGTCAGCATTCGCAAGGTGACCCGCGCAGTGGGCGTGACGCCCCAGGCGTTCTACCTCCAATTCGCGACGCTTGACGAGCTGCTGTTCGCGGTCTACTCGGCCGAGTTCGCCGAGCTGAGCTCCGCCCTCGATGCCGCGACGTCCGCCGTGGCTCCCGGGGTGGCAGCGCTCCGGGCCATGTGCCACGCCTACGTGACCTTCGCCGTCGAGCATCCGGCGCAGTACCGGCTGATGATGAGCGTCCGAGGGAGAGTCCACGAGGACTGGGACCCCACCAAACTCCCTGGAGCACCCGTGATCCTGCTGCTGAACGAGGCGATGGCGGCCAGCGCGGTCGATCCGGAGGGTGCGCTCTCGCCGGATGCGGCGGTGATCCAACTTTGGGCCACGTTGCACGGCATCGTCAGTCTTCGCGACAGTCGTCCGACGTTCCCCTGGCCGCCGCTTTCACACATGGTGGACGAAGCCGTCGCCTCGGTGGTGGCTAGGGTCAGTCGGTCCTCCGGCCGATCGGGCAGGGCGCGTCGGTAGACGGCGTCCGTCTCCGTAATCGACCGCCCGGCTGCCGGGTGTGATGGCCCCGCCAAGTTCCCAGGGCGTGGGGGCGGCCACCGGAGTGGCGCAAGAGCCGAAACGGCGACGGCCTCATGCGATGGCTTAGACGTCGGCCCAAGCGGGAGCTGTTGCCTGTTCGAAATGCCCCGGGGCCGGCTCCATGGCCAACATCTTTCCCCCTCGTGCAGAAGGTTCGAAGCGCGCGCGAACTGAGGCGCCCATCGGCGACACCGAGCCCGGGGCAGCTACCAGCGTGGAGGGGGAGAGCCCTCTCAGTTCGCGGCCCTACACTGGGAACGGCGCGTAGCTCTCAGCAGAGGCGGCGCGACCCAGCTCGTCATCCCAGCACGCGACACGATCCACCCGGCGCGGGGGCCCCAGACGCTGCAGACCCGTGAGATGCACCGCCGCGTAGCCGGGGAGGCAGCGGCTCTCGGCCAGGACGCCGGCCCGCTTTGCGACCGCCATGTCCACGATGATCGGGGAGGTCGCTGCCCACACCCGTTCCAGCCGTCGCCTGGCCCTCGTCAATGAGGCGCCCGGGAGGCGTCCTGCTAGCGCAGCTGCGGCGATCGCAGCCCGAAGCTCGACGTGACCGATGTGGGCGCAGGCGAGCACCTCGAGGTTCTGACCGAGGGTCCATCCGAAGATCTGACGACGTTCCAGAGCCGTGATGGGCACCACGACGCCGTGGCCCAAGAGCCGGACCCGCGAGCGGATCAGGCGGCAGGCGTCTGAGCCGGGGGCCGCCGCGCAGGCTTGCCGTTGACCCCGTGCCAGAGCCAGACCAGGCTGGCCGCTCCCACCATCATGGCGGCCGCCGTGACCACGAACGGCAGCGGTATGGAGATCCCGAAGAGGGCCCCCGCCACGATCGCCGCCAGGGCCGAGGCTCCCACCTGGACCGAGCCGTAAATCCCCTGCACCCGACCCATCTGCTCTGGCCGGACCTCGCGCGAGAGCATCGCCAACCGGGCCGGGGCGCCGGTGACCGTGAAGATGCCCTCGAACACTCCCAGTCCAATCAGCCAGAAGGGAGACAGCACGTAGGGATAGGCGGCGGCGAAGCCGGCGGCGGCCGCCACGCTGACGCCGATCAGCCAGCGGTTGTCGACTCGGTCCGCCAGCCAGCCCGCCGGCCAGGAGCCGACCGCGAAGGGGATGGCGAAGAGGGTGAAGGAGAGCCCGATCTCGAAGTCGGTGGCATGGCGGGCGTGCATCAGCAGGCTCCACAGGGTGTCGTACATCCCGATCAGCAGACCCAGCGCGGTGGAGGCCACCAGGATTCCCAGCACCGCCCGGCTGTGCCAGATCGCCACCCCTTTGTGAACGGACTCGTGGTGGGACGCCGCCGCCCGCCGGCGCGGCAGGGTGAGGGCCAGGATCCCGCCCACCACCAGCGCCACCAGCGCCGAGGCCACGAAGGTGAGGCCGACCGAGATCGCGAACAGGGTCGCCCCGATCAGGGGGCCGACGATGGTCCCGGTCATGTTGGCCCCGGTCAGGGAGCCGTAGGCGCGGCCGCGCCGCTCATGCGGCACCACGTCCGCCACCGTTGCCATCGCGAGCACATTGGCGGCTCCGGCGGCGCCCCCTTGGAACGCGCGCAGGACCACGAACCAGATCGGTGAGGGGGAGAAAGCGAAGGCGGCGGTGGCGAGCGCATAGACCACCTGGCTGGCCACGATGAGCCGCTTGCGGCCGACCCGGTCTGAGATCCGGCCGATGGGATAACCGACCACCAGGCCGGCCGCCCAGAAGGCGGCCGTGACCAGCCCGACCTCGGCGTAGGACGCCCCCCCGTGGCGCAGGAACAGGGGCAGTACGGGCAGGATCATGGTCGCCCCCAGGGCGTCCGCGAAGCTGGCGCCGACCAGGCCGTAAAGGGCCAGGCGCGCCCGGCGGGGGTCGATGGCAGGGGAATTCAAGGGAAAACCTTCTGTGGGCCCGAGGTGGGCGATCGCGGCCCCGCGCGAGAGCGCGGGCCGTCCCAGGGAAAGGGGCGGCCCAGGGCCGCCGGTGGGGAGATCGGCTAATGGGGCAGGTGACCTAGAATAAGGCCTGCACTATGAGGAACTCAAAATGACCACAGGAATCCAGGTGCTCCTTCCCCTGGCCGCCATCGTGCTGGTGGCCGGTGGCTCCCTGGTCGGCTGGGTCATCCTCTTCCGCAACGCCGCCAGGAGCGAGGCCGCCTCCGACCAACAAGGCGGCCCCACGGCGGCGGGCAGCCACAAGTGAAGCGTCTGCGGCGGCGGGGAGCGGGCGCTTGACTCAGGTTGGCGGCGCCGCCCCTCCGCAGGTGGCGATGGCGGCCCCCGGGCTGGAGGGGGTGGCCGTGGCTGAGACCACCATCGGCGACGTCCGGGGCGAGGAGGGGTTCTTCCACTACCGAGGCCACAACGCCGCCGAGCTGGCCCGCCGGCTCTCCTTCGAGCAGGTGTGGCATCTGCTCAGTGAGGGCTTCCTCCCCGATGCCGGACAGGTGGCGGCCTTCCGCCAGCGCACCGGCGCGATGCGCTCCCTCCCGGAGCAGGTCGCGAGGCTGCTGCCGGAGCTGGCCGCGGGCGAGCCCTTCGTGCCCCTGACCGCCCTGCGCACCGCGGTCTCTCTGACCGCCGGCGTTCTCGGCCTGCAGCCGGTCATGGACATCTCCGCCGAGGACGTGCGCCAGCAGGCGCTGCGGATGACCGCCCTGGCCCCGGTGCTGGTGACCGGGCTGTACCGCGCTCACCGGGGCGAGCCTCTGGTCGTGCCCGACCCCGACCTCGGCTACGCCGCGGCCTATCTCCAGATGCTGACGGGGCGCCGGCCCGACCCTCTCCAGGCGCGGGCGGTTGAGAAGTATCTGATCTTGACCATGGACCATGGCTTCAACGCCTCAACCTTCACTGCCCGGGTGATCACCTCGACCGGGGCGGACATGGGCGCGGCCTTGGTGGGCGCGATCGGAGCGCTGTCCGGGCCCCTGCACGGAGGCGCGCCCTCGCGGGCGCTCCAGACCCTGGACGAGATCGGCACCGAGGAGCGCGCCTACGACTACCTCCGCCAGAAGGTCGAGTCGGGCGACCGGTTGATGGGCTTCGGGCATCGGGTCTACAAGACCGATGATCCCCGCTCGACCCTGCTGCGCGAGGTGGCGCTGGAGCTCGGCGGGGAGCAGGCCCGGTTCGCCGAGCACGTCGAGCAGACCGCGCTCAGGGTGCTGGGAGAGCTCAAGCCCGGCCGCCGCCTCTACACTAACGTGGAGTTCTACGCCGGAGTGGTCATGAACACGGCGGGGATTCCCCGCGAGATGTTCACCCCAACCTTCGCCAGCAGCAGGACGGTGGGCTGGACCGCCGCCATCTGCGAGCAGGCGGCGCACAACCGGCTGATTCGACCCTCCGCGGTCTACGTGGGGCCGACCCCGCCGGTACCGTTGCCGGAAGGCTCCAGGTACGCCTGAGTCCGGTCCCAAGCGTCCCCCGGCACCCTTGGCCGCCGGTGGGACGTCGGATCTGGGTCGGAGCACCTACTTTCTCCAGCCGCTTCCCCGGTCCTCTCAGGACCCCCACGGCTGGCTCGGGGCTGGGCCAGCTGAGGGGCTTTCAGGGACGTCAGACGCCCCGGACGTCAAACGCGAGTTGCGGCTCAGGCGCCTCGGCCGATCCGGGTCCGAAGCCGACCCTCGCGCGCCAGCCCGGCCGGGTGCGGTCGCCTGGGTCGCGGCCCATTGGTCCCATGAAGCAAATTGAGCCGGGGCTGCGGCAGCCCCGGCTCAAGGGGAGGACGGATCAGGCGGGGCTCAGCCGGACACCGAGCCGTTGATGCCCAGGTCCAGCACCAAGCGCACCCTGTGCACCGACTGCTTGGGGTTGTAGCGGACCGCCACCACCTCCCCCACCGGCAGCGTGGTGGCCGACTCCTCGATTCGCTTCTGGCCGACGCCCTGGTACTTCCAGGCCTTGGCGTTGGGGGTGAGGCTGATGGTGAGCGTGTTCTTGTCGGGCTGGAGGATTTGCAAGACCCCGCCGGTGTCCGAGGTCACCACTCCGACCGCGCCGTGCAGGCGGGCGGGGCGCCAGTGGTGGGCGTGGGCGGTCGAGCTGGTCGACGGGGTGGACGGGGCCGAGGTGGCGGCGGTTACCGCCACCGCCCCGCCGGCGACCGCCGCCAGGGCTCCGGCCGTAGCGGCCAGGCCCCTGATGTAGAGCTTGCGCATCTGCTGTTCTCCTCTAGGGTCAAGATGGCGTCCCGGCTGTGGCGCAGCCGGGGCTGACTTACCCTGAGGCTAGCCTGACCCGGCCCAAGGCACCTGAACTGGGGCTTAGAGCGTGCCGTGGCTCCGGGTTCTCTCCCCTGGGCGCTCGGCCGGATCACATCTGCCCCGGGGGGCCCGCCCAACGGCTCAGCGGGCGCGCGCCCTCAGGACCAGGATCGCAGCAGCTCTTCGAAGCTCTCGCGGCTGGGCCGGAGCTCGGCCTCGGCAAGGTCCCGCAGGGGTACCTCCGGCAGCCGCTGCCGGGTGCAGAAGTCGACCGAGTCCTCATTGACGTAGAGCAGGCCGGTCGCGATCTCGTGCTCCTGGCGGCCGCGGTCCAGCACCGCCAGCGCCTGCAGGCGGTCCCTGGGGTCGTGCTCCCGGCCCAGCTTGCGCAGCAAAAGCCGCGACCCGTCGTGCATGGTCACCTCGATGGCGGTGCCCTCTTGGTACTCGACCGCGATCTCCTCCTGGTGGGGGATGAAGTCCATCTCCTGGAGCACCAGGTCGTGCTCCTTGACGTACTGGTAGCTCTTGGTCGAGCCCTCGTGGTCGTTGAAGGTGACGCAGGGGCTGACCACGTCCAGGACCGCGGTGCCGCGGTGGGCCAGGGCGGCCCGCAGTAGCGGCACCAGCTGAGCCCCGTCCCCGGAGAAGCTCCTGGCCACGAAGGTGGCCCCCAGCTGGATCGCCAGGGCGGCCAGGTCGATGGTCTCCAGCTCGTTGACCGCTCCGCGCTTCTGCACCGAGCCGATGTCGGCGGTGGCGGAGAACTGGCCCTTGGTGAGGCCGTAGACGCCGTTGTCCTCGATCACGTAGGCACAGTCCAGGTTGCGCCGGACCAGGTGGGCGAACTGGCCCAGCCCGATGCTGGCGGTGTCGCCGTCGCCCGAGATCCCGAGGAAGGTGAGCTGGCGGTTGGCCAGGGCCGCGCCGGTGGTGACCGAGGGCATCCGCCCGTGGACGGCGTTGAAGGCGTGGGAGCGTTCCAGGAAGTAGGCGGTCGCCTTGGAGGAGCAGCCTATCCCGCTCATCTTGGCCAATGAGTAGGGATCCACCCCGCTCTCGTAGAGCGCCTTCACGATGTGGTTGGTGATCGAGTTGTGGCCACAGCCCGCGCAGAGGGTGGTGGGCAGGCCCTTGTATTCCTCCCGGCCGAGCCCGATGGAGTTGACCCGCACCGCAGTTGCCATCAGCTCCGGCTCCCGCTCAGGGCCAGGCGGCGTTCCGCCAGCGGTCCACTCAGCCCCTCCGCCTTGGCGATGGCTCGGGTGACGTCCGCCGCGAACAGCGGGTAGCCGTCGGAGTGGAGGATCGGGCTCAGGCTGAGAGCCGCCTCGGGGGCCAGCTCGGAGCGCAGGATGTGGAACATCTGGGCGTCCCGGTTCTGTTCCACCAGGTAGACCCGGCGGTGGCGGGTGCAGAAGTCGGCGACCGCCGGGGCCGGAGGCAGCGAGCGCACCCGCTGGTAGGCGGTGGCGAGCCCCAGCGCCCGGAGCTGGTCTTGGGCTTCGACCACGGCGGCATGGGAGCTGCCATAGGCGAGGATGCCCACCTCGGCGTCCCCGCCGCCGTAATCCAGCGGCTCGGGCAAAAGCGCCAGCCCCGCGTCCAATTTCCGGCGCAGCCGCTCCATGACCCTGGGGTAGACCGCCTCGCTCTCGGTGTAGCGGGCGGCCTCGTCGTGGCCGCTGCCGCGCACGAAGTAGGCGGCCAGAGGGTGCCTGGTACCGGGCAGGGTGCGGGCCGCAACGCCGTCGCCGTCGCGGTCCCGGTAGCGCTCGAAGCGCTCCAGGTGCTGCAGGTCCTCGGCCGACAGCACCTTGCCCCGATCGAAGGGACGCTCCGGGTAGGGCGGCGGATCGGTCATCCAGAGGTTCATCCCGAGGTCCAGGTCAGAGAGCACGAACACCGGTGTCTGGAGCTGGTCGGCCAGATCCAGGGCCTGCTGGGTGAAGTCGTAGCACTCCAGAGGGTCGGCGGGCAGCAGGATCGGGTGCCGGGTGTCCCCGTGGGAGAGGGAGTAGGCGAAGCTGAGGTCGCCCTGCTGGGTCCTGGTGGGGAGCCCGGTGGAGGGCCCCACCCGCTGGATGTCCACGAACACTCCGGGGATCTCGGCGAAATAGCCCAGCCCGACGAACTCCGCCATCAGGGAGATGCCCGGCCCTGAGGTCGCCGTCATCGCCCTCGCCCCGGCCCAGCCGGCGCCCAGGACCATCCCGGCCGCCGCCAGCTCATCCTCCGCCTGCACGATCGCGATCCGGCGCTCCCCGGTGGCGGGGTCGACCCGGAAGCGGTCCGCCAGCGAGCCAAGGTGCTCACCGACCGATGAGCTGGGGGTGATCGGGTACCAGGCGAAGACGGTGCAGCCGCCCATCAGGGCGCCCAGGGAGACCGCCTGGTTGCCCTCCAGCAGCAGCTTGCCGGTGGTCCCGTCGAGCTCTCGCAGCTGGAGGGAGTCGCTCTTGACCAGGTTCTCCCGGAAGTAACCCCGGCCCAGCCGGATCGCCGCCAGGTTGGCGCCGGCCGCCTTGGGCTTGTTGCGGAACTGGCGAGCCAGGGCCTGCTCCAGGGCCGAGTCCGGCATCCCCAGCAGCTCGGCCACGACTCCCACGTACAGCATGTTGGTCAGGTACTGGCGCAGGCCCTGGTCCTCGAACGACTCCTTGGCCAGCCGGGCGAAGGGGACCGGGTACACGTGGATTTGCCGCTTCTGGTCCAGGTTGGGGGCGGAGTAGGCCTGCTCGTAGATCAGCACTCCGCCGTCCTCCAGCCGGTCCAGGTCGCGCTCGAAGGTGTTGCGGTTGAGGCACACCTGCAGGTCGGCCCGCCGGCGCCCCGCCAGGTAGCCCTGGCTGTTTGCCCGCAGGAAGAACCAGGTGGGCAGGCCCTCGATGTTTGAGGGGAACACGTTCTTGGGGGCGACTGGAATGCCCATCGCGAACAGCGCCCGGGTCAGCACCAGGTTGGCCGACTGGCTGCCCGATCCGTTGACCGTGGCGAAGACCATGTTCAGGTCCAGCCCGGGATCGTCCGCCAAGCTCATCTCCCCATCCAGGTAAGCCCACCCTGCGCCGACGCCTCCATCCTATCGCCTGGCTTTCTTGGGCCCCCGCGACCGTGGCGGCGGCGTCGGTATCGTGGGGCCCTGGGTCGCGGACCTGGGCGGGTCCCAGTGGGAGGCAGGAGCATGGCGCTGACAAGCAGGCAGCTGGGCCAAACCGGCATGGCGATAACCAGAGTCGGGTTCGGGGCCTGGGCGGTGGGCGGTGGCGGCTGGGCGTTTGCCTGGGGGCAGCAGGATGACCTGGAATCGATCCAGGCGATCCGGCGGGCGCTGGACTCCGGGGTCAACTGGATCGACACCGCCGCGGTCTACGGGCTCGGCCATTCCGAGGAGGTGGTCGCCCGGGCTCTGGAGGGCATCCCCGAGGCGGACAGACCCTACGTCTTCACCAAGTGCGGCCTGGTCTGGGATCCGCATGACCGCAGCCGGCCGCCTCGCGAGGTGGGCCGCCCGGAGTCCATCCGCGCCGAGCTCGAAGCCTCCCTGCGCCGGCTCAAGGTGGAGCGTGTCGACCTCTACCAGATGCACTGGCCGGCCCAGGACGGCACCCCTTTGGAGGAGTACTGGGGCACTCTGCTGGAGCTGAAGCAGGCGGGCAAGATCCGGGCCGCGGCGCTCTCGAATCACGACGTGTCGGAGCTGGAAGTGGCCGAGCGACTGGGGCATGTCGACTCCCTGCAACCGCCGTTCTCGTTGATCAAGCGGGAGGCAGCTGCCGATGTGATCCCCTGGTGTCGGGAGCACCGGACCGGGGTCATCGTCTACAGCCCGATGCAGGCCGGCCTGCTCAGCGGCGGTTTCAGCTGGGACCGGGCGGCCAGCCTGCGTCCCGACGATTGGCGCTCCCGCGACCCCGAGTTCCAGGGTGAGCGGCTGCGGCGCAACCTGGAGCTGGCCGAGGCGCTGCGGCCGATCGCTGATCGCCGTGGGGTGTCGGTGGCCGCGGTGGCGGTGGCATGGACCCTGGCCTGGCCGGGGGTGACCGGGGCCATCGTGGGGGCCAGGCGCGCGGAGCAGGTGGACGGCTGGGTGGCGGCGGCCGACATCGAGCTGACCGCCGAAGAGCTGGACCAGATAGCCGCCGCAGCCGAAGGGTCGGGCGGCGGCCCGAGTCGGCCGCAAGCCTAGTTCAGAGGGCGCGCCGGACGCTGTGGCCGCCCGCAGGTCCCGGGCCGGCGCCGGCCGCACTCAATCGACGCTGGCCCTTCGGACGCCGGGGATGCGATCGAAGGCACTATCCAGCGCCAGGACCTCCAGGCCACGCGCGATCGCCGGGGCTCCTATCCAGACATTGCTGGAGTTGACCGATGCCCCCGCTGCCGCCAGCGCCGCTGACAGCCGGCCGGAGGCGCGCGCCACCAAGAGATCGACCGGCAGCGCGGAGAGTGCGGCCAGCAGCTTCTCGACCAAGGCGGAGAGCTGCTGGGCGCGGGCGCCATCGGCCAGGTGGACACCATGGATGAGCTCCGCCGCGGTGATAGCGGAGATGGCCTACCGCTGGTGGGGGCGGATCAGCTCCACCAGCCGCAGCCGGCCGCGCTCCTGCGCCACCAGGACAGAGGCGTCGATCAGGACGGCCATGGGTCTCCTCCACTCGCCGCCACCCGAGAGAGCAGCTCGATGTCGCTGGCGAAGCCATCCTCGAACTGGGGCAGCCGACCAAGGATGTCGAGGAGGGCGTCGCCAGGCAGAGGCGGGCCCACGGGTGGCTTCACAACTGCCACGAGCTCCCCGTGGCGATCCACCTCCACCGTCTCTCCGGACGAGACCCGGTTTAGGAGGGCGGAGAACCCGCGGCTCGCCTCGGTGGCTTTGATGCGCATTGACACAACCTCTCCTATTTATCTGATTCTTCTTTGGGGATCATGCCCGGTTGCGGCTGATCCCAACGCCACTCGCGGACATCAGGCGACCAGCGTCCGCCGCCGAGTCGCCCGACGAGATCCAGGTTCTCCCTGGGACCCGCAAGTGGGTGCCGAGATACGCGTTGGGGAGCGCCAATGCCGGGGGCGGAGCCCCCAGGCCAGCTTGCCCAGCTAGGTGGCACCTGCCCGTTCGGCCCGGTCAGCCGCACTTGGGTGAGCGGTGGCGGTCGACCAGAAGAGGGGGGCCGGATCTACTCGACGTCGCCGCCGATCCGCTCGGCCACAACCCGGATGATGACCCGGCGCTCGCCGGGGGCGAGCTTGAAGTCGCGGTTGCCCTGGTACTTGTACTGAAACTGGCGGATGTGCTCCTCGGCGCCCTCCTGGACCAGCTCGGCGCGACCGCTCACGGTCAGCTGGGAGTAGGGATTCTCGCAGTCAGTGATCGAGATCGCCAGCCTGGGGTCGCGCTCCAGGTTGCGGGTCTTGACCCGGCCCAGGGCGGTGTTTAGCAGCACCGACTCTCCGTCGGTGTCGACCCACAACGGGGTCACATGGGGGCTTCCGTCGGGATTCACGGTGGCCAGGTGGGCGAACTGGCGGCGGCGCAGAAAGTCGGCTTGGGTCGGGCTCAGCTTGATACTCATGGTGTCTAAATTAGCCGATTCGGATGCGCTTTGAAGGCCCACCTGCGAGGATCCTGGAATGACAGCACAGCTGGCGGTGGGGACCTGCAACTGGAGTGACCACCAGGGCTTCTATCCGCCGGGGCTGCCCGCTGCGGCGCGGCTGGCCTACTACGCCCGCTTCTTTCCCATGGTGGAGATCGACAGCAGCTACTACGCCATCCCCCAGCCGAGCCGGACCTCGGCCTGGGCGCAGCAGACCCCGGCCGACTTCCGCTTCAACATCAAGGCCTACCGGGCACTCACCTACCACCAGCGCGAGGGCGGGGTGGCGCGGGAGCCCACCGCGGCCGAGGAGAAGGGCTTCCTCGCCGCCCTCGGCCCGCTCCGGGAGAGCGGCAAGCTGAGGGCGGTCCATTACCAGTTCCCCTCCTGGTTCACCGCCTCCCCGCTCAACCTGGACCGGCTGGCGCGGCTGCGCGAGCGCCACCTGGAGGACCTGGTGGTGGTCGAGTTCCGCCACCGCTCCTGGGCCGAACCAGAGGGTCTGCCCCAGCTGTTGGAGCTGCTCTCAGAGGCCCGGCTCTGCCTCTGCGCCGTGGACGAGCCCCAGATCGGGTCGGGATCCTTCCCCACCCTGCTCAGGGTGACCGACCAGAGGCTGGCGGTGGTCCGCTTCCACGGCCGAAACCGCCAGACCTGGTACCGGGGCGGGGCCAGCTCCGCCGACCGCTTCGACTACCTGTACTCGGAAGCTGAGCTCAGGGAATGGGTGGAGCCGATCCGAAAGCTGGCCGAGCATGTGGCCGAGGTGGAGCTCCTCTTCAACAACAACCGGGCCAACTACGCGGTCATAAATGGGCTGCAGATGGCCCATCTGCTGGGCCTCGACTATCCCCCACTCGAGCCCGCCGCGGCGGCCATCGAAGAGCCTCAACTCCCGTACGCGGACCAGCCTGCCTCGTGAACCTCAGCCCCGGACACCTGATTCACGTCTACGGCTACGTGGCGGTGCTGCTGGCGCCGATGGTGGAGTCGACCGGGATTCCCTTCCCGGGCGAGACCATGCTGATCCTGGCCGCGGTCTACTCGGCCGAGACCGGGCGGCTGAGCCTTCCGGTGGTCATCCTGATGGCGGCCATAGGGGCCATCGTGGGCGACAACTTCGGCTACGGGATCGGCTATTTCTTCGGGCGGCGGCTGCTGGAGCGCTGGGGGCGCTTCGTCGGCCTCGACCATCGCCGCTTGCTGCTGCTGGACCGCTTTTTCGCCCGGCGCGGGCGGCTGGCGGTGTTCGTGGCCCGCTTCCTCTCGGTGCTGCGGACCTTCGGCGCGATCCTGGCCGGGGCCGGCGAGATGCGCTGGCCCACCTATCTGCTCTTCAACGCCCTGGGGGGGATCGCCTGGGCGACCGCCTACGGCCTGCTCGGCTTCGAGCTGGGGAAGGCCTACCAACACCTCAGTGGCACGATCGGGCTGATCGGGGTGGTGCTGGCGGTGGTGGCCGCGGTGCTCGCGGTGGTGCTCGTCTTCCTGGCCCGCAAGCCGCTGGAGCGCTGGGCTCTGGGCGATCCGGACTGACCGGGGCGTCGAAGCGCCGGCCCCGCTCGGGCGTTGGCCTGCCCACCTCTCAGACAGTTGGCGCGGCAGGCCCCCCGGTCCCCTCGGGGAAGCGGTCAGCTCACCGATGAGCCCTGAGGTCAGAGTGGGCGTATCGCAGCCCGGGCTACCGCGGACGGCGAGGCCGTGTCGCCCGCTATCCTTGGCCGGTGGCTGTCGAGGGGCTGCAACGCGCAGCCGATCTGGGGGAGGAGGAGCTGGCCCTCCTGATAGGTTTTGAGCGCGGACTCGCGCGCCAGCCGCTGGTGGAGGCCCTGTTGGAGAAGCGCCGCGGGAGAGAACCTCACCCTGTGCGGGGCGCATCTACCCGGCTGCTGCGTCTGTACGCGCCGTGGGCGCTCGACCTGACCGCGGCCGCAGCGGCGCTGTTGACAGCGGCCGGCGACGAGCGCGCTCAGCGGCGGTTCGCGGCTTGGGCCCTGCCGCCGGAGCCGGGGTCCCGGGCCAAGCTCGGTGCTGCCGAGGGCGTGTCCCCTGAGCGCGTCCGTCAGGTGGTCCGCAGCGCCGGGGCGCGGATTCGCAGGGCCTTCGATGAAGCGCCTGGGCCGCTGTCCTGGGCGGTCCGCACCCTTCGGAGCCAACTCGGCGGGGTCACCACCACAGACCTCATGGCCGACCTGCTGACCGAACTCGGCGCCCAGGTGACGCCGGCTGCAGAGCTGCTGCCGTGGCTGGCTGGTCCCTACGCGGCCGTACCCGGCCGGCCGCCCTGGCTCGCCCTTGAGCCCAGACGGGCTCTGCGCCTCACGGCCGAGTGCCTGGCAGCTGACGGCGGCGTCCGCCCGATGGCCGATGTCGAGAATGAGCTCACCGGACTGATGATCAATACCGACCAGCTGGCGCCCTGGCTCGCAGCCAGTGGGGCGATTGTCGTCCACGACCTGGCGGTGGTGGTTTCCGGTCCCCTGGTGGACGTGGTCGAACGCCTTCTCGACGCCCATAGTTCGCCTCGCACCGTTGAGCAGATCTCGCGGGATCTCGCCGCCGGCGGGCGTGCGGCGGATGAGATGGGGCTGGCAGCAGCCCTTCGATCCCACCGTTTCGCCCGGACCAAGCTGGGCGCGGTGTGTCTTCCTGGCTGGGACGAGGAACATCGCCGTGCGGCCAAGAGGGCGCCTCGCCGGCGCCCAGCGATCCCAGCCAGAAACGTGAAGCTCGCCGGCGTTCGCTCCCCGGGACCGGAGCGGCTGTGGCTGCGCGTACGCGTCGACCAGGACGTGCTGGAGGGTGGCCAGGCTGAGATCCCGGCATCCCTTGCCCAGGGCCTTGGATTGGCGCAGGGAGGGCGCCGGACCTTCACTAGCCGGTGGGGCCCGGTGAGCCTGGCTCACCAGGGCTCGCAGCCGACGCGAAATTCGGTGCGCGCGGTGGCTATGGCCGCCGGCGCCCGCCTCAACGACACTCTCCTGCTCGGCTTCTCGCCCCTGGGCGACCTTGCCCTCGAGGTCCTACCGACCACCGGCGGCAGGCATCAGGGGGACGAGTGGGAGTCGGGCTCTCCGCCCAGCCTCGAGATTTTCGAAGGAGACGCACCATGACCACCCAACCCCCCAGCCTTGAGGGCGCGCTGGAGGCGGTCGAGAGGGATGCCGACTCCGCTATCAGGGCGCTTACTGCCGCCCTCAAGGCAGCCCGGAAGGCCAAGTCCGCCGCGTCGGTCGGGATCGTCCGAGACCTCCAGCAGGCGACGGAGAGCGCCTTCGAACTGACAGCTCAGGCGGCCACGGCGGCGGACGACCTGCGGCGAGGATGGCAGTTCGATGTTGGCGCCTGGTTCTCCTCCGGCCAGTACGCCCAGGAGCTCCTGGCCACGGCGGCCGCGTTGGACGTGCAGGCCTTCGAGTCGGACGACCGCATCCTGTGCTATCCGACGATCGTGCAGGTGGCCCCCGCCGATGCCACGGTGATGGTGGACAAGCAGAAGGACCGCCGGGTGCGGCCTTCGGTGCTGGTCCGCCACCTGCAGGCGCTGCAGCAGCGGCCCCCCAAGTTCAAGCCTGAGTCCTTCATCGAGAGCCTGGCGGCGGCCTACGACTACGTGGTGGGAGCCAAGGGGTTGCGCCGGGGAGCGCCCGCGAAGCTGATCGACGTGCATCGGGTACTGACCCTGCTGCCCGGCGCGGCGCGCGACTACACCCGCCAGGAGTTCGCCAGGGACATGTACCTGCTCGACCAGAGCGGAGTGGTAGAGGTCAGGGACGGCCGCCAGATGAGCCTGCCCGCAAGCGCCCTGACCCGGGGTGGCGGGGTGCTCACCACTGTGACCCGCAGCGGCCAGAGCAAGATCTACGCCGGTCTGGCCTTCACGGAGCCACGGCGGTGATCCCGGTGGACGAGTACGTCTCCTTCCTGGCCAGGGAATACCTGCGTGGATACGTGGACCAAGGCGGAGCCGCGGTGAAGTTCGTCGTCCCGGCGGACGACGCCTCGGCCGCCGCGTTCCGGGATCGGTTCGAGGCGGCGGCCAGCGAGGCCGGGTACGCGGTGGCAAACGTGGACGCGGCCAACACCCGGGTCCACCTCCTGGAGCAGGTCTTCTTCGATGTCGCGCGCCAGCTGGACTGGGACCAGTTGGCGGTCGTGGCGACGCGCAAGGCGCTGGCGGCTGCGGGCTACCCTGCGCCCCTGGAGGGCGGCGTCGCCCTGGACCGGCTCGCCGCGCACTACCGGGTGGACGTGCGCGAACTCAAGCGCGATGTCGACCGCCAGCTGCAGCGCTCGGTCCATCAGGATTACAGCATGGTGCAGGAGTTCCGAACCGCCATGCTGCGCCTCTGCCAGGCCCAGTTGCGCAGCGGCCAGGTGGTGGACGCTGAGCACGCCGCCGTGCTGGACTGGCTGCGGGGCGACCTGCGCCAGATCTCGGTCTTGAGGTCGGCCCTGATCTTCCGCCGCATCGGCCGTCACAACGCTCGCCACCTGCTCTTCTCCCTGGCGCACTGGCTCGCGGTCAACGACCGGGCGGGGCTGGCGATCGAGTTGGACATCCGCCGCTTGGGGGTGGCCCGGCGGCCCAGTCCGGCGGAGCGGTCCGGCCATTACTACACCAAGGCGTCCCTGCTCGATGCCTACGAGGTCCTGCGCCAGCTGGTGGACAACACCGACGAGATGGCCAACTGCATCATCGTGGTCGTGGCCTCACCGGCCTTTCTGTCCGACTCCCCCCGGGGGCTCGACGCCTATCAGGCGCTCAAGCTGCGGATCTTCGACGAGGTCCGGGACCGCCACCGGGACAACCCGTTCTCGGCCCTGGTCCGTCTGGAGGCGGCATGAGCGCCGACCTTCTCGTCGCCCGGCGCCGGGCCCTGGAGGCGCTCCGGGCCGGCGTCCCCAACCGCGACGCAGTGGCGGTGCTGGGCTCCATGCAGCAGGGCATCGAGGATCGCTTCAGCGAATTGCTCGGGGCGATTCGAGCCCTGCCCGACGGGCCGGCGCCGGGAGGGATGATGATCGGCGGCGGGTTCGGCACCGGCAAGAGCCATGTGCTCGAGCACCTGGCCCACCTGGCCCTCTCGCAGGGCTTTGTGGTTTCCCAGGTGGTGATCTCCAAGGAGACACCTCTGCAGGACGTCGCCAAGGTGTTCCGGGCGGCTATCGACGCCGCCAAGGTCCCCGGACGTCCGGGCTCTGCGATCGACGAGATCGCGGCCGGGGTGCAGGTCGACTCCCCTCTCTATGCCGAGCTCTACCGCTGGGCGCACCAGGACCAGGTGCCGGTGGACAGTCGCTTCGCGGCCACCCTGTTCCTCCACGAGTACGGGCTCGGCGACGAGGAGTTCGCGGACAGGATCGTGCGCTTCTGGGCGGGCGACCCGCTCCCGGTCGCCGACCTGCGGCGGCGGCTCAAGGAGGCGGGCGCCGCCGCCACCTACCGTTTGGGCGCGATCAAGGAGCGCGACCTCTCCCGGCAGCGGTTCCGCTTCGTCTCCCGACTGATCCAGGCCGGCGGTCATGCCGGCTGGGTGGTGCTGCTCGATGAGGTGGAGCTGATCGGTCGCTACCCGTTCCTGCAGCGGGCCCGATCCTACGCCGAGGTGGCGCGCTGGGTGCGTGGCGACCGGGAGGACAAGACGGCCCCGATCTGCGCAGTGCTGACCACGGTGGACGACTTCGAGGCACAGGTCCTGGTGGGCAAGCACGACCTGGACTTGGTCCCCAGCCGGCTGCGGGCCAAGGGAACCGTGGAGGATGAGCTCCTGGCGGGGATGGCCGAAGCTGGAATGCGGATCCTGGAGCGCGAGCAGGTGCGCTTGCAGCCGCCGGGCAGGGAGGAGCTGGACCGCACCTACGCTCAGCTGAAGCAGATCCACGGCCAGGCCTACGACTGGTCCCCGCCGGACGTCGCCGGTCTGGAGCGACTCCCCTCCAACCGGATGCGCCAGTACGTGCGCACCTGGATCAACGAGTGGGACCTGCGCCGGCTGGACTCGACCTACCAGCCGGAGATCGGGACGGTGGAGCTGGAAGTGGACCTCAGCACTGATCGCGACCTCGGAGAACTAGCAGAGGACACTTGAGTGCTGGCGGACGATCTCGCGCTGGTGCTGGCGGCGGCCGACGGGATCACCGCGGCCGACATGGCCAATCAGGTGCACCGGCCGGAACCAGAGGTCGCGTTGGCTCTGCATGCCGCCCACGGCCGCTTCCGCAGTGACCTCGGGTCGCCGCCGCGCTGGTGGCTGGCCTCCGCCCCGGCTGGGGCGGTCCGGCGCCCCGCTCCGGCCCCGCCGGTCCGCCCCGGCTGGGGACTTGAGTTGTACCCCTGGCAGGTGGACGCGCTTGAGGCCTGGAGGCGCCGCGGCAGCCGAGGGGTGGTGGAGGCGGTGACGGGCACCGGGAAGACCAGGGTAGGGGTGGCCGCGGTTCTTAACGAGCTTTACCACCTGGGCCAGGCGCTGGTGCTGGTGCCGACCGTTGAGCTGCAGCACCAGTGGGTGGCTGAGCTTGAGGCCCGTCTCCCCCAGGGCTCCAAGGTCGGCCGGATGGGAGCCGGCGGCAATGAGGACCTGGCCAGCCAGGAGGTGCTGGTGGCGGTGGTCAACAGCGCGCGCGCGATCGACGCTCATCCCATCCGCCAGGGCGGGCTGCTGGTGGCCGACGAGTGCCACCGCTATGGCAGCGCGGTCAACCACCTGGCCCTGGACCATCGATTCCGGCGCCGGCTGGGCCTGAGCGCAACCTACGCCCGCACTGATGACGGCAACCTGGCCTGGCTGGATCCCTACTTCGGGGGCACCTGCTTTCGGCTCGGCTACGCTAGAGCCGTGGCGGAGGGGATCACCGCCCGCTTCACGGTCAGCCTGGTGGGAGTGCGGTTCTTCCCCGCCGAGCAGGACCGGTATCAGGAGCTGACGGTCCAGATGGCGGCCCTGCGGGCACGCCTGATCACGCAATTCGGGCTACCCGCCGAGCCCTTCGAGGCCTTCCTGCTGGCGGTGGCGCGTCTGGCGGATGGCGACGGCGCTGGCAGCGGGGTGGCACGAATCTACCGTCAGGAGCTGCTCGAGCGGCGGCGCCTGCTGGCTGACACCCCCGCCAAGGACCGTGCGCTGGAGTCCATCTCGTCGGCGATAGGCGACGCGGAGCGGGCCATCGTCTTCACCCAGAGCATCGCCGCCAGCGAGCGAGCGTGCCGCACACTTGGCTCCCGCGGGCTGGAGGCCGCCGTCATCCACTCTGGGATGGGCGCGAAGGACCGGCGGCTGAGCCTAGCGCGGTTCGCGGCTGGCAGCCTCGACGTGATCACCGCTCCTCGGGTGCTCGATGAGGGTATCGATGTCCCCGCGGCGGACCTGGCCGTCATCGCCGGCGCCAGCCGCTCGCGCCGCCAGATGATCCAGCGCATGGGTCGGGTCCTCCGCCGCAAGCCCGACGGACGACACGCGCGTTTCGCGGTGCTCTTCGTCGAGGGCACGGTTGAAGACCCGAGGCTCGGAGCCCACCAGGCGTTTCTCGGTGAGATCGTTGATGTCGCCGACCGAGTCTCATGCTTTCCGTCTGAGGTGTGGACGCGAAGCCCAGCAGCGCTCCTGGAGTCCCTACAGCCCTGATTTGCCAGCGGAGCCGATCTGGGGGAGACCATCCAGCCAATCGGGTCGGGAAGCTGAGGCAGGCACTCCGCGGTTTGCACGCCGCCAAGCTGGCCTCCAGCACCTGCAAGGCATTTGCGGGCCCTGGGATTGCGCTGATCGATGCCTGGCCCGGCACGCCATTCTGGGGTCATACGAAGGGAGGGCTTGCAACTGGATTGCCATCCCGGCATTCCCCCGCTACTCTGCCGGCCATCGGGCGCCGGTCAAGAGTCCAGATGGCCCTCCGGGGGCCTGGGGCGCACGCGCCGCCAGGCCACGTTTTCGGTCGCCATGGCGGTCGCAGCGCCGGCGCTGACCGTGTCACTCAGAACCACGGCGCGGGCGGCCACTCCCATCTGAGCCAGCCAGCCGGCTCGCGTCTTCGCCCGCTCCGCGTCTTGTTCCTGGGCCGTGATCGACACCTCGACCACGCAGTAGACCGGGGGCGCGCCCGATCCGGGTTGCCAGACGTGTATGCCATTGGCTCGAGCCATTTCCTCAGTGGCGTCGGGTAGCAGTGTTCCCGCGGCCACCGCGGAATCTGGCTGGGCATCGAGCTCCTCCGCGGACAGCTTGCGCATGGCGCTGGGAGCGGCCCCGACGGCACTCGCCACGCCGCGCACGGTGCGCAATGCCCAGGCTTTGTACTCGGCTCCCAAGAGTTGGGCCAAGTCTCCTCTCATCCGGGCCAGTTGCCGGGCGGCGCCTCCCTGGGCGACCGCGAGCTCAGCCATGTGCCCTGCCAGCTGGTCCATCCGAGCCGTGAGCTGGTCCACCAACAACTCAGCCAGCTGGCCAAGCCGACGCTCGGTCTCGGCCTGAGCCGCCGGCCAGCTCGGCTAACCGAGCCTCGACTCGCGCCGGACAGTGCGAGCCGTCCCTCGGTGAGGATTTCGCGCCCGATGGCCTCCCGCGCCTGCGGTTCGGACTTAAGGGCTGACAGCATGGTATTGAGATCAATCATGAGGACGAGGTGAGCATTCAACTGAAATTGCCGAGGGCAGCCCGGTGGCGGAACGAGCCCTTCGCGCCGAACGGGGGAGGAGCCGAACTGCGGCGGTTGGCAAGCTGCCCGTCCGTCCACATCAAGATGTCCGGTTCGGTCAAGTGGCCGGGGCGATGTCGTAAGCCGTGCTCCACCCGATGCGTCTCGGCCCCGAGCCCTGGCCGAGCGGGCTGGGTTCCCAGCTGATCATGAGGACGGCAGGGCCGACCTCCACCCCATCCGGGTTCGCTCTGTCAGGCAACTTGCGGCGCACGGGTCACCCACCTATGGTGCCAGCCGGATGACCCAGGGTGGGGAGACGGGCTTTGTCGACCCCGCAGTCGCTGGCGCATGTCCTCCAACGGACCTCCAGCACCGGCAGCTCAGCCCGGGTCTGGAGCGGGCCGCTCCACGTCGTTGGTGTCGGCCACTTCCCGACGCTGGCGGAGGAGACGTTGATGGCGAGCTTGTCCGCTCCCCGCCGGCGATGACCGCCTGCCCTTGGCGCAAGTCGCGGCGGGCCCACTCAGGACCAGGCGTCCCACCGGCACGATAGCGCCGGCTTCGGTGAGTGCACCTGCCCGGACCGTCTCGTGACCTCATCGCTCCGTTAAACCTCCTCGAGCTGACTGCGGCTGAGCCAGCGCTGGCTCAGGCTCCCGATTGTCGAGGGCGTGGCCCTGGGGAGCGCCGCGCGGGCCATGGAGGTCAGCTGGAGCTTGGTCCCGACCAGCTCGACCAGGGAGCCAGCCGGCGGCGACAGCGGTCAGGCGAAGGCGGCGATTGCTCCCCGGCTCTCTGACCAGATCTCGCCGGCGGAGAGCACCAGGGCCACCCCCAGCGGGTGGGACGCTTGACCCGGTCGCTGCAGCGCAAAGCTTCCGCCTCGCACAGACGAACCACGGAGCTGAGGTCCGGGACGGCGGCTTGGTCCATCATCCGGACCTTGGCGCCTGGCCACTGCTCCTGTTCCTCTCGTCCGCCCAGACCGGCTTCTTCGGGGCCGTGGCTGGCTCGGATAGATGCGAGCGAAGGGTGGCCGGGATCTGGTTCTGAGCCACCAAGCGAAGCGCGAAACGATAGCCGGCTGGCCCGGACGGCGTGCCGCCGTACGTGGCCCGCAACGGGCCGGCTTTGACTCGGTCATCCACAGAGTGGGCTGCCGCAGCCACCGCGGCAAGCTCCCGCTCCGAAAGCCGCCCCAGATCGGAGGTGACGTTGGCCGGGTCGGTCAGTCAGTGCACCAGGGCATCCACCAGTTCGTGCTTGCGGCTGGGCGCGCGATGGCCGATGAGGTCCACCAAGGCCCTCGGCTCCGGCGCCGGGCGCAGGTTGAGCGCCTCTCTAAAGGGTGAGTGGTGGCGCTGCCATGCAGGCGATCGGCCGGGATTCTACCGGGGAGGCTGGTCCGAAAAGTGCATCTGGAACCGGGCCCGAGCAACTACCGGCGGTGGCCGTCCACGGCCGCCCCAGCAGGAGGAAGGGCCGGCGAAAGAGTTTGGGCGAGGGGAACTGCCGCGCAAGTGGCGGGTGTGGGGCCGGGACTCTCTGGGGCTCAGGCCCTCTTTGAGGAGGCGCGGCCCAGCGACCGCCCCGGGATCCCGCCAAAGATGTCGGCCGAAGTGATCGTCAGGGTGCCGCGTGAGGCCCCGCGCACCTCCTCCCGAGCCGCGATCGCGAGTCGCAGCGGGTCTCGAATCCTTGGGAGGGCTGCCGACTTGCGGGAGAGCGCCGCTTCGAGAGCACCGGCATCGACCCGGCGAGCCCATTTTGCTTCGCCGACCAACACTGCGGACCGCTCCCGCCCAGCCAGAGCAACCGCGTCGATTTCGTGATCGCCGCCGGCCCAGAACGGTCCGATGGCCACGACATCGCCAAGCTCACCAGCGGCGGCCAGATGGCGCAGATGCTGGCGGAATGCCTCCTCGTATCGGTGGCCGAGAAAGTCATCGAGGGAAGCGGCCAGAACCGGGAGGATGGACGGCCCAAGGCCCTGGTCGATTTCCGAGCGATATGGGTCGACCACCCCGAGCCAGAAGGCGAGGAAATTGTCCGCCACGCGGTACACGGCGCGCCGACTGCGGCTCGAGCTCTCGGTGACAGGGACGACTCGCTCCAGGAGCCGCTGCTCGACCAGGCGGTCCAACGTGCGCGTCGGATCGGTGCGCACAGCGTCCTGGATCTGGGAAAACCTCGTGCACCCGGCGGCGACCGCGGCCATGACCTGACCAGCCAGGCCGTGGGCATCGCCTTCGGTGGCGAGGATTAGCTGGCCTTCGTTGAGGAGGCGACCACCGGGGCTGCACACCAACTCCGCGAGGTTGTCGTCTACGGACGACGCCTGATCCCACCACGACAGGTAGAGCGGGACTCCGCCCACCAGACCCCACACCAACGCCCGGTCGGCAGCGCTCAGCTCCGGCAACATCAGACCGGCTTCGTGTGGCCGGAACGGGTGGATGGCGAGCCGAAGCCCAAACCGGCCGAAGAGCGGGCGTCGCTCCTCCGCGAGAGCTTCCATGGTGCGCACGGCCGAGCCGCACACCAGCAGTCGGAGAGGCGATGGCCGGGGAAGCCGTTCGGCAAGGGCGCGCAAGACGCTCTCCAGCTCGGGGGCTGCGTCCAACAGGTCGGGGAACTCGTCGAGAACGACCAGCACTGGGGTCCGGGGCCGATCCCTGGCGAGAGCGTCGAACGCTTCATCCCAGCTGCGGTAGGGACGCTCGCCGAGGTCGCGGGTCCCCGCCAGGTCGGCCCGGGCCACCTCGGCGGAGAAGACCCGCAACTCCAGCTCGGCAGGCCGGCCGCCCCCAGTGTGAACGACCGCGGTCGGATGGCCCTCGGCGAAGCGGGCCAGCAGCCAGCTCTTGCCCACCCGACGCCGGCCGGCCACGAGAGCGAGTGCCTCGCCAGATTCCCACCATCGCTCCAGTTGCGCGAGCTCCGCGGCTCGGTTCACGAACACGGCCGTAAGCCTACCATACGAGTAGGCTACGCATAGGTAGGCTACTCTTGAAGTAGGCTATATTGGTACATGAGCCCGCAGCGAAGTGAGCGGCCGAACGCCAGCTGATCAGCGCGGCTCACCCCGTCAACATCGTCGAAGGTGATTGGCTCCTGGGGCAACTGGCCATCGGCCATGAGGTGGGCGGCGAAGCCGAGCCCGACCGGGAGCGGTGTCAGATCCATCCGGGGATGGCCGTCTCCCTCACGCGGACGGCGAGTTCAGACCGGAAGGATGCGTATCTGGTGATGGTAGGCACGCCTAAAGAGCGAGAAGGTCGGCAACGTCAGCGGTGAGCACCGTGGCCTGCGACGCCCCGGCCACCAGGACCAGGTGAGCGTCGACGACGTTTGCAGTGCCGGCAGCAGCAAGCAAGGCGCCGACCTCGTCGGTCTGGCTGGGAGCGAAGCAGACGACATCGCAGCCACGCAGGAACTGGCGGAGTTGCGCCTGACGATCCGAGCGGCTGACTTGGGCCACGACTGGCGCCGTGGTCACTGGCGCTATGCCGAGCTCCAGCCGGGCTCGGTGGTCAGCCCTCACGACCCGTTCCCGCGGTCGGCAGCGATCAGCACCGCAGCGTCGTACACGACGCTCATCCTGGCTCGGAGCGGGCCGAGGCTAGCTGCTCGCCGGCGACACGGTGGCGAGCGAGAGCCAGCTCAGCTTCGGTGCGGACGCCACGGTCGGCTTCCCCCTCCGCCACGGCGCGGAGTCCATCTCGGACCCGCAGGGCTTGCCCCGCGGCGCTGGTGATCCAGGCGGAAACACCGACACCCCCAACGGTCGGTGTCAGGGGAACGTGGCCGCTCGCCCCTCGTCCCGCTCCCGGACCGGTGTTCGTGCTTGGTACCTCCCTACGCGTTCCATTCGGAGTGCAGCCGGGTTCGGCCACAGCGGTTCGGGAGTCTCAGCTGCGGGAGCCCACCGCCTCCACCAGCTCGCCATCCGCCAGCCTCGGATGGCGCAGGGGACGCACCCGCCTGTGGGTGGCCGCGATCTGAGCCAGGTCATCTGGGGCCAGTGGGGGCGAGAAGAAGTGCCCCTGCAGCTGAGCGTCGGGGCAGAGCTCGGCCAGTAGCCGGGCTTGTTTGGCGGTCTCGATTCCCTCCACGATCACCTCCAGGCGCAGTGCCCGGCCCAGGTCGACCACGCTCTGGATCACGGCCGCGGCGGTGGGGTCCTGGCTGAGGCGGCGCACGAAGGACTGGTCGATCTTGATGGCGTCGACCGGCAGCAGCTGCAGTTGGGACAGCGACGACTGGCCGGTGCCGAAGTCGTCGATGGCGACCCGGACCCCCAGGCCCCTGAGGTTCGAGAGCCGGGCGGTGGCGGCCTTGGGGTTGCTGGCGATGGCGCTCTCGGTCACCTCCAGCACCAGCAGCTCGGCCGCCAGGCCAGAGGTGGCGAGGGCCGCCTCCACATCGTTGACGATCTCCGCCTCCTGGAGCTGGCGGGCGGAGACGTTGACCGTGAGCTTGATCCGCTCCTGGCCGGGGATGGCCGCCTGCCACTGGCGCACCTGCCGGCAGGCCTCGCTCAGCACCCAGCGCCCCAGCGGCACGATCATGCCGGTCGCCTCCGCCACCGAGACGAAGCCGCCGGGGAGGATCAGGCCCTGGTGCTCGGGATCCTGCCAGCGCAGCAGTGCCTCCACCCCCACCAGCTGGTGCAGGGAGCTGGTCACGATGGGCTGGTAGTGGAGCCGCAGCTCGTCGCGCTCCAGGGCCCGCCTGAGCCCGTTCTCCACATGCATGCGGTGAAGGGCGCGCTCGTGGAGGAAGTCCCGGAAGACCACGTGCCGGCCCTTGCCCTCAGCCTTGGCCGCGTAGAGAGCGATATCGGCGTTGCGCAGCAGCACGTCCGGGTCACCCGCCTCCTCGCAGGTGACCACCCCGATGCTGGCGGTTACCGCGACCTCCTCCCGGTTGGGCAGACGCACCGGCTCCTGCAGGGTTGCCCCGATCCTCTCCGCCACCGTCTCGGCGAACTCAGGGCTGCTGAGCTCCTCCAGCAGGATCGCGAACTCGTCACCCCCGAGGCGGGCGAAGGTGTCCCCCGGGCGCAGGCAGAGGCGGACCAGGCGGGTCACCTCTAACAGGGCCTGGTCCCCGGCCGCGTGCCCGTAGCTGTCGTTGATGTTCTTGAAGTCGTCCAGGTCGATGACCAGCAGGCCCAGCGGGAGCCGGCTGCGCCGGGCATGGACGGCGTGGTCGATCCGGTCCCGCAGCAAGAGGCGGTTGGCGAGGCCGGTCAGAGGGTCGTGGAGCGCCTGGTGGCGGAGCCTCTCCTCCAGGGCCTTGCGCTCGGTGGCGTCGCGGGCGGTCAGGACCACGGCCCGGACGTCCGGGTCCTGAAGCAGGTTGGTGGCCTGGACCTCGAGCAGGCGCCACTCGCCGCCATCTTTGCGAATCCGCAAGTCGGGCATGGCGGTCTGGCCGTTGCGCAGGCTCGCCTCCTTGACCGCGCTTTGGAGCCGGGCGAGATCCTGGGGGTGCACCGCACCCGACGTGCGGTCGAGCCGCATCTGCGCCAGCGGCCGCCCCAGGAACGACTCCACCGAGGGGCTGACGTAGGTGATCTCGGAGTCGGCCGAGACCGCGATCACCAGGTCGGTCGAGTTGCGGACCAGGCCCCGGAAGCGGGCCTCGCTCTGGCGGATCCGCTGCGAGAGCTCGGCCCTGGAGAGCGCCATCCCGGCCTGGGCGGCCAGGGTGCGATAGCTGTCGGCGTGCTCACCGGCCAGCGCCCTCTGGCTCGCCACCACCAGAGAGCCCCTGGCCTCCCCGGATGCGTTGATCGGCAGCACCAGCAGGCTCCGGCTGCCAGGGTCCAACCCCAGTGAGCGCAGGATCTGGTCGGTGCCCTCAGGATCGCGGGGGAGGGTGGCGGCCCCCAGCAGCACCGCCAGTACCTTCTCGGGAATCGAGTCCAGCCTGAGCGCGGCAGCCGGGCGCAGCTTGCCATTCCGGTCGGCTGGAGGCGAGACCAGAACCTCCGTCCCGGATCTCCTGACCCAGGCCACCTGCACCTGAGAGTGGCCCGGGTCGAAGCTCCGGGCGGCGTCGGAGGCGGCCTTCAGGATCCGTTCCGGGGTGGCCGCCGCGCTCAGCTCGACGCTGGCGTCTCGCAGCCGCTGAGAGCGGTCCAGGACCCCCTGGTGACGGTCCACGGCCGCCTTGAGCAGCTGCCCGATCCCCACCGCCAGGGCAATCCCCGGCACCCCCAGGAGCAGCGGCGCCGCCACCGGCTGCGGATGCAGGGAAAGGTGGGCCAGCCAGATCCCCGCCAGGTATGGGAGAGTGAACTGGACAGCGACCAGCAGGACACCGCGGCCACTCGCGTACAGGGCCCGCATGCTGGCCCCGGCGGCGAGCACGCCCAGCGCGTACTCCGGGTTGCCGACCGCGAGCACCAGGGCAAGCATGGCGGCGGTGGACACCACCTCGAACTCCCAGGCGAACCATCCCTGGCGGTAGCCGTACACCCAGGACCAGCCCAGCCAGCCCGCGCCCGCGGCGGCCAGCAGCCGTTCCATTCTGGGAGCGCCCGAGTTGGTGGCCACCACCATCAGGGCGGCCACCAGGCTGAGCAGAGCGATTCCCACGAAGGTCCAGCGCACGCGCGGGAGCAACTCCGTGGGAGGAGAGAGATCCGCCATCCTGCCGCCGTTGCCGGCGACCAAGCCACCCCTGATATCCGCGCCTCCAGATCCAGGTGATATGAAGGTGGCCTCGATGCACCTCCCGCGCCACTGTGCGCTCAACGGGAGGCTGGCGGCGTCGCGTGCCTGCGACAGGTTCTGACCAACGTGTCACCGGGCTGCAGCCAGCGCCCGCAGCCCGGGACCGTGGCGGCCCCACCACCGGCGATGCCAGAGGACGGGCCTGCTGTGGCCGACCGGCTCCCGTCGCAAGTGGCGTACTTCCGGTCCGGCTCCGACCTGCCTGCGGGGAAGGCACCAAGGACGCTGTCCCCGAGAGCGACCTTGAGCCCGCCAGGGAGCGATGTCGGCAGCGCGCAGCCGGGCCCGGTCGAGATATCCCCCTCTCACCTCACCTTCGGCCGTCCGGCTGGCGGCGGTTAGCGACGGCGACAGGTGGCCTCTGGAGCCCCTGCGGCCGTCACCTCTCTACTCCGGCAGGACGAGGCAGCCGGGCGCAGCTCCCAGGCGATCGAACCGATCCTCGTCACCAGGCCGGAAGCTGGACAACATCCCCACAGGTAAGCGGACCGGCCATCTACGGGCAGAGGCGGTCCCAGTTGCGTTGACGGACGTCGTCAGCCCCTGCCCGAAGCCGCACCGGGGCCAAGAGCCCGCCATGGTGCCCCTTCAGCCCTGGCAACCGGGCGGAACACTAGGGTCAGCAATGAAGTCGCCCACATCGCGCGGGCCCATCATTCCCATGAAACTGGTGGCTGCCCCGCACCCGCCCGCCACCCCGAGCACGCCACCTCTTGGCCACCAATCGCTCTCAAAGGGCCCAGATGCCGCCTGACTGGGGTAACGTAGCAGGCACGAAACGGAAAATGAATGCGCGCTGAGTTGACTTCCCCCCCCAGGGTGCTGCTACTATGCGACCGCACCCCGAAGGGTAGTTTTGGCGTGTCCCCAGGCGATCGGAGGTGGCTTTGAGTACGAGGACGGATCAACCGGAGGGTCGCGGAATGGTCTCAGGAGAGCGGGGGAGACCCGCCGGACAGTCTTATCGGAATTTGCGAACGCCAGGCGAACACCAATCGCCGGTCACAGGAGGGCATAAGGTAGTGAGAATCTTGACCAACCCACGGGGCTCGTGGGCCCGATATCGGGGGAGCGTACGTCTGCCCCGGCTCGGCGTCGGCCTGGTAGCCACCGCCGGCGCCCTCGCGCTCGGCCTAGCCGCGATCGGGCCGGTCAGTGCCCACACGGCTCAGCTAAGCAACACGACCAGCTCGGTAGGCGGCGCCTACACCGCACTCACCCCGATGCGGCTGCTCGACACCCGGACCACCGGGCAGACCTTGGGCGCGGGCGGCAGTCTCAACCTGCCGGTCGTCACCAGCGCTGACGGAGTCCCGTCCACCGCCACCGCGGTGGCCCTGAACGTAACCGTCACCGGCACAACTGATGCCAGCTACCTGTCGGTCTACCCGACAGGCGGGACCAAGCCCTATGTTTCCAACCTCAACTGGACCATGGGCGAGACAGTCCCCAACTCCGTGATCGTGCCGGTCGGCACCAGCGGGGACGTGAGCTTCTACAACCACACTGGGAGCGCCAACGTGGTGGTGGACCTTGAGGGCTACTTCGCCCCTGAGGCCGCGGGAAGCACAGCTGGAGCATACGTTCCGCTGACCCCGACACGCATTGCAGACACCCGAACCGGAAGCGGCTACCCGAACGCGGGCAGCACCCTGGCCGCAGGCGGCAGTGTCAACGTCCAGGTCACAGGTGTCGGCGGTGTACCGGCTGGCGCAACCGGGGCAATCCTTAACGTCACCGTCACCAATACCACCGACGCCAGCTACGCGGAGGTCTACCCGACGGGAGCTACCCAACCGACAGCCTCTAACCTGAACTGGACCGCTGGCGAGACCGTGGCCAACCGGGTATTGGCGCCGCTCAGTTCGACTGGGATGGTCACAATCTACAACCACACCGGCAGCGCCGACGTGGTGGTGGACGTGTCGGGCTACTTCACCAATGGGACTGCGACACTGCCGGCCACCGCGAGCCTCTACAACTCAATGACCCCAACTCGGGTGGTTGATACTCGCGTGAGCGGCGGGACCCTTGGCGCGGGTGGAACCTACACAACCACTCTCGGTGGTGCCGGCACTGTTCCCTCGACGGCGACTGCCGTCGTGACGAACGTCACCGCCGCGAACACCACTGCGGCGAGCTTCTTCACGGTCTACCCGGCAGGCGCCGCTCAGCCCGTTGCCTCTGATGTCAACTGGAGCGCCGGCCAGGTTGTGCCGAACCTCACAGTCGCGACGCTCAGTAGCACCGGCGGGATCACGGTCTTCAACCACGCCGGGAGCGCCGACCTCATCATCGACGAGTTCGGCTACTTCACTCTATACACGGCGGCGCCGATAGCGGCGAGCGCCTCGCCGGCGTCCGTTCCTGTCAACGCGGCCGCCAACGACTATGCGGTCGGTAGCCAGTCAACGATTACAGTCGACATCGCTAATCCATCCGGCTCGACCGCCACAACCGACCAGGTCCAAGTCAGTGAGAGTGGGACAGCTTGTGGTGGATTCGGTACCGCCGGTACCTGGGCGACCACGGGCGGCCCAACCACCGTCACCTATGCTTCGGGTGCTGGGTCTACGACCTTCACGTACAACGCAGGGATCACGGTCGGCACCTGCACGATCACAGCCATTGAGGCCAACGGGGGCAACACAGCTTCCGTGATCGTGACCCAGACTGCTCCTACAAACACAGTCGCCCTTGTGGGCAGCGTTACCGGCAACAAGGTCGCCGCAGGCGGAGCGCAGGACACCCTCACGGCCACCGTTACTCCACACGGCACGGCGAGCGCCGCGTCCGACAAGGTGACCTTCACCACTAGTGGGACCTGTGGCACGGTTACTCCGAGCTCGAGCACGACGCCTGCCTCCGGGACGGAGAGCGTCTCCACGATCTACACAACCTCAGCCGCAGCCGGCTTCTGCACGGTGACGGCCACCGAGGCCAACACTGGACAGTCGGCGACCCTGACACTCGATCAGACGACCCTGGCGGCCAGTGCCATCACGGTAGCTCTGACGCCAGCCGCCGAGACGTTGGTGGCGAACGGAACCAATTCCTACACAGTGACCGTCACGACCACGAGCAGCCTCGGGGCGTACGGCAATGACCAAGTAGAATTGACAATGACTCCCAGTGGGACTGGTGACTGCGGGACTCTGAGCTCGTCGCTGGTGACGACCAACGCGACCACGGGCACAGCTACGGTGACCTACACGACCCCGAGCGAAGCTGCCGGGGCCACTTCTAACACTTGCGTTATTAGCGGGCAGGAAGCAGCTGCCGGTGACTCGTCGACGACAGCGAATAGCAGCACGGTAACCCAGACCGGGCCCGCCGCTGCGACCGCGACCATCACAGCATCACCGAGCAGCTTCAGCACTACCGCAGGCAGCGGTACGCAGACCACGATCACGACCACAGTCGACACTGCGAGTGGCGCAGCCGACTCGGGCGTGACAGTCAGCGCGACGGAGAGCCCGGTTGCTACTGGAAGCAACAGCTGCGGCGTGATCGCCGCTAGCGCCACAACCAGCAGCGCTGGGACGGCGGCATTCCTCTACACCGCAGCGCCCGCAGCGGGCTTCTGCACGATAACGTTCACGGCTGGAACGGGTGGACCGACCGCCACGGTATCGGTGGACAACCTGAGCTAAGGCGAACGGCGGGCAAACAGAATTGTGCTAGGAGGGCCCTTCGGGGCCCTCCTCTCATCTGTGGGTCACGTTCTCTAAGTCCCGAGTGGGTCGGGGCTTAGGCCCCCCTAAGCCACGACCGGGATCTCCACCCGGTGCCGGCGGCTCGGCGCTGGGCCTGCCGCCAGGGCTGGCGGCGGGGTTTGGTCCCCGGGCAGGGGGAGGAGCCGGCGGCATCGATCCGGGCCGAGGGTTGGCTCGATCAGCCAGGCGGCGGATCTGGTTGATGGGAGGCGCATGTCGAGGTCGCTGGCGGGTGGTTCCGCCGCATTTGTTAGGTGGTCCGCCGGCTGACGCGGTGGTGATAGGGTGGGCTAGCTCGCGGGAGTGAGGTCACCTTCACCGGGTCAAGCGTGAAGGGGGTGTCTTGCCATGAGCGGCACCTACAGCTCGGTGGGCCGGTCTCCGGCGCCGTTCGAGCTCCCGTCAATGAGGGAGGGGGACCGGGCTAGTGGACCGCGGCGTTAATTCGTGACCCATCAGGCGGCCAGGGGGTCGCCGGTGTAGGTCCAGCGGTAGGGGTGTGCGTGGAGCCGGTTGTAGGTGGCAATGAAAG
>JAKABA010000113.1 GCA_021802115.1 bacterium | reverse complement strand
CCCGGCTGCCGTCGTAGGCGTGGCCGTGCAGCAGCGTCCGCACCATCTCCGCGCACACCGGGGGCCGCCGGCCGGCCACTTGGAAGGAGGCCCCGACCAGCGTCCCGCCGACCCGGGCAGCCCAGGCCGGCACCATGCGTGGCTTGCGGTGCTGGCCGGTGAGCTCCCCGACCAGGTCGATGAGCTCCGTGATCCCGAGCGTCGCCCCGTTGACCAGGTAGCGCCGCCCCGCCACCCCGAGCGTGGCGGCCTGGAGGTGGGCCCTGACGCAGTCGTCCACGGCCACCAGGCTCACCCTGGTGTCGACCATCCAGCGCAGCCGGCCGTCGGCGTAGCGGATCAGCCAGCGGGCGGTCCCGCCGGTGCGCCCCGGCCCCTGGACGGAGGAGGGGTTGACGCACACCAGCTCCACCCCCAGGCTGCGGGCGCGCTCCAGGGCCCTTCGCTCCGCCAGGTGCTTGGAGTGCTCGTAGGTGGAGAGGTAGTGGCCCCGATGCTGACAGTCGACCGTCGCCACCGTGCCCCGCCGCTCCCCCAGGGTGGCGGCCGAGGAGGTGTAGACCACCCGCCTGACCCCGGCCGCGGCCGCCGCCTCCACCAGGTTGAGGGTCCCCTGCACGTTGACCTCGAAGAGCCGCCCCGGCTCCCTGGGGCACATGGTGTTGAGACCGCCGGCGTGGTAGATGAGCCGGGTCCCCTCGGCGGCGCGGCGCAGGCTCGGGGGATCGAGCAGGTCGGCCTCGACCAGCTCGGCCCCAAAGGCCACCAGCTGCCCGGCCGACGCCGCGCGGCGCGCCACCGCCCGCACCGGAGCCCCCTCCCTGCGCAGGGCCGCGACGATGGCCCCGCCGATGAAGCCGGTGGCGCCCACCACCAGGATCGGGCGGTCCGGGCTCACGGCCCCGACCTCCCCGGGGCCCGCTGGCGCACGGCCACCCGGGAGTAGCGGACGAGGTAGTCGAACCCGGACCCCAGGGTGATCAGGGCGGCCAGTAGCATCACCCACTGGTCCAGCCCGAGCGGGCCCAGGGCCAGGTCGAGGTTGAGAATCGCAACCAGGATGGCGACGAACTGGATCGCGGCCTTCACCCGGCCCAGCTGGGAGGCGGTGATCAGGACTCCCTGCAGCGCCGCCGAGCCCCGCAGCCCCATGATCACCATCTCCCGGCCCACGATCACCAGCGCCACCCACGGGTTGGCCCGCGAGACGGCCACCAGGGCGATCAGAGCCGCGGTCACCAGCACCTTGTCGGCGGTGGTGTCCAGGAAGCTGCCGGTGGAGGTGGTGACCCGCCAGTGCCGGGCGAAGAAGCCGTCCAGATAGTCGGTCGCCGCCGCCACCAGGAACAGGGCGGCGGCCAGGCCGTCCAGGCGAGCCAGGACCAGGCCCATGACCGCCGGGGCCAGCACCAGCCGGAGGCCGGTGGCCCCGGCCACCAGACCGGTCTGCAGGGCGCCCCCGCGTTGCTGCTCACGAGGGATCGCCGGAGCCGTCGGCGGCGAGTCCGGGGCGCTCATCGGCCCACCCCGGAGGCTTTGGCAAAAACCAGATGAGACCGGCGGGCTAGCGCCGATCGCGTCCGAGATGAGGCGACCACTTGTCTTCCTCGTGCGAGTTGGGAGGGGGCACCGACCGCTCTGGGATCGTACCAGCAGCGGCGGGCTCAGCCCTCGGCCTCCCCGGCCTCGTGGAGGAGTCGGCGCACCTCGTCGGCTGACCCTAGCTCCACCGCCCGGTCGGCCAGCTCCCGGGCTCGGGCCGACGTGGTCCGACGCACCGCCGCCTTGACCGCCGGCACCCGCATGGGAGCCATCGACAGCTCCCGGACCCCAAGCCCGATCAGAAGCGCGGTGGCGCCGGGCTCGCCCGCCAGCTCGCCGCAGACCCCGACCCACCTGCCCGAGGCGGCCTGCGCGGTCCGTCTGATCAGCCGCAGCACCGCCGGGTGGAGCGGATCGGCCAGGGCCGCCACCTCCGGATTGGTGCGATCAGCGGCCATGGTGTACTGGGAGAGGTCATTGGTCCCAATTGAGAAGAAGTCGACCAGGGACACCAGCGACTCGGCGGCCAGGGCCGCGGCGGGGATCTCCACCATGATCCCCACCTCCAAGCGGCTCCCGTCCGCGCCGCGCGCCTCCGCCAACAGCTGCAGGGCGCGCTCCAACTCGGCCTTGGTCGCGACCATCGGGAACATGACCCGGATCGGGTGGGAGGGGGCCACCGCCGCGATGGCGGCCAGCTGGCTCCTCAGGAGCTCGGGACGCAGCAGCCCGAGCCTGATCCCCCTGACCCCCAGGGCGGGATTGGGCTCGGGGGGGCGAGCCAGGTACGGCAACGGCTTGTCGGCCCCGGCGTCGAGGGTGCGGATGGTGAGGGGGCGGCGGTCGAGGACCTGGGCGATCTCCCGGTACACCGCCTCCTGCGCCGCCTGATCGGGGATCCCCGGTGCCTCCTGGAAGAGGAACTCGGTCCGCAGCAGCCCCACCCCGTCAGCGCCGTGGGCGACCGCAAGGCGAGCATCCGCCACCGAGCCGATGTTGGCCGCCACCTCGATCGGCAGCCCGTCGGCGGTCGCCACCGGCCCCCGGGCGGCGCGGTCCGCCCTCGCCTGCGCCGCCGCACGCTCCCCGGCACGGGCCGAGGCGAGGGCGAGCAACTCGGCGGGAGGCTCGGGCACCAGGATGCCGCGGTCGCCGTCCAACAGCACCCGGACCCCCTCGGGAATGGCGGTGACGTCCGCCCCGAGCCCCACCACCGCCGGGATGCCCAGGGCACGGGCCAGGATGACGCTGTGAGAGGTCGGCCCCCCGGCCGCGGTGGCGATCCCCAGGACCGAGCCCGGATCCAGCCCGGCGGTGTCGGTGGGGGTGAGCTCCTCGGCGACCAGGATTCCCCGTCCACTCGGCCGGGCGGGCAGACTCCCCACAAGGTGGCCGAGGACCCGGCGCGTCACCCCCTCCAGGTCCAGCGCCCTAAGACGCAGGTGCTCATCCTCGATCTCATCCCAGCTCCGGCGGGCCCGGGCCGCCACCTCACTCCAGGCGGCCGCGGCCGAACGCCCCTGGGTGGCTATCGCCGCTCGTGCCGGGCCGAGCAGATCGGGATCCTCTAGGAAGAGGATCTGGGCGTCGATGATGCCGGCCTCGTACTCGCCGGCCCGCCAGCTGGTCACCTCCCTGAGCGCGACCAGGTCGGCCCTGGCCGCGTCCAGGGCGCGGTCCAGGAGGGCCAGTTCGGACCGTGCCGATCCAGGAGTGGAGTCGGGAACGAGCAGCGGCGGCTGGATCAGACGCACCACCGGGCCGGCGGCCACTCCGGGGGAGGCCGGGACGCCTCGAAGCGCGCTCCGGGGCAGGTCGTCCGGGGGCGGGCCGGGAGCGGCCTCGGCGGGCAGCCCCGGCTGCTCCGGGGGCTCCCCGAAACGTGCCTCCGCCAGCGCCCGAAACGCGCCCATCAGCTCCCGAGCCTGCGGGCCCCGGGCGCGCACCAGGATCCTCTGGCCGGCCCGCACCTGCAGCGACGCCAGTCCGTTCAGGCTGCGCCCCGCCACCGGACCTCTACCGGTCGTCTCATTGCGGGCCTCCACCTCGGCGTCGAAGGTGGCGAAGAGTTGGATCAGGCGAGCCGCCGGGCGGGCGTGCAGACCCATGGGAATGTCCAGGGTCAGGCCCTGCTCCTCCCAGTCGCCTCCCGGGCCGTCCCTGGGGGACGCCGGGACCTCGGCCGCCGGCTCCGGCCCGGCGTTGGACTCGAGCCCGGCCTTGGCCTCGAGCCCGCCCCTGGCGGCGACATCGACACCGGACAGCGACCCTCCAACCTCGGCGGCGACGGCGGCCGCCACGGCCCCCTCGACCAGGGGCCCCGGACTGATGAGAACCCGGTCCCTGCGCTCGGGATCCAGCATCTCCCTGGCCATCTCGGCCGCCAAAAGAGCGCTCCCCAGGTCGATCAGGACCAGCACCCCCGGCTCCGCCCACGCCTCCTCGATCGCCCGGCCGATCCTGGTGGCGTCGGTGCCGAGACCCGACGCCGGATCCTCCATGCCGCCGGCCGGCACGATTCGCACCGAAGGCGCCATGGCGCGGGCCAGCTCGGCGGTGCCTTCGGCCACCTGGGCGCTGTGGGAGACCAGGACCAGGCCGACCAGGGCCTGCCCCTTTGCCTCAGCCCCCACCGTAGGCCCGGTAAAGGATCTCCAGCGGATGCACCACCGGTAGCCCGGTCGCCTGGGCGATCTGCCAGCGGCAGGTCTCACTGTCACAGGCGACCAGGTCAGGGACGGCCTCGGCCAGGTCGGAAAAGAGTGGCTCCCCGACCCTCATCGCGATGTCGTACTTCTCCCTCTTGAGGCCGTAGGTTCCCGCCACCCCGCAGCAGACCTGGTCGATCTCCACCAGCCGCAGCCCCGGGATCCCGGCCAGCACCTCCAGCACGGGCTTGCCGATGAGCTGGTTCTGCTGCTGGCAGGGGGCGTGGTAGGCGACCGTCAGGGGGACCGGGACGAAGTCGGTCGTGAGCTCGCCCTGCTCCTTCAGCTGGAGCAGGAACTCGAAGATGTCGTAGGTGCGCCGGCTCACATCCACGAGCTGGCGGTCGGTGAGCCCCAGGATCTCCAACCCCTCGCGCTTGAGCATGAGCCCGCAGCTGGTGGAGGATGAGATCACCGGCAGCCTCTCACCCCCGGCCGCCGCCAGCTGTCGCGCTAGCCTGGTCAGATAGCGGCGGGCGGGCTCGAAGATGCCGTTGGACTGCAGCGGCAGGCCGCAACAATCCTGCTTGGGGATCAGCACCTGGAAGCCGTTGTGCTCCAGGATCCTGACCACCTTCTTGCCCACCTCGGGCTCGAAGTGCTGGGTGCTGCAGCCGTGGAAATAGACCACCCGGCGATCCGAACGCAGGGGCCGGTGGCGGTCGACCCAGTAGGAGAACGGGCGGCCGACCGCCTTGGGCACCGGGGCCAGGTGATGGATGCCAAGGGTGCGCTCGCCGAGCCGGCGCAAGATGGGATTGGCAAGCGCCCAGTTGAAGAGTGGCGCGACCGGCCGCGCGGCCCGCCCCATCAGGCCGGGCCGGCCCAGGAGCTGGTCGCGCAGCGGGATGCCGTGTTCGCGCTTGAGGGTGGCGCGGGCTCGGGAGTTGATCTCCGCGATGCGCACTCCCTGGGGACAGACCCGCGAACAGACCCCGCAGCCGGAGCACAGGTCCACCGAGTGGTCGGGAGAGTGCGCCCCGGCCCGGTATCGCTCGGCCTGCGGCCCGACGGTCTTGGGCCCGGGGAAGAGCTCGGTCACCGCCGCGACCGGGCAGGCGCTCTCACACACGGTGCATTTGACACAGTGATCCAGCGAGTCGCGCACCTCGAACGTGGCCGTGAACTGGGCCGTCAACTCAGCTCCCCCAGGATCGCGGCGGCGGCCGCGTACCCGGTCGCCAGGCTGGTGCCGTTGCCGGACTGCTCGCGCCACGGCTCGGCTCCCCCCAGGAGCGCTCCGGCGGCGTGCAGGTTGGAGTAGACCGGCTCCCCGTCGGTCCCCGCCGGCCGCAGCCAGGGGTCGACCGAGAGACCCAACCGGTCCGCGGGCTGAGGGCCGAAGTAGTCGGTGGCCGGATCGGCCTGGGCGCCGGCTCCTCCGACCGGCAGCCCGAAGACGACCTCCCTGGCCGCCTGCCCCCGATCCACCACGATCCCGCCGGAGGCCACCCCTCCGGTCGCCAGGACGAAGTGCTCGGCCGAGACCTCGACCTGACGCGACGGCTCAGCCACGACCACCGCGGTGACGCGACCGCCGGCCGCGCGCGCCCCCACCACCTGAGCCCCCACCACCAAGCTGCCGCCGCCCGCGCGCAGGGCTCTCAGCAGGAGGGCCTGCAGGCGCAACCCTGAGATCGAAGGCGGCAGGGAGGGGATCTCGAAGACCGGTCGGCCGATCCGCTCCTGGAGGTAGGACCAGACCTCACGAGAGTGCTGCAGCCCGAGCACCGCGGGCAGGCCCACCGCATCCTCTCCGGCCAGCTCCGAGCGCACCGCGCTGGCCAGCTCGGCTCTCACCTCGCGCTCCTCCAGGCTCCGGGCGAGCAGCTGGGGACGAGGTGCCTCTCCCGGCAGGCGCACCTCGACCGCCCGGGCTCGGATCCTGGCTCCTCCGGGCGGGTCCACCGCGCTGAGATTGGCGGCCACCAGGTGGGCATAGAAGTCACGGTATCCCCTGATGCCGACGATGAGCACCGAGCCCCCCAAGCTCAGGTCTCCCGCCGCCATGGTCTCGGGCACCATGGCGGTGGGGCGCAGCGCCCCCACGGCCGTGGGCAGAAACAGGTTGCGCTCGAGGCTCCCCTGGTAGCCCAGCGGAGCCGCCAGCCTCAGGAACCACTCGCAGCTTGCCGCCAGCACTCCGGGACCGAGGCGGGCCAGAGGGTGACTGGGATGGTCGGCCAGGAATCCCGGCAGGGCGCTGGCCGGAGCGGTGACCGGGGCGTCGCCATAGCCGAGCACATCGATCACCGCCGGAGACAGCGGGAGGGCCCCGTGTCCGGCGGCGTACACGGTGACCGCCAGCCCCCCCTCCGCCAGCCGGATGGCGGCCACCAGCCCCGCCAGGCCGCCTCCCACCACGACCGCATCGCGGCTCACGCGGGGTGTCCCCCGGGGAGCTCCGGCATGGAATCGAGCGGGCTCATCCGGGGAGATGCTCCACGTCGAGGATCCCCTGGAATATCCACTCGTCCAGCCTGGTCTGGCGCAGCTGGTCCCCCCAGCCGAGGAGCCGGGTTCCCTTCCAGCGCTCCTGGATGAAGTTGCGCAGCGACAGGTTGGCGGCTTCGCGGTCGTACTGGCCTCCCTGATGGAGCATGGCCGCCACCCGGAAGGCGCAGAAGCCTCCCTGGCACGGACCCATGCCCACCCGCAGCGCCCGCCTCAGGTCGTCCAGCTGCCAATTGGGCCGCCGGGCCACCGCGGCCTCGATGTCGCGCCGGGAGACCAGCTCGCACTCGCAGATCAAGGGGTCGTCCGGATCGGCGCCCTCGGCCTGCTCCTGACGGGACCCGAGCCAGTAGAACCGTTGGGATTCGCTGTCCGGAAGCGCCACGGACTCGGTCCGGCACGAGGTCTGCTGCCCCAGCTTCCTCGTGGCCAGGTCGACGGCATCCTTGGCCATCAACCGGAAGGTGGTGAGCTTGCCACCGGTCACGGTCACAAAGTTGCCAACCCCGTCACGCTCCGCGTGGTCCAGGACCGAGTGCGAGCGGGTGACATCCCTGGTGTCGCTCACCTGCCCCGCCTGGCCCTTGGGGAGGAGCGGCCGCGCTCCCGCCCAGACCCTGAGGGCGCGGCTCTGGCCGAACCCCGGCACCAGCACCTCCCCCGCCTCCATCATCGCCGCGATCTCTGCGGGGGTGGGGTCGATGTCGTCGGGGTCGGCCGCGGGAACGTCGGTGGTTCCGATCACGCTGACGGTGCGGATGGGGACCAGGATGTCGCCGTCGCCGGGCATGTTGCAGCGGTTGACCACGGTGTTCACCAGGCGGTGGTTCATGGCGATCATCACCCCCTTGCCCGGGACCACTCCCACCTCACAGCCCGCCAGGCCGGCGATGCGGCCGCTCCAGGCCCCACCCGCGTTGATCGTGCAGCGCGCCCGGACCCGCTTCTCCTCACCGGTCCGGGCGTCCCGCAGGGTCGCCCCCAGCACCGCCTCGCCCTCCACCTCGAGGCTGATCACCTCGTGATAGGGCAGGACGGCGGCCCCCAGGGCGGCCGCTCCCCGAACGCAGGCCCAGACTGTCTTCCAGGCGTCGATGGAGGCGTCGGGAACCAGGAAGGCGCGGCTGATGCGGGGGTTGAGGCGCGGCTCCCGGCGGAGCGCCGCGGCGACCGAGATCTCCTCACAGGGCACGCCCGCGGTGGCGCAGCCCGCCACGAACCGCTCGGTGTAGCCGGGGTCGTCCCCCGGCGTGGTCACGAAGAGCCCCCCGGTGTCCTCGATGCAGTCGGCGGCGACCCGGCGGAGATGGAGGTTCTCGGCGGCGCACTCCCGGGCTGAGGCGGGGTCCTTGACCACGTAGCGCCCGCCCGAGTGCAGCAGGCCGTGGAAGCGTCCGGTGGTGCCGGTGGCCAGATCTCCGCGGTCGACCAGGGTGACGTGGAGACCCCGCAACGCGGAGTCCCACGCCACCCCCGCCCCGGTGGATCCTCCCCCGATCACCAAGACGTCGGTCTCGAGTTGGTTCATGGCAGGGCCGGTCGCCCGCTTCGGGACTCTACTCGACCCAGTCGAAGGTCCTGGTCACCGCCTTCTTCCAGAGCGCGTACTGGCTGTCGCGCTTGGCGGGATCCATGTTGGGCTCCCAGGTGCGGTCCACCCCCCAGTTCGCCCGTAGCTCGTCCAGGTCCTTCCAGAATCCGACCGCCAGGCCGGCGGCGTAGGCAGCTCCCAGAGCGGTCGTCTCAGCCACCTTGGGACGGATCACCGGGACCCCCAGGACATCGGCCTGGACCTGCATCAGGAGCTCGTCGTGCACCATCCCGCCGTCCACTCTGAGTGACTTCAGCGCCACCCCCGAGTCCTTGTCCATGGCCTCCACCACCTCCTTGGTCTGCCAGGCGGTCGCCTCCAGCACCGCCCGGGCGATGTGGCCGCGGTTGACGTAGCGGGTGAGCCCGGCGATGACTCCGCGGGCGTCGCTGCGCCAGTAGGGAGCGAAGAGGCCGGAGAACGCGGGCACGAAGTAGACGCCCCCGTTGTCCTCCACGGTCGCCGCCAGCTGTTCCACCTCGACGGAGCTCTTGATCATGCCCAGGTTGTCGCGGAGCCACTGCACCAGCGCCCCGGTGATCGCGATCGAGCCCTCCAGACAGTACACGGGGGGCTGGCTCCCGATCTGGTACCCCAGGGTCGTCAACAGCCCGCTCTTGGACTGGACCGGCTCGGTGCCCGTGTTGAGGAGGAGGAAGTTGCCGGTCCCGTATGTGTTCTTGGCCTCGCCCACCGAGTAGCAGGTCTGCCCGAAGATGGCCGCCTGCTGGTCGCCGAGATCCCCCGCCACCTCCACTCCGGAGAGGGGGAAGACGCAGGTGCCATAGACCGCGCTGGAGGGGCGGATCTCCGGCAGCATCGCCCTGGGGATGCCCAGGATGCCCAGGATCTCGTCGTCCCACTGCAGGGTCTTCAGGTCCATCAGCATGGTCCGGCTGGCGTTGGTGACATCGGTGATGTGCAGGCCGCCGTTGACGCCCCCGGTGAGGTTCCAGAGGCACCAGCTGTCCACGTTGCCGAAGACCACCTCGCCCCGCTCCGCCCGCTCGCGGACGCCCGGGACGTTGTCAAGGATCCACTTCACCTTGGGGCCGGAGAAGTAGGTCGCCAGCGGCAGCCCCACCTTCTCCCGGAAGCGATCCTGGCCGCCCTGCTTGGCCAGCTCGTTGCAGATGGTGTCGGTCCGGGTGTCCTGCCAGACGATCGCGTTGTGCACCGGCTTGCCGGTCGTCCTGTCCCAGACGACCGCGGTCTCGCGCTGGTTGGTGACGCCCACCCCGGCCAGGTCGGCCGCCGTGCAGCCCGCCTTCTTCAGCGCTCCGGTGATCACCTCCTGGGTTCGCTGCCAGATCTCCATGGCGTCGTGCTCGACCCAGCCCGGCTTGGGGAAGATCTGCTCGTGCTCCTTCTGGTCAACCGCCACCACCCCGCCTGAGTGGTCGAAGATCATGAACCTGGTGCTGGTGGTCCCCTGGTCGAGCGCCCCCACGTACTTCGCCATTTCCGTGCCTCCCAATCGACTTGCTCTTCGAGGTCGTCGCTCCCAGCGCCCCGATCAACTATCGCCCGCTCGCAAACGCCTCCCGCGCGGCCCGCATCAGCAGCCAGGAAGAGGTGGCCCCGGGGTCCTGATGTCCCGCGCTGCGGTCGCCCAGATAGCTGGCCCGGCCTCTGCGGGCGACCAGGGGGATCGTGTCCATGGCCCCCTGGCGCGCGGCCTCCTCGGCGGCCACCAACGCCTTGTCGAAGTCTTCGCCACCATCCAGTCCCTTCGCGAGCGCCTGGCTGGCCGGAAGCAGTGCGTCCACCATCGTCTTGTCCCCGGGCTCGGCTCGCCCCCTGGACATGACCGCCGCGACGGCGGCCGACAGTGCCTCCGACCAGTCCCGAGGCTCCACGGACTCGTTTCCCTTGAGGCTGGTGCCGAGTTGGAGAAAGAGCGTGCCGTAGAGGGGCCCGCTGGCCCCGCCGACGGTCGATATCAAGCTCATCGCCACCGTCCGGAACAGGTCCGAGACCGTCCCATCAGGCAGCGCCTCGATCTTGGGCAACACCGCGCGCATGCCCCGATCCATGTTGATCCCGTGGTCGCCGTCTCCGATCGCGGAGTCGAGCTCGGTGAGATGGTCCTTGTCGGCGGCGATCGCCTCTGCGAACTTGGAGACGAATACTCTGGCCCGTTCTAAGGTCACGCTCAACTCAACTCCTCCGGCTCCAGGGCTCAAATGGTCGCCCTCACACTCCCCAGCGTAGGCCGGGGGTGTTCACCGGTGCGTCCCAGTACTCGGTCATCTCCCGATCCAGCCGGAGCAGGGTGATCGAGCAGCCGGCCATCTCCAAGGAGGTGATGTAGGAGCCGATCAGGTTGCGCTCGATCGTGATCCCCTTGCCCTTGAGGAACCGGTCCAGGGCCCGGTAGACGATGTAGAGCTCCAAAAGGGGAGTGCCCCCCATGCCGTTGACAAAGGCGAGCACCGAGTCGCCCGATCGGAAGGGCAGATCGGCGGTCACAGCCGTCGCCATCAACTCCACGATCTCGTCGGCCGGGGCCAGCTTGCGCCTCTCCCGCCCGGGCTCACCGTGGATGCCGATCCCGATCTCCATCTCGTCCTCGCCCAGATCGAAGGTGGGCTTGCCGGCGGCGGGGACCGTGCAGGAGGTCAGCGCCACGCCCATGGTCCTGCCCTCCCGGTTGACCCGGCGGCAGAGTTCCGCGACCTCGGCCAGGGAACGTCCCGCCTCGGCCGCGGCCCCGCAGATCTTCTCGGCCAGCACGGTCACCCCGACCCCGCGGCGGCCGGCCGTGTAGAGGCTGTCCTGGACCGCCACGTCGTCGTTGGTGACCACCGCCTCCACCTCGATCCCCTCCTCCTTGGCGAGATCAGCCGCCATCTCGAAGTTGAGGATGTCCCCGGTGTAGTTCTTGACTATGTGCAGGACGCCGGCGCCGCCACTGACGGCCTTGGTCGCCGCCAGGATCTGGTCCGGGGTCGGGGAGGTGAAGACCTCCCCGGGGCAGGCCGCCGAGAGCATGCCCATCCCCACGAACCCGCCGTGCATCGGCTCGTGACCCGAGCCCCCGCCGGAGACGACCGCCACCTTGCCCGCGACCGGGGCGTCCGCCCGCATCACGAAGTACGGGTCCAGAGAGACCCTCACCCGGTCTGGGTGGGCGGCCGCGATCCCCTCGAGCTCCTCCCTGACCACGTTCTCCGGGTTGTTGATCAGCTTCTTCATCACCGCCCCCCTATTCCGTGGGAACCGTCCGGCCGACCTCCGGCTCCTCTTGCTTGCGCATGCGAGCTGCCAGGACGTCCCCGATGAACCAGTCATAGAGAAGCACCCCGACCACCCCGCCGATCAGGGGTCCCACGATCGGGATCCAGAAGTAGTTGGCGAAGTGGAAGGCGCCCACGTGGTAGGTGCCGGGGAACGCCGTCCTGCCCCAGCCGAACAGCCAGGCCACCATCCGCGGCCCGAAGTCGCGAGCCGGGTTGATCGCATAGCCCGCGTTGGTGCCGTAGGACATGCCGATGGCTCCGACCGCGGCGCCGACCATCCACGGCCCGAGGTTCCCCTGGGGGGCGACCCCGTTGCGGCCGTCGGTCAACGCCAAGACGAAGATCAGCAGGAAGGCGGTGCCCACGATCTGGTCGACCAGCGGCCCCACCACGCTTCCGTGAAAGTAGGCGGCCGGGAAGGTGGCGAAGATCGAGTAGGTCGCCAGGGCGGTTCCCTGCTGAGGCACCACCTTGGCGGCGAGGTCGAAGGCTTGGATGGCGGGGCCGTAGACCATGTACACGATCAGGCCTCCGAAGAAGGCTCCCACCAGCTCGGCCCCCCAGTAGGGAAGAACCTTGCTCCAGGGAAAGCGCCGCCTGACGGCGAGCCCGAGGGTAACCGCCGGGTTCAGGTGGGCGCCGCTGATGCCGCCGGCCACGTAGACCGCCATCGCCACCGCGAACATCCAGCCGAAGGTGATCAGCAACCAGCCCCCCACGCCGGTGAAGATCGTAGTCGGCGACGAGGTGCGGCCAGACCCAGGAAGGCCCGCCACCGCCACCGCCACCAC
>JAKABA010000112.1 GCA_021802115.1 bacterium | reverse complement strand
GCACCTTCACCGAGTCGCCAATGTCGAAGAGCACGTCCGGGTCGTTGGGGGGTGTCGAGCTCATGCACAGATGTTCCCACCTTCACCCCCCGCCGCGGGGACGATACTGACCCACGCTCCTAGGGGGGTAAGTGATACGGCTGCCGCGAAACAGCGGACCACTCCGATCGGGGCGAGATGACCTGCTGTGAACCAGTGCTCCCGGTCACCCCGTTGGCCCAGTAGCCCCAATATCAGCGGCAGCTTGAACTGGTCGGGCTCGGTGCGGATCGGGTTACGGCCGGCCAGGGCTGGTCGGCATCTTCGACGTCAGGTGTCCCGTCCGCCCGGGAGGTCAGCTCACAGCGCCCCGGGCTACATCGCCTCCAGTTGCCGGTAGAGCGCCTCGGCTTCGCTCTCGCCCCCTCCGCCGTCCTCCGCGACGATCTCGGCGAGCATTGCCTCCACCTCCTCGTCGGTGGGCTCTCGGAGGTCCACATCCGCACCGGTTGAACCGGGTTGCAAGGCGCCCGGCCGGGGCAGTGGGGGGACCGCGACCTATGAGCTGGACCGACCACATGCAGTCCGGTTGCCAGCTGCAGGCGCAGCGCTACGTTGGCCCTCGGAGTACAGTCGCCCCATGTCCCTGCTGCGCTCCGCCTACCGGGCGCCGCGGCGCCTCGCCGCGGCCAGGCGCCGGCCCCAGCTTGCGCGGTCGCTCGTGGTGTTCGGCTGGCCGCCCAACCCAGGCCCCGCGGACGAGGTGGCCCTGGAAGCTGCGGCCATCCTGCTGCCCTGCTATCGGCGCATGGTGCTGGGGATTCTGGGGAGTTCCCTCACCTGAGCTGGGAGGCAACGTGGATGTTCGGCCGGAAGACGACAGGAGAGATTCGAGTGGAGCAGCGCGAGCGGGCTCTGTCGCTTCTGGCAGCCGGGGAGAAGGTACCCCCGAAACTTCAGGCGCTGATAACGGATGCTGATCGGCGGGCAGCGGCGCTCGAGAGGCTGGTCCGGGGCGAGCCTCTCAATGTTAGTGACTTTGGCCGCATCGGTACCGAGCTCCGCGCGCGCGACATGGCCGACGGCGCGGCCTGGAAAGGCATGAGCCTCGATGAGCGGCGGGGCTGGATAGCCGACCATGCCATCGCGGCGGCAGAAGAGGCGGAGGCAGAGGGCAGGGCGACGGCGGCTGCCGAGGGGCGGGCGTATGCAGGTCCCGGCCCTCGGGGGCGGGCTCTATCCAAACTAGCCATGGGAGCGGAGTTGGAGGGCCCCGATCAAAACTACGTCCTCGACGAGCTACTAGCGCTTAAGGGAGCCAACCCCTCCGAATGGGCCGCGATGTCCCCTGATGAGAGGGTGAACTGGCTGACCACGCAAGCGCACTTGATCCGCGCGAAAGCGGGGTCGGCAGACCAGGCGACGCACGGTCCGCGGTCGGGAGCGTCAGTCGAAGTTGTCTCCTACAAGACACCCAGCGACTATGAGCACGACGCCCAGCGGCGGCTCGCGGAAGGCTGGACACTTCAGGGTCAGACTCAAGAGACGGGCCAGACCCACCGCCTGCGACGCGCGACCAATGGAGCAATCCTGGGGAGCCTGTTCATGATGCCTCGCTTGGGGGCCGCCATCGGCGCCCTTTCCAATAAGCGCACCCCCGGGCCTATCACCGCCACTTGGATCAAAGTCCCTCTGGTCACGGGTCCGGTACCGGCAGGGCGGCTCGTCGACACCGAGGGCGACTCCGGACCCTCGTCGGTCGCTGGGCTCTTAAGGGAACTAGCTAGTCTTCACGACGCCGGCATCATCACCGGCGAGGAGTTCACAGCGAAGAAGGCTGAGCTTCTGTCAAGGATGTAGGACCGAGGTGTGACTCGACGGGTCCGACACGCCGGTCAGCCCCTACTTCCGTCGGTGGCCCGGCTCGAAGCACTGCCCTGAGCACCCGAATCAGTTAACTAGCCCCTGGGGCGGCTGAACTGGATTCGGGTCGTCCGCGTCGGGGCTGAGCGGCCGCCCAAGGTCCCCGCTCACTTGATGGCACGTAAGCACATCGACCGGGCAATGTGGCCCATCATGGGGTCCGCAAGATCAGGTCAACTCCGGTGCGGCGTTGGCGAGACAGGATCTTATTCGAACTTCTTGGAGATGCAAGAACGCCTTCGGAGGCGTGGTGATCGCCGCGTTCGTCCAGGAAGACGCGGGCATTCGCCCCTGCGTCGCCTCTGTGCTTGGGCCCCCTACGAGGGAACACCCTGCCCTGGGTCTGCTTCTCCCACTGTGCCCTTTGCGAGTGAGCTTGTTGGATCAGGTGGGCGAGTGCGCCGTCCACGGGCTCACCGGCGTCTTTGCGGATTATCGCTGCTCGCCTCAGCAGGGCTTCGTACTCGGCGAGTTGCTCCAGGCGCCGTCGAGCTACTCGCAGTCCTCGGCTCCGTTCCAGGTCCTCGGGGCGGGGTTCGAACTTCTAGACGGCTCCAAGCCTACCCTGAACAACCAGGTGGCCGCGGAGGATCGCGCCGCTAGCGTCCCCCCAACCCGGCGCCACTGCACCCAGTTCGGGAAGCGCAGGAGTCAGAGTGACTTCTGCTGGTCAGGCGGTCGCTTTTGGCCATGAGGGAGGAGCGCATTTGGCGCACCCGGGAGACGACTGGTCGAGGATGTGCCCGCAGATATCGGGAGGGCATCCGAGGCTCTGCCTGGAGGGACGGCGCGGCATCCGCGTGGCGTGGCCCCCGAGGGCCGTGGTGACTCGGCCGGGTTCGGAGTGCATGAAGATGGCCCCAAGGGCTCGCCGATCGAGCGGGCGTTATGAAGCTACCCGTTTTGCTCGATCCGAGTTGCGGGACGCTCGTCAGCCACTAGTGGTCGACCGCCCCCCCCTTCATGCTCGGAGCGGCACCCGGGCTCCCCGGGTAACCCTCGCGCGCGCATGCGTGCGAGGGAAGACCTCGGAGCAGGTAGCCATCACTGGTATCCTCGGCGGTTGGGACCCCGCCGCCGGGTCCAGTGGCTCGAGATGGACCCGAGATCACGTCGCGGTGCTGGGCTGGGGTCAGCCGAGGTCCTCTGGCGCGTCCAATGACTCAGGGTGAGCGCCACGCGCCACCTGGTCGACAGTGCAGCGATACGACATCGATGCAACACTTCCCCGAACGAAGCTATTCCACCGTACGGGCCGTGGCGGCGACGATTCGGCCCTTGCGGTCTCGGGGCCGTGCCCTGCCGCCGTGGCCCCAGCCGGGTGCCTTCCCTGCGGGTGAAAGGGCCTCGTACGCTGCCCGGGCTTCCTCGGGCGAGGCGGCCCAGTGCCAGGAGGCGACTGCGGGCGCGGCCCAGTCGTGGTGTCCGGCCTGGCGGCTGGGAGGGTTGGGCCACCAGCGCCACCTACTGCCGAACCGAGCCAGCAGCACGTCGCCGGGATCGCTCCTGGGGACTTCGCACTGCGTAACAAGTTGAGATCGCGGATTGTTACTCATGGTGCCTGTGGGCCGTCCTGGCCCGGCCGGGAGGCCAGTTTGATCTCAAAAGGGCTGCTGATAACAAGTCTTAACGTCAGCCTCTGCCGTCACGCCCCACGCTACCGGCCGACGCATGGGGTTCGGCCCCGGGGCCGCGATGCGTGGGCCGACCGCCCGAACCAGCCGCCCCATCGGGTCTGTCCGCCAAGGCGACCACAATGCTCGCCAGCTGGCGCCGCTCGCCGGCTGCGGTCAACAGCCGGTGAAGGCTCAGCGGCCACGGCTCCTTCAGGCAGCACGAGTCGTCGGCCTCGTGGATCACGGTCAGGTGACTGCTCTGCCCTGGCGGAAGCGCAGATACCCGGTCGGCGAGCAGCTCCAAATACTCGGAGTCCCGGACCAGCCGGAGGTGATCGGCCTTCACAACATCCCCTCCTGACGCTCCGGCTGTAGCGCCGTAGCGCATGTAGCGGCTACCGAGGCAGTTTGTCCCAGCCCTTCGCCGTCTCTCAGCAAACTCTCAGCTTGTCCCCATGAACTATGTACGAGTGCTTCCGAGGGGGTCGAGTTCAGATCCGTTACATAGCGAGCCCAGGGGTCCGAGAGGTCGCCGCGGGTGTAGCCCTTGGCAACGACCGAGCCCTCACGGATGTCCCGAGGGCGTACTCCGTACTTCCCGAGCCGACGGCTGAGCCCGCGGGCATCAAGGGGGCGCCCGCGAAGGTCACCCCACGGACTCTCATCCAGGGCGGCCAAGGCTTCGAGGATCTCGACGGTGAACATGTGGCTGCGCTCGCCGAAGATCATCTTGAGATCAACCAGCAACCTCACGCCTAGGCTACGTGGGGCTGCCTTGGTAGCCGCTACATGCGCTACGGCGCTACGTCGCGCCCGCTCCGACCAACTCCCCCCGGCGGTATCCGCGACCACCAACAGGGGCTCCCAGCAATCGGCATCCCGATCCTCGATCCCGGCGGGCATCGGGGGCCGAGCCCCCACCGGAAAGGTGGTCGACAGCTCTCTCAAGGCCTCGCGCAGAGCCCCCGCCGCGACCTCGCAGTCGCGCCGCCTGAATGGCTCGACCACCTCAGCTGGCGAGCGGCGACGCATCCGGATCACCACCGACCGGGACATAAGAGTGTCCGGGAGGTCGTCCAGCCCGGCCAGGGCGACAGCACAATAGGCTGGCAGTTCCTCGGTCTCTATGACCCTGCCCCGGACCACGCAGCGCCCGGCCGTGGCCCCCTTTCTGTGCCCGGCGTTGAGCATCCCTCGGATATCCTCGCTGTCCTTCGCGCGAGGCCCGAAGAGGGTATCCACCTCGTCGTAGAGGATCGTGGGCAGGCCAGCAGGGTCGGCCACCCTCCGAAAAAGGAAGGCTGGGGTGCAGTTGACGGCCAGGACCGCACGCGGTACGAGAAGTTCTGTGATCTCCAGCGCCCGGGTCTTCCCGCTGCCAGGCTCCGGAGAGAGGAACGCGAGCCGCGGGGTGGAGTCCCAGACATCCATCCTCCAGGCGTGGGCGATCCAGAGGACATGCGCCACTCTCGCCGCCTCGCTGGGGTAGACGACGTACCGGCCGAGGAACTCCTCGACGCGATCAAGCAGCTCCGCCCCAGCGCTCATGCCCCAACCTCCCGAGCCCGCTCGGCGGTCAGCTCCCGGGCCAAGGCGGCTGCGTTGATGGCCACCCGCCGGGCGGCCCTCGCCACCTCGCAGTCGGGCCCGCAGCGTTCCCGGTGGCAGACCGCCTCCACCTGAACAAGCATCTCGGCGAGGCCCAAGGCCAGCTGGTGGGCGGCGGCGGGGACGTGAAGGTTATGCTGCGGGGGAACGGTGGGCGCGAGCACGGCGCCTGCCTCCGAGCGCTGACGGGGAGGTCGAGGCTCCGTCGGCGGTAACTTCTCTGCCTTCCTCGTGCGCCTTTAGGAATTCCTCGAGCGCCTGCAGCCGTATCAGACGGCGGCCGCCCACGTGGACGCTGGGAAGCTCTCCCGACGAAACGAACCGATACAGCCCGGCCCGCGAGATACCCGCGAGCGAAGCCGCCTCTGCAACGCTTACGGCGATTCGATCGCGTGCCGCTGGACGCATCCACACAACCTTAGACGCCGGTAGCCGCAGGGTCTATACTGTCCCCGTTATGGGCCGACTCACGGACTCTGACTCTGACCGCTGGGGCGCCCCCGGAGCGGTCGCCGACCATCGCGACGGCTGGGTTTCCGTCGACTTCCCGGAGCAGAACCTCACGGTGTCGGTGCGGACGGGGGAGGTGGACGGACTGCCTCAGGTAGTGGGCCTGCGGGTCGAGCAGAGTTGTCAGGTTCCCGGCGACGCTCCCCAAGTGCTCCAGGATTTCGCTGCGCACCTAAACGCTCTGGTGGCGCGTGAGGGGGGCCTCCTCCCCACAGCGATCACCCCCCGGAAGCTACGCGCCCTCCCGCTGGGCCAGGTCCGTGAGACTGCTCTACGCCACCGGCCAGGATTGTTCAGCGCTGGAGCCCCCGACTGGGGCGCTCCCTCCCGGGGACCGCAGCCCGTTCCTTTGGCGAAGCTGGAGCGCGTCGCTGAGATCTACCGGGATTCCGTGGACCACGGCCAGAAGCCAATCCCCGCCATCTGCCAGGAGGTCGGAATCAAGCGGAAGACCGCCCTGTCGTACGTTCGGCGGGCGCGGGACCGAGGCCTGCTGGGATGGCCGCTTCGGGCCGGTAAGCCGGGGTATAGATCCGACCGGAGCCCCTGGGGGGGATCTGGAGTGCAGGCGCGCCCCAAGCGGCCGCGGGAAGAACCCGCATGAAGCGCCACGGCGGCTGCTTATCCGGGTGCTGGACCTTCGTGATGATGGTGTTCGCCATCGGCCTCATGATCGACGCCTGGCAGTCGAGCAGTTGGCTGGCCCGCGCCGGGGAAGTGGCGGTCGCGGTGGTGGTGGTATCCGTCGCGCTGGTCCTTCAAGCGCGGCGCCTGCCCCGACCGGCACACAGGGTGGCACCACACCCGCCAGGAGGCCCGAAACCGTGAGCACTCGGAGGCGCCGGGGGAAGGGCGAGGGCTCGCTCTGGCAGCGTGGGGATGGCCGGTGGGAGGCCAGACTGACCGTCGGGTGGGGCGAGAACGGCAAGCGGACGATTCTGACTGCCCTGGCCCACAGCCAGGCCGAGGCGGTACTCCGGCTCGAGCAGCTCAAGGCGCAGGCCGTGGCGGGGTTGCCGCCCGTGGCGGCACGGATGACGGTGGAGCAGCACCTGCACTCGTGGTTGACGGCGGTGCGGCCACGGGTACGCGAGTCCACCTGGAGGCGGTACCGGTCCATCTGCGAGGTCCTGCTGATCCCGGCCCTGGGGCGCATCCGGCTTTCCAAACTCACCCCGGCGGACGTGGGTCGGATGATGGCCTCGGTGCAAGCCAGCGGTAGGTCGGCACAGACCGCAGCCCACGCTCGAAGCGTGTTGCGGTCTGCCTTGGCCGATGGCATCAGGTGGGGCACCGTTCACCGCAACATCGCCGCTCTCAGCGATCCCCCTCACCTTCCAGCGCCCGAGCCGACGGTCCTCAGCCCGGCTTCGGCCCAGGCCGTGGTCGCAGCGATGGGTCAGGGGCAGCTGTCGAGACTGGTACTCGTCGCACTTCATACAGGATGCCGCCTGGGTGAACTCCTGGGCGTGCGTTGGGACGACCTTGACCTGGATGGCACGTCCCCGGAACTCCGCGTCTCACAAACCGTCCAGTGGCGGCCTGGGACCTACGTCGCGGTCGAGCCCAAGTCCAGCCGCAGCCGGAGGTCGATCCCGCTCACCCGTGAGGCCGCCGCAGCTCTCGGTGCCGAGAGGCAGTTCCAGCGGGAGGCTCGTTTGGCCTGCGGTCCGCGATGGCGGCCCGTTAAGGACTTGGGCGAGCTGGTGTTCACCACCACCATCGGACGGCCCCTCTCCGGTCCGACCGTCACCCGGCAGTTCCAAAGGGCACTGGCCCAGGCCGGGTTACCCCGGCTCCGGTTCCATGACCTGCGAGCTGCCAGCGGTGCGCTCCTCCTCAGCGCCGGGGTTGACATCGCAGTGGTGTCGAGGCGGCTTGGCCACAGCGGAATCGGGGTCACGGCCTCCAGGTACGCGGGCGTCGCAGACCGCCTCCAGCGCGACGCCAGCGACCGGCTGCAGGCTCTCCTGGGCAGCGATCAGTAGCCCCCGAGAGCTCCCTGGCGAAACCCCCAGTCAGTCAAATAGTCAGGCAGACCACTTCGGGATCCCGCTGATCTGATCTAGGAAGAAGCGGTCTGCAAAACCGCGATCCCGGGTTCGATTCCCGGAGTCGCCTCCAGCAGATTTGAGATCAATATGGTGGGCATAGTGGCCCCTAGCGTACTTTGGGCGCCTCGGGTGATGCCGATTTTGATGCCAACTGGCCCTCGCTGCCAGTGCCACCCGGACACGGTAGCGGGCCATCCTCCGCTCAGCATTGGCTCGGCCCCGCCCTAAGGCCGCGGCCGGAGGGGTCAGCCAGCAGGCCTGCCGCTAGCCGGCTGAGGCGTGCCTCCTCAGCTTCGAACTCCTCCTTGAGGCCCGTCTGGAACCCCTTATCTGTAGGGAACCCCCGCGTCCGAGGGCTGATCATCGGCGAGGATTGGCACTGGTCGGGCATCACAGATCTGCTGGTTGGCTTCCACGATCTCTTCCACCAGTGCCCGGACGCGCTTGTGGTTGGCGACTTCCCTACGTGTCTTCTCCAGCTCATGTCCCTCTGCCACCTGCCGGGCCTGAGTCTTGCCCGCCTGCGACATGGTCAGCAGGTAGCGGGGTACGTGGCCGGGATGGGTCGGGTTGGCACAAGCGCAATTGGGTTTGCCGCAGCGGCGATAGTTGGTCGTGAGGCTCCCGCGTCGAAAGTCAACGGTGGCGGCGAGCTCGTGATATAGCCGACAGCGTTCCTGCTCCCTCTCGGTGAGAGAGGTTTCCATTGGCAGGTCTTCGGTCTGGCCATGGACCCACAGCCAGATTACCACCAACTCACCACCGTGTCCGGGTGGTCCTACTTTCCCGTCCCACACCCCAGGCAATGCGGTCACTTGTAGACATCGGGACGACCACCTATACTGACGCCTTAATCGGTGCCGAGAGTCGGTAACGGGCGAGGCAAGGCAGGAACTGCGAGATGGAAACTCCGCCGGGGATGTTCGCGCCGGTGATGCCACCGCGACGACCATCCTGAGGTGCCCGTGGATCTCGTCGCCTCCCTAACCTTGATCGCCTGGAGCGGCTGGATCTTTGGTGCCGTGGGCGCGGTCGTGGGCGTGGTTGCCGGCCTTCTGGGCTTGGGGCACAGGAAGGAGCTCAGAAGGCTCAGGGACGAAAACAAGGACCTCCACGATGAGGTCATCGCCAACACGAGCCAGAAGGCGGCAGAGATCGCCGCCTCCGGGCGCCAGACACTCGTTGAAATTCAGAGCAAGTACGGTCGCACCCCTCCGATATGGTGCCCGCCGCGATCGCGAGACGAAGACCACCGGTTCGTGGGGCGCCGCGACCTACTGGGAGGGATCCTGGCGAGCTTCGCGACCGAAACGGTGCCGAAACGGATTGTTGTCGTGCTTCACGGCCGGCCGGGAATCGGCAAGTCAAGTCTTGCACTGCGCCTCGCCGAGATCTTCGGTGCTGACTCGCCCAGCCCGGTCCGTGGCGATGGTCTGCTCTGGTCGGAACTTGGCGAGAGGCCACCCAGCCTCGAGTCGATCCTGCTAACGTGGCTCCGGGCGAAGAACATGGATGCGGAGCCGTCCGACGCCGAGGGAGTCGAGGCCATAGTCGGAGCGATCAGCACCTGCCTCAACCACCGGCGCCCACTCGTCGTCATCGACGACGTCTGGCAGCTCGACCATGCGCGCCCATTTCTCGAGGCGGCCGCAACGTGCCCCGTCCTGCTCACAACCGCCGACGGTGACGTCGCGACGGAAATCGAGAACGCGTATGCCGGTCGCCGGGAAGAGGTCGAGGCGCTGCCCGACTCGGATGCAGAGGAGCTTGTCGCCAGCGTTCTGAAAGCGGACCTCGCGCGACGGCTACCCGAGGGCTACGTAGCGCATCTCTGCTCACGTGTCGATCGGGATCCCTTCTCGCTGATCCAACTCGGCGCACACGTTCGCGATACGCTCGCGCCGCAGGCGGGCCAGATCTCGGGCGCCTCCGATCGGGACCTGCTCGACGACCTGGTGCTGGCACCGCTGGCCAAGATCGCTGGCAGGCGCGTGGGACAGCCGGGCAAGTCCGAGCGGATCTCCGGACCGGAACTCTACAGAGCGCGCCTCCAGCAAGCGTGGACAGCGCCGACCACGAGAGTGCTCCTCGAGACGCTGGCCCTGGTGCACCCGCGGCCCGCGTACTTTACCGCCGAGGAGCTCACCGTGATGGCTGGTCTTGTCGACACCGAACCGGTGCGCGACGCGTTGGACAACCTAGCTAGACGATCGCTGGTCGAGAGCGATCAGGTCGACCCGAGCGAGCTGGCCTCCACGCCCGACGGCACGACGAACGGCTACAGCCTCCACTGGCTGGCAAGGGCGGCGGTCCCCACCGTCGACTCGACGACAACCCAGCAAACCCATCGTCGGGCCGCCGCATACTGGAACACGATAGTCGACCCCAGTCACGGGCAGCTAACCTCCTACCAGTCGGCCCTCCACCGCGAGAGTCGCACGTGGCTTCGCGCTGCGTCCAACCTGCTCCATCACCTCGGCCAGCTCGACGACCGGCGCGTCGCGCGACTCACCTTCGACAAGCTCTACCTTGAGCTGTTCTGGTGGTGGGGCTACTACCACCGGTACAAGAACCTCGACGCGCTGATCGAAGATTGGCGACACGCGGAGCGGCCCGACTCCGCCGCCGGCGACCAGTCCTGGCTCGACGCGATCGTCGCCTTCCACCGCGAGTACCAGCCGGCGCATGACGGACGGTTCCTCGTGACAGCGGACTGGAAGAGGAACGACTGGGTCTCGATCGAGGCCGCGCTACGAACCATTCTCAAGCTCGATGGGCTGGACGGCGACGCCGACGAGCTGCCCACGCACACCGAATGGCATGTGCGAGCTCTCGCCGACATCTTCCTCGCGCATTCGTATCGGCACCGCCCGATCAGCCCTCCGGATGCCGAGGCCAAGATCGACGACTTGTACGCGGAGGCGCGGCGACTGTACATGCGCTGCCGTGACCGGCCACGCGACGATCCCTACAACTCCCAGTCGAATGAAGAGTGTGAGTGGAACCTGCCATGGATCGACTACGAGGAAGGAGAGACCGCACTCGAGCGCGCGCAGCACGACAACCAGCACTACGCGCGCGCAGTCGAGAAGGCCGTTCTTGCCGTCCGCTCTGTGCTCGAAGACGACGGGGAGGAGGGGCGAGAAGCGCCCCTGCTGCGCGATCAACACGCGATCGACGACTGGGAGATCATCGCGCGCGGATCTCGACTCTGGGGAGATGCCCTCTTCAACTCTGAGGGGCCGACGGCGGCGACCAATGCTTACGAAGCCGCCGTCGTCGTCGCCTTCGCTTGGCAGTACCGGCAGAAGAGCGAGCCCACGAGCGACGACTACACCCAGGCATTCTACGGCGACATCCTCCGACACGTCCTCGACCAGATCGAGCGCGTTCGCGCAAGTGACGTAGGTCAGGCCACGTCGCTGGCGAATCACTTCCTGCGACTCCGGGAGGCGTTCACCGATGATGCACCCTCGCCGCAGCCCGATCTCAGCGCTGTCGCGGGGGCGGAGCGGGACTTCCGAGACGCCCTGCTTGCCGGCGCCTTCGGGCTCTCGACCCACCACCCGTACGAGCATCGTCCGGAGCCGAAGGCGCTGTCACAGCACGTGGATCGGGTGCTCGAGAGACTGTGGCGCGAGACCGGCAAGCGTCGAGCGGCAACGAGCGGGGCGCCCCTCGCTGCCGCCGGACAATGAGGATCCTAGAGAAGGCGGAAGCCGTGCGGCTGGGCCTCGTCGGCCGGCTCTATCCTGAAATCTTGGCTCCGTCTTTCGCACCAGAGGAGCTGGGCGAGCCCTGGGACGACGACCATGCTCCTCCCGGCTTGCTCCTCGTCGCCTCGGACGAAGCCGCCGAAAGCGTGCTCGGCTGCGCCGTGGGCGAGACCTATCCGCGCTCTCAGACCCTGCTGCTCGGATACTTGGCAGTGAAGCCCGGCATACGCGGCGGAGGCGTCGGTGCCGCGCTCATGCACGCGGTCCGGGAACGCTGGCTCGGCACGGCCACGCTCGCGCTCGCCGAGATCGACGACCCGCGGCATCACGAGGTGCACGACGGCTACGGCGACCCGTGGGCGCGCCTGCGCTTCTATGAGCGGTTCAGCGTCGAGGCACTCGCGGCGCCGTACTTCCAGCCCAGCCTCGCGCCGGGCTACCCGCGCGCCTACCACCTGATGCTGTGCCGGATCCTCTCCCCGCGCGCGTCGTTGCCGGAGGCCACGGTCAGCGGCGACCGCGTACGAGCCTTCCTCCGTGAGTACTTCACGGCGTGTGAGGGCCCGGGCTCGCTCGAGGACCCGCAGGTGCGCTGGCTTGTCGACGCCTATCCCGACGTAATCGACCTAATCCCGCTCACCGACCTGTCCCGCATCCCACACCCCGAGCCACCGCCCGCCGGGACGCGGTGACGGGCGTGCACGCACGCTGAGCGCGGTTGCGCAAAGTTGTCCGTTGGACCAGCGAAGCCGCTGAGCTGGCTGCTCGCCACTGACTCAAGCCTGGGGCGGGCTGAAGTGGCTCTATGGGGTAGTGTAGTGTTGGAGTTGACCCGATATGACGGACCACCATGATGTGGGGACGAACCCACGAAGGAGGTCCAGATGGGACGACGAGAACGACGCCGGTTCACTGACGAGTTCAAGGCCGAGGTGGTCGGACTGGTCC
>JAKABA010000015.1 GCA_021802115.1 bacterium | reverse complement strand
TACTTTCGCAGAGCTATTCCCAACTTCGGGGTTGGTTGGTCACGTGTTACTCACCCGTCCGCCACTAGGCCTTGCGGCCTCGTTCGACTTGCATGTGTCAGGCACGCCGCCAGCGTTAATCCTGAGCCAGGATCAAACTCTCCGTCAGACCAACCCGGCCGAAGCCGGGAAGGTGGCAAAGAATTCATTTGGGCCCCTTCCCAAGGGGCATGTGGACGTGAAATCGTCTCCACTCTTCAATTGTCAAGGTGCGGACGGGACCGCCCCGGCGGCGGACCGGCGCTCGCCCAGTCGGGGCTAGCGCGGACTGTGAAGTATACCTCAGGGCCCGTCACAGGTCAACGGCGATCTCAAAATAGGGTAGCCCGCCCTGGGGGAGCCGTTGCCAGCTGGCCGGCGCCCCGGCAAACCCCTCAGCGTCGGCAGCTTGCGGGAGGGCGCCTTCCAATCCGGGCCGCGGTCCGCCCGTCTCCCCGAGGGCCCCGGTGGGGCAGGCAGTCAGAGCTGCTGGCGCCCCGAGAAGGCCCGCGCCACGGTGCGATCGTCGGCGTAGGCGAGTTCGCCCCCCACGGGCAGCCCGTGAGCCAGCCGGGTCACCCTGGTCCCGGTGCCCTCCAGGCGGCGCTGCAGGTAGCCGGAGGTGGCCTCTCCCTCGACATCTGAGTCGGTGGCGAGGATGACCTCGTCCACGCCGCCCTGGGCCACTCGGGCCACCAACTCGTCCGCATGGATGTCCCGGGGTCCGATCCCGTCCAGGGGCGAAAGAGCGGCCCCGAGCACGTGATAGAGACCTCGGAACTCGCCGGTACGCTCGATCGCCAGAACGTCACTGGGATCCTCGACCACGCAGATCAGGGAGCGCTCGCGCCCGGGCTGCCGGCAGATGGCGCACAATTCCCCCCTCTCGCTGAGGAAGAAGCAGACCGAGCAGAGCCCCACTGACTCGGCCATGGCGGAGATGGTGGCGGCAATTCCGAGCAGGGCCGGCTCGGGTAGCCGACAGGCGTGGAAGGCCATCCGCTGAGCCGTCTTGGGCCCGATCCCTGGGAAGCGGGAGAACTCCGTGGCCAAGCGCTCCACCGGCGGTGGCAGCAATCCCACGGTCAGACTCGGCAGGTGATGGCTGGCCTCAGCGCATCCCGGGGGGCATCATGCCTGGGGGCAGCAGAGCTTCCATCGACCGGGCGGCCAGCTCCCTCGAGCGGTCCAGAGCGTCGTTGACCGCAGCCTGAACCAGATCAGCCACCATCTCGGCACCCTCCTCCAGGATGGCGGGGTCCAAGGTCACTCCGGTCAGGTGCTGCTGCCCGTTACAACGGACCGTCACCACCCCGCCGCCGGCGCTTCCCTCGACCTCGCGGGTGGCGAGATCGTCCTGGGCCTGCTCCCACTGCCGGGCCATGTTCTGCTGCAGCTGCCGCAACTGCTTGGGATTAAACTGGGGCACCGCGCCTCCCTCCTTGCGAATCGTGCCTCATTCTAGGGATGGGCCACCCCTCCCCACTCGGAGAGGCTCGCGATCAGCGCCGGTCACGGAGCTCCACCTTGCGTACGGTGCTCCCTGGGAAATGCTTAAGCGCCGCAGCCAGGGCACCGCCTCCGACCTGGCGTGCCCCACCGCCGTCCTCGGGGGCCGGCGCGGCCCCGCCGGCGGGGCGCAGGTCCACCGAGATCCCCTCCCCCAGAACGGAGCGACAGGCTTGCTCGAGGAGCAATCGGTACTGGGGCTCACGCAGCTTGCCAAGGTGCCACTCGTAGCGCACCTCAATGGTGAGGATCCCGTCGTTCATCGCCACCGGGGTGGTCTCTCGGGCCAGGGCGGTGAACGGCCCGGGATGGTTGCGCTGGGCCCAGTCCACCACCTCCGGCCAGCGGGCCTGCCAGCTCGCGGCCGCCCCAGCTGGCCGAGCTGGAGCGTCGGCCACCGCGGGTTCCCCGTCCGCAGCCGGCCCTGGGGCTCCGATCGGCGGCTCATTTGGGCTAGCCGCGGGAGTGCCCGGATCGGCCTCGGCGACGCTCTGGGCCATCTCGGAGGGAACCACAGTTGGCGGATTGGAGGACTCCGGCTCGGGCGCCTTGGGGACCGCGACCGGCGCAGTCTGGGTGCCGGAGCTTTTCACGCGAGCTGGCCCAGCCGGTGGGGCCGCGCTGGCGCCGACCGAGTTCGCCGAGCCCAGCCGGAGGAGGATCACCTCCAGTGCCATCCAGGGATCGTCGGCTCGGCGCAGCTCACTGCCGCCGCGGGCACACGCATCCATGAGGTCCAGCCAGAAATGGCCCCCTGGATCCGCCGCCGGCTTCGCCAGCTCTGCCCACTGCCGCTCCCTGGCCTGGGCTCCCAGGGAGCGCAGCAGCTGGCGAGGGTCAACTCCCGCCCCCTCCAGAAGGCGAAGTTCGGCCCAGGCGTCGGCCAGGTCCCCACCCCGCAGGCCAGCCAGTAATCGCCCGATCGCGTCGGGGTCGGCCATGCCCAGCGCGGCGCGCACCGAGTCCAGGGCCAGGATCCCCTCGTCGAGTCCGATCAGGCGGTCCAGCAGGGACTCCGCGTCGCGGAGCGAGCCGGCCCCGGCCTCCGCGACCAGGGCCATGACCTCGGGGACCGTCTCGATGCCTTCCTGACGGCAGATCTGGGTCAGATGGGCCGCCATGGCGGCGGCCGGAATCCGCCGAAAGTCGAAGCGCTGGCAGCGCGACAGGATCGTCTCGGTGAGCCGCTGGGGCTCGGTGGTGGCGAGGATGAAGCAGGCGTGCTCGGGGGGTTCCTCCAGGGTCTTGAGAAAGGCGTTGCCTGCCTCCGTGGTGAGCATGTGGGCCTCATCGATGATGTAGACCTTGGTGCGCAGTTCACTGGGCAAGAACTGGGTGCGCTCGCGCAGGTCACGAATCTCATCGATGCCGCGGTTGGTGGCAGCATCGATCTCGATCACGTCCAGGCTGCGGCCGGCAGCGATCGACTCACAGGCATGGCACGAGCCACATGGCTCGCCCTCCTCGGGATGCTCGCAGTTGATCGCGCGAGCCAGGATCCGAGCCGCGCTCGTCTTGCCGGTGCCGCGAATGCCGGTGAAAAGGTAGGCGTGACCCAGCCTGCGCTCGCGGATGGCGTTGCGCAGGGTCCGGGCCACCACCTCCTGCCCCACCAGCTCTTCGAAGCGCCGGGGCCGATACTTCAGGTAGAGGCTCTGCCGTACTGAGTTCACTCTGGTCACGATGATCGCGCACCCCTCTTCGTTGAGACACCCCCGGCGCCGGTCGACACCTGAGCTCAGGCCGGGGAGCCCGACGGCACTCCAGTCGCTCCGCGTACCGCTGCTTCCTTCCGGACCTGACGGGGTTGGCGGTGATTGGCTGCGCCGGACCCGGCCGTCGACACCCGAGTGGTCGGAGCTGACCCGATGACGCCCCCCCTAGGAGGGGAATTCGACCCCGCTGTAGCGGATTGCGGGTGCAGGGCACCGCTAACTCCCCGTCTAGCGCGATCAGGGAGAATTCTACCGCGGCGTAGGCGGGCGTCCCATCCACGACCGCGGTGGCGGGCAATCGAGCTACAGGTCGAGGCGGAGCAGGCGGTGGTGGCCGGCGGCCAGGGCGATCCCGGCGGTGCCGGCCGCGCAGACGGCACAGACCACGATCGCCATGCCCTCGGCCAGCGGGACCGGGACACCGGTCAGTAGCAAGGGTAGGGTCAGGCCCACCAGGCAGATAGCGATATAGGCGGCCCCGATCGCCATGAACGTAACCGCCAACCAGATCCCGACCGCGCGCCTGGGATCTGTCCAGTCCAGCCGGGGCCAAACCGCCCCCATCCCAATCGCGAGTGACACCAGCCCCAGCACGCAGAGCACCAGCAGGACCGCCGAGAAGGCGATCTGCGCCGGCGGGGTCGCCTCCCGGATTTCGGTGGTCACCATCAGCGCCAGGCTGGCCACCACGGCGATCGCGGCGGGCAGGATTGACTTGCCGAGCAGCAGGGAGCGCGGTGACAGGGGCGCGGTTTTCAAGCACCAGAACTGCCGGCCCTCGGAGCCCACCGCCCGCAGCCCCAGCCCGCTGGCGGCAAACAGGGCCGCGAAGGCCGCGGTGGTGAGCGGCCCGTACCAGACCGGGAAGTTCTGAAACATCCCGAGCCCGGTGCCACCAGCCCGCGGCGAGAGGAGGTAGACCGCGAACAGGCCGATCGGCAGAAGCAGCTGGATGAGCTGCGAGGGATCGCGGCGAAGCATCCGCCAGTCCTTCCGCACCACCGCCAGAAACGGCGGCAGCCGGGAGAATCGAGCTCCGGAGCGGCGCCGCCGGGCGGGGGTCGATCGGGCCCGAAACCAACCCTCCCTTAGCGCCGGGGCCGCGGCCAGAAGCGCGACCGAGGTCACCAAAAGGGCGGCCACAGCCAGGGCCAGCGCCAGCGAGAGCGCGGCCGGCCACCTCCGCTGGACGGCGTCCACCACGCTCTGAGCCACCCAGGTGGTGGGCAGCCAGGGCGGGCCCATGATGCCATGGCTGAAGGAACTGACGCCCAGCCCCCCGCCACCGCCCCCACCGACCGCAGCCCCGATGTCAACCGCCGCCACCCCGAATCCGACCAGGCCCACCAGCAGGGCGGCCGCGTCCTTCACCCGACTGGCGGGCACGACCCGGACCAGGAGCACCACCAGCGCGAGCGCTACCGCCATGGGCATCACCAGCAGCGAGGTGATGTCCACGGCGGCCAGCGGCACCACCCCGGGACTCGCATACACCAGGGCCACCGCGACGACCGCCGGGCCGCCCAGGAGAGCCCCCAGGCAAATCCCCAGCGCCAACTGGCTGAGCAGACGATAGGTGAGCAGAAGCCGCGCGCTGATCGGGGTCAGGAGCAGCCACTCCACGTCCCGAGCGAAGTAGACCGAGGCCAAAGCGAAGCTCACCGAGGTGCCCATGGTGAAGGCGGTCAGGACGATCGCCAGGGTGGAGAGAGCGGCCATCAGGTGCTGAGGGTGGCCGAGGTGGGCCGCGCGCAACAGCTGCTCGACCAAGGGCAGCAGCGAGGCCCAGATCAGCAGACCCACCGGCAGGGCCGCCAGCGTCACCAGACGACGTCCGGGCCCGCTGTTCCACCATGAGTTCCAGGTCGCCCGGGCCCCCGCACGGAAGAGCCCTCGAAGCTGGGAGCCGCTCGACAGGGGATCGCGCTCCAGGGCGGCCACTTTGTCCGGGGCCCCCACTCAGGCGCGGAGGGCGCTGATCAGGCTGGTGGTCTCCTCGTCGGCGGCACCGGTGACCGCCATGAAGGCGTCCTCAAGTGCCCCGGGCAGGCCCGCGTGGGCGCCCCCCCGCCGCTCCAGGTCAGGGACCGATCCCAGCGCCACCAGCCGCCCGGACTTGAAGATGCCAACTCGATCGCAAAGGGCACTGGCGATCTCCAGCGCGTGGGTGCTGAGAAACACGGTGTGGCCGGTGTCGCAGAGGGTGCGCAGCATGGTCTTCAGTTGCCGGGCCGCCTGAGGATCGAGACCGACCGTGGGCTCGTCCAGGAACACCACCTCGGGATCGGGCATCAGGGCGGCGCAAAGGGCCAGCTTCTGGCGCATGCCGCGGGAGTAGGACTGAATTAGCTGCCCCGAAGCCGGAGCCAGATCGAGAGCCCCCAGGAGCGCCGGGATGCGGCGCCGGCGGCGTTCCCGGCTGACCCCGTGCAGATCACTGGCCAGCTCCAGCATCTCGAGGCCGGTCAGCTTCTCGTACAGGGCGGCGTTGTCAGGGACGTAGCCGAGATGGCGGCGGGCTTCGGTGCCCTGAAGCTGGATGTCATGGCCACAGATCAGAATCCGGCCTCGCGATGGGCGAAGCAGCCCGACCGCCATCTTGATGGTTGTGGTCTTGCCGGCTCCGTTGGGTCCGATCAGCCCGAAGAGCTCCCCCGGCGCGACTCGCAAATCGAGCTCCTCGACCGCGACCCGGCCTTCGAAGTCCCGGGCGACTCCCTCGAACAGGATGGGAGGCGTGCCGCCACTTTGATCCGCCACCCGGGGATTATCACCGGCGCGCTCATTCCCACCATTTCTCGATGCGACGTTGTAACCTCGATTGATGACTACAACTGCCAGTCGACCCACCTCCAGCGCTACTCGCTTCCACCTCGACGACCTCAACTTGTCCCAGGGCAAGAGGGCCCGCCTCCATACCCTTCTGTATGAGCACGGGCCGGCCAACGGCACCCTGATGCTGCTGCCCATCGACCAGGGCCTGGAACACGGACCGGTCGACTTCTTCGTCAACCCACCCGCCCTGGACCCCGAGTACCAGTGCCAGCTGGGCGTGGCCGGGAAGTTCTCCGGGATCGCGCTTCAGATCGGACTGGCGACCCGCTACATGGGCCAGTACGCGGGCCGGCTGCCGCTGGTCCTCAAGGTCAACGGGCGCACCAACATACCCAGCTCCGACGATGCCTTCTCGCCACTGACGGCCTCCGTGGAGGATGCCGTGCGCCTGGGGGCGGCCGCGGTCGGGTACACCTGCTACGTCGGATCCACATCCCAGGACCGCGACCTGCGTCAGATGAGCGACATTCGCCGCGAGTGCGACCGCTACGGGATGCCCCTCATCTGCTGGTCCTACCCGCGCGGCTCGGCGGTCGGCAAAAAGGGCGGCGCGGACAGTCTGTACGCCATCGACTACGCGGCCCGGGTCGCCTCCGAGATGGGCGCCGACGTCATCAAGATCAACATCCCAAGAGAGCACTCCGAGGCCGACGCCTCCGCCCCAGCACCGTACGACACCCTGGTCGAGGATCGCCGCGAGATGCTGCGAAGGGTGGTCCGGTCCGGTGGGCGGTCGCTGGTCATCTTTGCCGGTGGCAGCCGGGTCACCGACGAGGAGCTGCTGGCTCGGATGGAGGACTGCATGGCCGCCGGCGGCACCGGATTCATCTTCGGCCGCAACATGTGGCAGCGGCCGATGGACCAGGCCCTCACGATGGCCTCACGCGTGCACCAACTGCTGGCCACCTACGCAGACCGCTGAGAGCTGGCGGCGGGAGACGACATGGGCTCGCGCCGCCAGCCCCGGGACCGTTCCGTGGTCCGGCCCCACTCGGCTCACCTCGCGCTGGGCCTGACCCGGGAGCGCATGCCGGCAGCTGGCGCCTCTGGTTTCCGGCCCCTGCCACCCAGCACTGGGGCCCGGTTGTCACCCGACCTGAGGAGTTGGGTCGCCGTCAGCACGGCTCACAGTGAGCGCCGATCAGCCGGCCGTCGCCTGGGATGGGCCCCAAGCGGCCGAGCCACCGGACCGTCGGCTCAGGGGCCGAACAGGGGGGGTACCGCCGCCCGAGCGGCGATCGCCATCAGCGGCCCCAACAGGATCGCGAAGGAGAACACGGCCGTCCCGCTGAGCGCAATCCCGATCATGGCCGTCCGCCCAGGCAGCCCCAGCTCAGGGCCGTCGACCCGGGAGTCAAACAGCACCAGCAACCAGCGGAACGCCACGATCCCAGAGAGCACGGCGGAGAGTAGGGCCAGCCACACCAGCCACCCCAAACCGGCCTGGAATGCCGACTCGACAGTGAACAATCGAGCGAAGAAGCCCGCCACCGGCGGAGCCCCGGCGAGCGCCACCAGAAGCCCGGCCAGCACCCCGGCCAGCACGGGTGAGCGAGCCCAGAGCCCCCGCAGGGCCGCTCGGGTATCGCTCTGCCCCTGGGTCGCGATGGCACCGAGCAGGCCCAGCGAGGCCGTGGCCAGGGGCACGAAGCACAGCAGCAGGTAGAGAATGCTGGAGGTGGCGGGGCGGGCCACCTCAGGCAGGGCGACCAGAGCGAGAGCCAGCTGGGCGACCAGCAGATGAGACACCACGGCGGACAGCCGGCGCTGGCGCAGGGCGGCCAGAGGGGCCAGGATCAGGGTGGCGCCGGCCAGCACCGCCACCGTCATCCCCCAGGTCCCACTCACCCCCCCCAGCCCGCCGGGTAGGATCCGGAGCAGGGCGGCCAGGGCCGCCAGGGCCACCATGACAGTTCTTCCGATCGAAGGCGCCAGCGGAGCGCCCCCGGCCTCGCCCGCCCGCCAGCGGCCGAACGGGACCACCCCCAGCTGGCCGACGCCGCCCACCAGAACCAGCAATGCCGCCAGGGCCACCAGCGGGTCGACCGGAAGTGGTCGCTGGGCCAGCGAGCGCAGTTCCGTGCTCTGGGCCATGCCCGCCAGAATCGCCTCCCCGCCCATGAAGGTCGCGAGCAAGGCGCCGCTGATCGCCAGCGAGCGCACCGCCAGACGCATGCTGCCGGCGTCCGTCTTGCGCAAACCCAGGGCCACCAGCAGCGGCAGGGAGGCCATGCTCAACCCCACCGCCAGGCTGACCAAGTCGGCCGAGGAGGCGGTGAAGAGCACACCGGCCGCGCTCACCAGCAGGAGCGCGTGGTAGAGCCCGACGTGGGGGTCGAGTTCGGCCTCGGTGTCCGCCCCGGTGAGAATCACGGCCCCGGCCGCGGCCAGGCCCACGGGGTAGAAGAAGAGGGCGAAGCGGTCAATCAGAAAGCTGCCGTGCTCGATGTCAGGCGGGGTGAATCCGAAGGAGCTCTTCCAAAAGCCGACGCTGGCCAGGAAGGCCAGGGCGAGCGCTGCCAGAGCCACCCAGCGGCTGAGCGGGCGCTGGCCCAGGAAGGAGAAACCTCCGCCCAGATCCAGCCAGCTGCAGACAACCGCCCCCAGGACCAGGATCGCGATCGGCCCAAAGTCCTCGACGAATGCCAGGTTCACTTGTGAGCCTTCTTGGCGACCGGAGGCGGAGGTGGAGCATAGCTCGAGACCCGGGCGGCCACCAGGTCGGTGCCATGAACTGTGTAGGACACGAAGTAGCCTCCCGAGACCCCGAATACGATCACCGCGGCGGCCAAAATCCAGCCTGCGTAGAACTCGGATCCGTGGGAGTCACTGACCGCGAGATCGTCCTCGGCCGGCGCCGGGGCCGCCCAGAAGACGGTGTTTCCGGCCCGCCAGACGGCGGCGGTCAGCAGCAGCAGGCCCAGCACCGTGAGCGCGGTCACGAAGCGGTGGGCCACCAAGCCCCCGACCAGAACCTGGAACAGTCCCGGGAAGCCCGCCAGCAGGGGCACCCCCAGAAGGCCCGCTGCGGCCACCGCGAACAGCAGTCGCAGACGGGGCGCACTGGCCGCCGCTCCGGCCAGCTCACCCAGACGGACACGCCCGGCCCGATCCGAGACCACTCCAACGGCCAGCAGGAGCAGGGGCGCGAAGAACACGAAGGCGAAGGCCACCCCGAGGGCACCCGCGATTGAGGTCTCCGAGAAGGCGGTGATCCCCAGCAGCACGGGTCCCCCGATCGCGGCCAGGGAGTTGGCCGCCACCCGGCGCAGATCCCGACTCCCACGGGCCGCCAGGGCGCCCCAGTACAGGGTCAACAGCGCCAGGGCCAGCAGCGGCAGGACCAGTTGCAAAGATCCGCTCGGATCCATGTCCAGGGCCACGCGGACGAATCCGTAGGCACCCACCGGTAGGGCGCTTAGCGCCAGCAGCATGCCCACCGGGGTGGAGGCGGCGGCGATGCCGTCCACAAACCAGCGCTGAAACGGGAAGATCGCCATCCGAGACCCGAAGGCCACCAGCAGCAGCACCGCCACGATCAGGCCGGGAGCGCCTCGAACCGGATTGACGGTGGACAGAGTTAGGAAGTCAAAGGTCCGATTCCCTGTCCGCAGCAGCATCAGCAGAATGGCGGCCAGCAATGCCACCCCAGACAGCGATTGCGTCCAGAGCACCCTCCTGGCGGCAGCGCCCGCCCGGACTCCGCTCCCGAAGGAGATCAACAGGGCGAGGGGGATGACGGGCCACCAGAAGAAGATCAAGAACAGGAGCAGGTCCTGGGTGGCGAATGTCCCGGTCAGACCGACCTCCACCAGCAGCAGGAGCGCGAAATAGGTCCGGTAGCGCTCGCGCTGCCGCCAGCTGGCCAAGACCAGGGCCGGAAAGACGGCCGTAATCGCGAACAGCAACATCAGGCTGAGGCCGTCGACGCCCAGGTGGTAGTCCATCTGAATCAGGAAGCCGCGCAGCCAGGGAGCGTCGAAGTTGGGCTGCGGCAGCGCTCCCTGGGAAGGGTTGCCGACCGCTCCCAGCAAATCGAAAATTGCGATCAGGAGGGGCACCAGGGTGGCGAACAGAGCGGTGGTGCGGACCCGGAATCGCTGCAGATCGGTGGCCACCGGCAGGGCCAGCACCACCATCGCCCCGACCAGGGGCAGAAACACGATCAGGGTGAGGCTGAGATCAGAAGGCATCTACGGCAACCCCACCGGGTGGGCGGCTCCCACCCAGGCGACCACGGCCACCGCCAGCGCCAGGACCGCCAGGGTCGCCACTCCGGATCTGCCACTCCAGCCCGGCCACCAGTTGGGCTCACCCTCCATCACCTCGAGCAGGCGCTGGAAGCTGGCGCCGGCGGCGTCTGACACTGGGTCCCAGATCAGGGTGGTGAAGGAGTCCACGATGCGGGCGGGCCACCCCAGGACCACCGTCTCCCCACCTTCCACCAGCTGGGTACCGTCCACGAGCGCGTCCCACCCGGCCCGCTCGGGCGCCGCGCCTGGCCCCTGGGGCCGGACCAGCCACATGGTGACCGCTCCCAGAGCGGGCGCCAACAGTGTCAGCACCAGCGCCCAGGCCTCCAGCGGGAGGGCGGTGTCGCCCTTGCGCGGCGCCAGGAACGGGCCCAGGCCGAAGTGGACGGCAGGCAGGCTCAGCAGACCACTGAGCACCGCCACGACGGCCCACGCGCGCAGCACCTGAAGCTGACCGCGGCCCCGGGGCTGGCCCAGGTGCCGACGGGTCGCCCTGGCCTCGCGTGGATCGCTGGGGTCAGCGCCGCGCAGGGCGGCTAGAGCTACCCGCGCACAGGCGGCTGCCAGGATGCCCGAGGCAAGCAGCTCTCCCCCGCCTCCGATCACCCTCAGCCAGGGGCTGGCGCCCCGCAGGCCAGCCCCGACGCCACCGAACGCGGCGCCGAGCACCGCGGCACGGCCGAAGAACGTACCCGCGCCCACCAGCCCACCGCACGCCGCCAGCGCCAGCAGCAGCACCACCAGGGTGGGCCGGGCCTGGCGCCAGGCGGGGCCAAGCTTGTGGATGGTGTCGACCCGAAGGTCGCGGCTGAGATGGACCGAGACCGCCCCGAGAGCGCCGCTTCCGAGCATGGCGGCCACCGCCAGGGCCACAGCTCCACTCGGAGTCCCGAGCCCGAAACCGACCAGGACGGCACCCGCCATGCTCCCGGCAGTGAAGGCCGCGAAGCGGCGCAGGCTGGACTCCCGCAGGGCCAGGACCGCCAGCACCAGGCTGGAAATGGCGGCCAGCACCACCAGTGCGGGCAGGACCCCCGCGGCCAGCTGGAGCAGGGTGTAGGTCTGAGCCAGCAGCGAGGTCGCCACCGTCACTCCGAGCACCCCCAGGAGAGGTGCCGCCGTGGCACCTGGAGAGTCGCCCAGTCCGCGCCAGAGACTGTGCCAGGGAATCTGACCAGCGGCGGTGATGGCTGCCAGAAGCACCAGGGCCGCCGCGAGGGTCAGGCTCCGGCCACCCACCCCGTGGACCTGGCCGTGCGCGGCCGCGGTCCAGATGGCCGTCAGCGCGGCCAGGTTGAGGCCATCGGGGACCACGCTCACCCCGTGCTTGGCAGCGGCCGTGGCGGCCACCTCGATCGGGCCCGAGAACTTGACGTAGATGAAGACCGCCGCCAGCAGTAGGGAGAGGCCGCCCAGGCGCCAGACCAGATAGGTCCTTCTGGCCGCACGCCCCGCTCCTGTGCCCAGCGCGCTGCCGATCAAGAGGGCCGCGAAGAGGCCACAGAGCTCGAACCCGAGCACCACCTGGAACAGGCCCGGCGCCATGATCAGAGCCACCGCGGCGAAGCTGAACAGACTGACAAGGCGCATCAGGGCGGCCAGCCGGGCATCGCTGCGCAGCTGGATCATCAGATGGGTCTGGCCGAGCGCCACCACCAGCGCCGCCGTGGTGGCCAGCGCCGCCGCCACCGGGGTCGAGGCATAGCCGATCCCGACCTGGAAATTGGGAGCGAGCAAGGTGGTGGTGGCCGCGTTGAATGGGCTCTGGGTGACCGAGAACGTCCAGAACGTGAGCGTGGCCTGGTGGATCGTGGGATAGCGGAGCACGGTCGCCGCCAGCACCGCCAGCGCTGCCAGCAAGGCCAGCCACGCGGCCCCGATCAAGGTCAGCGCCTGACCGCGCCTGGTCTCGGCCAGATAGCTGAAGGCGACTCCCGCTGGTGGTAACAGGATCAGGGCCCAGGCGGCCTCGAAAAAGTGCACCTCAGCCCCCCTCGGCAGGCGTGGCGCCCGCCTGGTCCGGGCCGTCCGGTGCCGGGCCGGGGTCAGCCTCCCCTTCATCGCCCGGGCCAGCCTCCTCGAGACCGGCCCCGCGCTCGCTATCGAGCTCCATCTCCGAGTCAGCGTCTGCCCCATCCGGTACCGACGCGGCCCTGTTGGCGAGCGCGGCCAGCAGGTCGGAGCCCTGGCGGCGCCAGAGCACCGCCGTGAGGGCGACTCCGACCCCGACGAACAGGCTGCCCAGCAGCTCCACCAGAATCGCAAAGGCCTGCAGCTGAGCGGCGCCGGCCTGCCCCGCCGACGCCGAGAAGCCGACCAGGGCCACCCCGACTGCGGCGAAGAACATCACCAGGGCCGCCAGGGCTCCCATGGCATCGCGGCGATGGATGAGCGCAAACACCGCCACCCCCGCCAGGCAGGCGGCCAGCCCCAGCAGGACAGCTGAATTCTGACTCACCGGGAACCACCTCGGCGGGCGGCTCGGGCGGCCGCCCGAGCCGCCTCTCGCTGGGCCGCCCGCCGCTGCTGCTCGGCGGCTCGGCGGCGGCGGATAGCTTCAGCCTGCTCCTCAGCCAACTCGCGACGGTCGCGCTCCACCAACGCGGACGCTCCCACCATCACCGCCGCGGCCAGGACCAGCAGACCCAGGACCCCGACGCCCGCTCCGAGCAGGAAGTGGCGCCCAACATCGGCCAGCGACGGCGACAGCCTGGATTGGGCACCGAAGGCCGAGCGACTGGCGATCCCGGATGCGATCAGGAGGGCGGCGACGACGACCGCGGCGGCCGCGGCCAGCCCGATCGAAGCCCAAAGCTGGGCCGGACCAGGCTGCGTTGGAGCGAGCCCAGATCGGAAGGGCCTCGCCAGGGGCGAGAGCATGGCCACCTCCGCCACCACGCCGAGGATCAGGACGGCCAGGAACGGCAGCACCGCGCCGGCCAGCAGCAGGGCCACCGCCACCGCCAGCGACATCAGCCCCAGGGCCCCCAGCTGCAGGGAGCGCTCGCGACGCAGCACCAGCGTGATCGCGGCCCCAAGGGCGACGCCCCCAGCGGCCGCCACGCCGATCAAAGGGGGCTCCCCGCGGCCAGGCGGCCGCAGAGCCTCGGAGCGCGATCAGGCCAGGTCTTACAGGGCACGGGCGGTCATTTTATGGGACCGCGCCTGGCGAGATCGCGGGCATGGAGCTTTCAGCGGTCGCGCAGGGTGAGCCGATCGGCAAAACGCTCCAGCCTCAGCCGGATGGGGGCCGGCAACACCCGGAGACTGGCCAGGGCCTCGCTGCTCCAGCCGTCCGCCACCGTCCGGGCAGTGGCGAGCGCGCCGGTTTCCCTGACCAAATCCAGGATCCGCTCCCGAATCTGTTCGGCCTCCTCAGGCTCGGCATCGTCCATGGTCCGGAGCTGGCCCAGGACCCGTTTGCGGTGAGGTCCGCGCAGAGCGCACAGCACCGGAAGCCCGCATATGCCCTGGGCCAGGTCGGTTCCGGCGGGCTTGCCAGTTCGAGCTGGGTCGCTGAAGTCCAGGCAATCGTCAATGCCCTGGAAGGCCAGGCCCAACCTGCTTGCGAACCTCGTCACGGCCCTGGTTTGGACGGCGGTCGCCCCCCCCAGCCGAGCTCCGGTGGCGGCACAGGCGGCCAGCAGGGCGCCGGTCTTCAGCTGCGCCACCCGCACGTAGGGAGCCATCTCCCCTGACCAGATGGAGCGCCTCTCCAGCTCCTGAAGTTGACCGTCCGCGATCTCGACCAGGGCCCGCGCGAAAGCCCGGGAAATGCGGGGATCGCCCAGCCTGGCCACCAGCCCCGAGGACCTGCCCAGGTAGTAGTCGCCGACCCCGAGTGCGGCCAGGGGACCGGCGATCGAGGCAACCGTCGGCACCCCCCGGCGCGAGGCTGCGCCATCCACCAGGTCGTCGTGACACAGGGTGGCCGCATGCAGAATCTCCATGGCGGCGGCCCCCTGGAGGAGTTGGTCAGGGCGGTAGCGACCTCCGATCTCTCCGGCCAGTAGGACCAGTCGCGCTCGAATCCGCTTGCCGCCCGCGCTGAACAGGGCGGCCATTGGCCCTGCCACGCTGGCCGGATCGACGGTCAGGATCTGACCCAGGCGACGCTCGACGGGATCGTGCGCCGCCAGCAGGTGGTCGAGGTCAGCGGAGTGGCCAGGGAGCACGTCCGGGCTGGCCCCAACTCGGGACAGCCTTCTCCCCGCGCGCCACCACGTTGCCTGAACCGTGGCCGGCAGGCGGGTCGCCCGGGCTCCCGAAAGCCCGCAGGCGGGCAACAGCCGCCGTGAGGCCAGGGCGCCGCTCCCGGAGGCGACCAGAGTGGCACCGGCATCACTCAGGCCATCCGCGAGCGCCGCCTCCATGTCGACGTCCTCATAGCCCGAGAGGGAAGCCGCCGCCTGGGCCAGACAGTAATCTCCGGCCAGAGTGGCCATCCCCACCGACTCCCTCCCGGCGGCGGCGGCGGCGTGCCACTCCAGCGCCCGCTGCGTGAGCTCGGCGGCGGCGGCGGCGTGGATCGCGGCCGTGCTGTCGCCGCCCGCCGCCTCAGCCGCCCGCAGGGTCAAACGAGCTGGAAGTCCCATCTGGTGCTCGCGTGGCGCCACCGCGCGACTCCAGCCCAGGCTGGCAATCACCTCGGCCGCGCGCTGCTGCGCCGGTGGGCAGACTCTCGACTCACCATTGGCTTCGGGGTCGGCCACGGCTGCGGCCAGGGGACCTGCGCTCACCGTGACTCCCGTAGACGCGCCCACGACCAGGCACCGGCCAGAGCCAGCAGCAGCACCAAAGTGACCACCACCAGCAGCAGAACGCTGCCGGCGCCGGCGGCACCGCTCCCCAGCAGGCTGGCAACCAGGATCACCACCGCCAAGGGCACCCCCAGCCAGACCGGCAGGGGCACGGCCCGGGAAGCAACTCGGAGCTGGGTGAAGCGGGCGTCTGCAGCCGGTACCCGTGTCCCCACGACAACCACCAGCGCCGCCACCACAATCCCGACTATCCCTCCCAGGATCATCCTCAGGCCTCGCTGTCGGGATTGACCGCGGGACCCCACGGGCGCGGGGGCGCGGGGCCCACCGGGTTGGGCGGAGGCAGCAGCAGGTAGACAGCCAGGGCCGCCATCGCGACCCCGGCCAGAAGCAGGGTCACAACCCCGATGCCGTCACCCAGGGTTGGGCCCCAGGAACTGTTGAGCGCCCCCACTTCGGAGGCCAAGCTCGCCATGATCGCCAGCCCCACCACCGCCATCGGCCAGCTGCGGGTCCACCACGACGCCTGCAGGGCAGCCATCGCAGCCCAGCACCCGGCCAGCGCCACCAGGAGCAGCAAACCCTCCACCGGCCATACCATTACGCCATCTCTTCCTTGTTGGACTCGGCCACTTCCCCGCCCGCCACCACGCGATCACCATCGTAGAGGACCAGGGACTGTCCGGGCGCGATCCCCGCCTGCGGTTGCGTGAAAACCACCCGGGCCCTGGCCGAACCGAGCGGAGTCCAGCGCGCCTCCGCAGGACGTCCATGGGCGCGTGTCTGGGCCTCGCCATGGATCTGCCGACGAGGAGTTCGCCCGTCCGGGTACACGCACCTCTCCACGGTGCATTGCGAGCTCAGCAGGGCTTGCCAGGGACCGACCACGAGGGCGTTTTGCTCCGGTCGCAACTGGATCACGTACTGAGGCTCCGAGTCGGGCCTGGTGACCTCCAGATCCAGGCCCTGGCGCTGTCCCACGGTGTAGAACGGGAGCCCGCGGTGAGTCCCAACCCGGCCCCCCCCGGGGCCGATGATGGGACCCCTTGCGAAGGTGCCGACCAGCTCCTGCTGCAGCATCTGGCGGTGGTCGCCACCACCCACGAAGCAGAGCTCCTGCGAGTCGGGCTTCTGGGCGACTCCCAGCCCCAGCAGGGTGGCCAGCGCTCGGACCCGAGGCTTCGGCAGCCGCCCCAGCGGGAAGATTGACCGACTCAGCACGTCCTGATCGCAGCGGAAGAGCGTGTAGGACTGGTCCTTGCGAGGGTCCTCCGCTCGGTGGAGCGTGAAGATTCCATCCTGGCTCCGCCTCACATTGGCGTAATGACCGGTTGCCAGATGGCTGGCGCCAACCGCGGCCACCCGGCGCAGCAGCTCGGCGAACTTGACCGTCTCGTTGCATCGCACACAGGGGTTGGGGGTCCGGCCGTGCCCGTACTCATAGAGAAAGTCAGCCACCACCGTCGCCTGAAAGTGTTCCCGCAGGTTGAGAACGTAGTGAGGAATTCCCAGCCGGGCGCAGACCCGGCGGGCGTCCTCCACCGCGTCGACCGAGCAGCACCCCCCTTCACCACGCTCCATCTCCTCAGTGCCCCAGAGCCGCATCGTCACCCCCATGGTCTCGACGCCGGCGGCAACGCAAAGGGCGGCTGCCACGGAGCTGTCCACGCCGCCGCTCATGGCGACCGCCACCACCGCCCCGGGGGGCAGGCCCACGTGCCAAGCGCGGAGATCAGCCGCCTCCAGGAGGGGCGCCGCCTCGGGGGGGAATGGGATCCGGCCGCCGCCGCCAGCAACCTTGCCAGCCTGGGCTACCTGCAAGCTGTCAGCGTCGCTCGCACGACCCTCCCGGCACCCACAACCTCCAGGGTAGGCGGCGCGACCCGGCGCACTGACACGGAACGCACACCGGCTCAGTCGAGGCCGGGGCCGCCCCCAGCCACCGCCGGGACGATGCTCAGCTCGTCGTCACCACTCAAGGTGGCCCCCAGCCCGCCCGCGGCGCGGATGTCCTCGTCATTGCGGTAGACGTTGACAAAGTGCCGCAGCCCACCGTTTGCCTCGAAGAGCCGCGAGTCAAAGCCAGGGTACTTGTGCTCGAGGTCGTGGAGCGCCTCGCCCACGGTGCTGCCCTCCGCCTCGACCTCAGCCGCACCTGCGGTGAGCGCCCGGAGCGGGCTGGGGATTCGAATCCTCACCTTCACCGCGCTCTCCCGATCACAGATCCCAGTATATGGGAGCGGATGGAGTTCGCGGCTCGCTCCCCACTCAGGATGGCGCCCTCCACGGTCGGGCTGACCAGATAGTCGCCCGCCAGCGCGATCGCGCCTCCCGCCCGCCCCGGGCTCAAGGCGGCCAGCTGGCGGAAGTGACCGGGACCGAAGATGGTGACGGCTCGGTCCCAGTGGAACGAGGCCCGGGCGAGGTAGGGTCGCTGCCGCACCTCCGGGAGCAGGGCTGCGGCCAGGTCCTCCATCGCGACTCCGACAGAACCTCCAGACCCGGCCCAGGTCTCGGCCGCGGCCGCCCCATACGCCACCGCCGCCACTTTGAGCACGTCCCCTCGGCGAGCTGCGACCAGCACCGCCGGGGCGACCCCGGACCGCGACCGCAGCAGCTGGACGGGATCGCTCGTCCGAGCCGGCAGGTGCCACCAGGCCCGGGTCACCGCCGAGTGGCGGATCCCGGTCAGGAACGCACCGAGCGCCGGGTTGGGGTCGACCAGCTCACTGGCTTCCCCCGGCAGCGTCGCGACCACCGCGGCGTGGCAGTCAACGGTACCGCCCGACGCCAGCTCCACCACCACCCCCCGGCCGCCGGGGCGCAGGCGCTGCACGTCCCCGGCGGCGCCGAGGCGGATCTCCAAATCCTCGGCCATGGCCAGGGCCAGCCGGCTGAGGCCCCCGGCCAGCACCTGCGGCCGGGCCCGGAGGAAGAGCCGGCCCGCCTGCAGCAACAGCACCTGGCTCAGTTCGTCCAGGCCGCAGAAGGCGTTCCACTCGAAAGCCGGACGCAGAGCCGCCTCGACGAAGTCAGGCCGGAGGCGGTGGACGGCGTACCCCGCGATGGTGTCCGTGTCCAGACCAGCGGCCAGCTCCGGTCGCTCCAACGGCAGCCGCCGCCACCGCCACGCCACGTCGAGGGCCGCGCGGGCGATGCCCGGAATATCTCCGCGCGACACCGGCAGCGGTGCCTGGCCCGGGGCGGGACCAAGGCCTGCGGTCAGGCCGCAACGTTCCAGCCACCACCTGGTGCGACGGTAGAAGGACCAAACGTGGCTGGCGCCGGCCTCCACGACGTCATCACCCAACTCCAGGCTCAGCACCCGACCGCCGATGCGCTCGCCTCGCTCAAACAGGACCACCGCCAGGCCAGCCTCGGTCAGGGCCCGGGCGGTTGCCAGACCGGCCATGCCGGCGCCCACCACCGCGACCAGGGGGGGCGCCCGGCGGACTCCCGCGACTGGGCGGTCAGGCAGGAGGTGGCTGCGCCGCCGGTGTGTCCTGCGACTCGGGGACGATGACCACCGCGGTCCCGTAGGCGAGGATCTCGCTGACTCCCTGGGCCAGCTCGTTGGAGTCGTAACGCATGGCGATGATGGCATTGCCACCCAGGGCGGCCGCGTGCTCGATCATCAGGTCGTACGCCTCCTGGCGAGCGTGATCGCTCATCTTCATGAAGACGGTCTGCCGCCCTCCCACGAACTGTTGCAGGCCCGCCCCGAGATTGCCCACCACCGAGCGCGAGCGAATCATCAGGCCCCTCACCACGCCCAGCTGGCGGACCACCTTGTAGCCGTCAAAGGTGGTCCCGGTGGTGACCCAAAGGGGTGGTGGGGTATGGCCGGTATCGGGCTCTGGTTGGTAGCTCATCGCGTCAGTCTAAGCGCTGCGCGCGGCCGTGTGGCGACGGGACGAGGACGCCCGCGACCTGCAGCTCTCAAGTCTCGGCCGATCCCCGCCCCAGAGACACGAGCGGCCCGGGAAATGGGCGCCCGCAGCTGGCTCCGGGCGCGGACCGACCAGGCCGGGCTGCTGCGCGTTCAGGCGCGGTCGGGAGCACCCGCCGGGAGAGGGACCGCAACTGCTTCATGTCCCACGTCGTCCAGGGCCCCGGCGAGGATCGAGTCGTAAACGAACTGGGACCAGGTCTCCATCTCCAGGTAGAACACTCCCAGGTCACCGAGCGCGGTCATCCGACCCTCCAGCTTGTCCCGTTCCCGAACCGCCACCGCCGCCCCGTCCGCGTCGACTTCGATCAGGACTCCGAGGTGGACCTGGCCCACCTCCCCAGCATCGTCCTTGATCAGCCCGACGGCTCGACCCACCAGGTCACGGCCGCAGACCACCTCCTCCACCCACTCGCGGCGGGCGCCGAGGATGAAGGCTTGGTCGAGAGCCCCATCGTCGGCATTGATGTGACCACCCACCCCGAGCGTTACCTGGCCGCGCAGCCGCCGCTCGCTGCCGGCCTGAAGCCGACGCATCGCCAGCACCCGATCCTCAGATCTGACCACCAGGTGGGGGATGATCTGCTGCCATTCCGGCCGGCTCTCGACCTCGGAGCGGGGCCGGAACTCGCCGGCGACAGCGATCGCGTCCAGCAGCCGGGGAACCCCGCCACGGCGGATTCCGTGCCAGGACCCATCGGGCAGAGCCACCCGGCGAGGCACCACCAGCACCAGCTCCCGGCCCGCGCCGCGCGCCACCGCCGGGCCCCCCGAAGATGCCATCGCCCAAGAGCATAGTGGCGGCGTCGTAACCTGGCGCGAATGGCGCCCGGAGAAGTCTTCTGCATCGTCGGCGCCGGTCTCGCCGGGGGTCGCGCCGCAGCTGCTCTGCGCGAGCTGGGGTTTGAGGGGCAGGTGGTCCTCGTCGGTGAGGAGCTGGACCCTCCCTACGAGCGACCACCTCTGTCCAAGGCCTTTCTGCTGGGACAGCTGCCCAGGGCCCGGCTCCTGCTGCGCCCGGCCGCCTACTACCAGGAGCACGGGATCGAGCTCAGGCTGGGCGCCAGGGCGCTGGAAGTTCAGCCGCTGGAGCACCGGCTTCGCCTGCAGGACGGGTCCCGGCTGAGCTACGACCGGCTCCTGCTCGCAACCGGCTCGACCGCCCGGAGGCTGACGGTGCCCGGGTCGGACCTCGACGGCGTGATGACCCTGCGGACGGTGCAGGAGTCAGAGCGCCTCCAGGCGCTGCTGGAGGTCCGCCCCCGGGTGCTGGTGGCCGGGGCGGGCTTCTTGGGCTGCGAGCTGGCGGCGGCGGCCAGGGCCAGGGGCTGTGAGGTGCGGCTGGTTGAGTTCGGCCCCTCGGCAATGCCCAGCATGGGGCCTCAGGTCGGCGAGTTCGTGGCCAGGCTTCATCGCCGCCACGGAGTGGAGCTCGAGTTCCAGCAGGAGGTGACTGGGTTCAAGGGTGGCCAGCGCGTCGAGGCGGCGGTCCTGGCAGATGGCCGGACGGTGCCCTGCGACCTGGCCCTGGTCTGCGTTGGGGCCACCCCCAACTCCGAGCTGGCCCAGTCCGCGGGGCTGGAGATGGCCGATGGAGTGCTGGTCGACGGCAACTGCCGCAGCTCCGACCCGGCCATCTTCGTCGCCGGTGATCTGGCCAGCCTTTGGGACCCCGGGCTGGGCCGGCGGCTTCGGCTGGAGCACTGGGACAGCGCCCAGCGCACAGGGGCGCACGCGGCCGCGGCGATGCTGGGGACTCACCAGCCGTATGCCCCTTTGCCCTACTTCTGGTCGGAGCAGTACGACGCCATGATCCAGCAGGTGGGCCTGCTCGCCCCAGATCAGCAGGTGGTGGTGCGCCCGGGCCCCTCGGATGGCAGCTTCGCGGCCTTCCACATGCGCCAGGGGTCGGTGGTGGCCTGCGTGGCCGTGAACCGCTACCCGGAACTGGCCGCCGCCCGCCGCCTGATAGCCTCGAGGGCCGAGGTGGAGGCCAGCGCCTTAGCCGATCCCGCCACCGACCTCAGGCACCTGGCAGCCGGTCTCGAGCGACCCGGATGAGCCGCAGCACTCGCCTCTTTCAGGACAGTTTGTCCTAGCACTCACAGGCCAAGTGCACAGCTGGGGCCGATGCATTAGGACCAGTTTGCCCGTAAACTTGGATTAGCGTGAGCGACTCGACTGGGGCGGGAGTAGGGGTGGCAATCACCGGGATCGGGCTTGTCACGCCCATAGGAACCGGAATCGAGCCGGTGTGGCAGAGCCTGAGCACCGGCCGATCTGGCATCGGGCCGATCACCCGCTTCGACGCCAGCGCCTATCCAACCCGGATCGCCGGCGAGGTGCCTGACTTCGACCCCGAGCTCTACATGGACCGCAAGACCGCCCGGCATGTGGCTCGCTACGGGCAGTTCGCTCTGGCCGCGGCCAGGATGGCCGTCGAGGACTCCGGCCTGAACCCGGAGGCGATGGGCCCCGACGAGGTCGGAGTGGTGGTCAGCTCCGCCGCCGGCGGCATGGACGAGATCGAGCGTGCCGACCACATGCTGCTTGAGCGTGGTATCACCCGGATCAGCCCCTTCATGGCGCCCATGATGATCACCGACATGGCGGCCGGGCTGATCGCCATCGAGCTTCATGCCGGGGGCCCCAACTACGCCGTGGTCAGCGCCTGTGCCAGCAGCTCCCACGCCTTGGGCGACGCCGCGGAGGTGATCCGCCGCGGTGACGCGGTGGCGATGATCGCGGGCGGGGCGGAGGCCGGCATCACGCCCCTGCTGGTGGGCGCCTTCTGCCAGATGAGCGCCCTCAGCCGCCGCAATGACGAGCCCACCGCGGCCTCCCGCCCCTTCGACCGCCAACGCGACGGGTTCGTCATGTCGGAGGGAGCGGTGATCATGGTGCTCGAGGACGGCGAACACGCCCGCCGCCGGGGTGCCCACATCTGGGGCGAGATCCTCGCCTCCGGATCGAGCGCGGACATGTACCACTTCACCGCCCCCGACCCGGGTGGTATGGGAGCGGCCCGGGCGATGGCGGTGGCTCTCCGCAAGGCGGGCCTGGCTGCCGACCAGGTCGGCTACATCAATGCTCATGGGACCTCCACCGCTCTGGGCGACATCGCCGAGACCCTGGCCATCAAGCAGGTGATGGGTGCCTCCGCCAACCGGGTTGCCGTCAGCTCGACCAAATCCATGACAGGACACCTTTTAGGTGCCGCCGGGGCGATGGAGGCTGCCGCCTGCGTGCTGGCGATGGACCGTAAGCTGCTGCCCCCCACCATCAACCTGGACTACCCGGATCCCCGATGCGACCTCGACTACGTACCCAACCGGGCGCGCCCGGCCGAGGTTCAGATTGCCCTCTCCAACTCGTTTGGGTTCGGCGGGCACAACTCCTGCCTGGTCATCGGCCGGGGCAGTTCCTAATCGCCTTGAGGAGAATCTCACGTGAGTGACACGACAGCCAGCGAAGGGCCGCTCGATTTTGCCGAACTTCAGGGCATAGCCAGCGAAATCCTGGGCGTGGACGCCGACCGGGTCCAGCTCGACGTGAGCTTCGCCAAGGACCTGGCGGCCGACTCCCTGGACTTGGTGGAGCTGATCATGGCCGTGGAGGACCACTACCAGGTCACGCTCCCGCCCGACGAGCTCGATCGCATGAAGAAGATCGGCGACCTCTGGGCCTACCTGCAAGAGCACCGAGGCGACAGTTGACCGCATCCGCCCTCTTGGCCCCGCCCTCCCTGCTCTCGCCCATCGCCCTGCTGTTTCCCGGCCAGGGAGTCCAGCGTCCCGGCATGGGCCGCGAGCTGACCACCATCTCGCCGGCCGCCGACCGCGCCCTGGACCGGGCTGAGGCGGTCCTCGAGATGCCGATCCGTCGGCTCTGCTTCGAGGGACCAGCCGAAGAGCTTCTGCTGACCGAGAACATTCAGCCCTGCCTGGTGGCGATCTCCTACGCCGCCTTCGAGGCCTACCGCGAACGCTTCGGCACCGCCGAGGTGGCCCTGGTCGCGGGCCACAGCCTGGGCGAGATCAGCGCCTGCGCCGCCTCCGGGGCGATCACCTGGGATGAGGCCCTGCTCCTGGTTCGCGAGCGGGGCCGGCTGATGTCGGCCGCGGCCGACTCCAGCCCCGGCCGGATGCTCGCCATCGTCGGCCTCCTGGAGCCCGAAGTGGAAGCGATCCGCCACCAGGCCGGCCGCCGGGGTGGGATCTGGCTGGCCAACCTCAACGCCCCCAACCAGTTCATCCTCAGCGGCGAGGCGCCCGCCATCGATCTGGCCGCCAGGCTGGCCAGCGAGGCCAAGGCGCGAAGGGTGCTGGTACTCGACATCCCCCTGGCGGCCCACTCCCCGCTGATGGAGCGAGCGGCCGCCAAGCTGGCGGAGAAAATCCGGGAGCTGCCGCTGCGGGCTCCGACCATCCCCCTGGTCGCCAACGGCACCGGCGCAGTGCTCCACTCGGTCCGGGCAATCCGCTCCGAGCTGGTCGGGCACCTGCTCCGGCCGGTGCTCTGGGCGAGGACCATGACGGTCATGCAGCGGCTCCGGATAGGGACAGTGGTCGAGCTGGGTCCGGGCCGGGTGCTGGCCAGCCTGGCCGCCAAGCACATGACGGGCGTGGCCACCTGGAACGCCGACGAGCTGCTTGTCGACGGCGCGCAGGGATAGCCTTGGAGCTGGATCTCTCCGGCCGCAAGGCACTGGTGACGGGAGCCGGCAAGGGTATCGGGGCCGCCATTGCCAAAGAGCTCTCGGAGTTGGGGGCCAAAGTGGTGATCAACTTCCGCTCCGATCGGGCGGCCGCCGCGGCCACGGCGGCGGATCTGACCGGCGCAGTGATCCATCAGGCCGATGTCGGCGACCCCCTGCAAGTGGCCGAAATCTTCTCGCAGCTGGGCCCATTCGACATCGTGGTCAACAACGCCGGGGTGCTCCGGGACCGCCTTTTGCTGCGTATGACAGGTGACGACTGGGACCAGGTCCTGCGCACCGACCTCACCGCCAGCTTCCACGTGATCAAGGCCGCGGTCCCGCACATGATGAAGCAGCGCTGGGGGCGGATCGTCAACATCAGCTCCATCGTCGGGCTGGGGGGCAATCCCGGACAGGCCAACTACTCCGCCGCCAAGGCCGGCCTGATCGGCCTCACCAAGTCGGTCGCCAAGGAGCTGGGCTCCCGCGGCATCACCTGCAACGCGGTCGCGCCCGGTTACGTGTTGACCGAGCTGACCAGATCCGCTCTGTCCGACGATCAGCTGGCGGAGCTGATCCGGATGACCCCCCTGCGCCGGGCGGGCACCCCCTCTGAGGTCGCCGCCGCCGTTGCCTTCCTGTGCACCCCGGCCGCAGCCTTCGTCACCGGCGAGGTGCTGGTGGTGGATGGCGGCCTCTCCGCCTGAGCTCAGGAGCTCCGCCCATTCGAGTCCCGGTCGGCTGAAAGCGGCCGCCTGCGGATGCCCCGCGCCGACCCTGGGTGTGGGGCCAGCGGCTCGCCCGTTCGCCGATGGGCAGTCAGCGGCCGATCGTGAGCAGGATGGTGACGACCGTGAGCCAGGCGATCGTGCAGCCGTAGAACGCCCGCTCGGCCAGGCCGAAGTAGCCCCCATGGGACCGCCGCTCGATGGCCATGGCGGCGAAACAGGCCAGCATCAGAAGCGCGATCCAGCCACTGGCCAGGCTGGCTGCGGGCATGAGGTGATCGTGGAAGATCATTCGCGGCAGCTGAGCCGCAGCCAGACCGATGGCGCCGAAGGCGCCAATCGCCAGTAGCCCATGCCATCTGCCAGTGGAGCTGCGTTCACCGCCCGGGATGTCCATCGGGAACCAGCTGATGGCAAGCCGAGCACCTGCGAAGCAGCCGCAAAGGCCAACCACAGCCGTCGAATCGGGAAAGGCAGACAGGCCGATGGCCGCGCCGATCCCGGCTATCCCGAAGGCAATCGTCTGGACCCGGTAGCCGCCCCTATACCTGCTGATCCCGTACTGGCTCACCGGGTTCGCCATCGCCGAAAGACCGGTGGGGAGCAGGTGCAGAGCGATCAGGGCGAGCAGACCAACCGCCACCCCCAGGTCGATCAGCGTGGCTCCGATCACCGGCGTGGCCTCCTCGGAGGTGGCTTGACCACGATCACATGGCCCGCCAGTGGACGGAAGCAGATAGGCAACCTGGATGCATATGGTTAGAATGGGGCTTGGTGGCCCATCCCGCAATCCCCTATCGGTTCGGCGACCTGCTCGCCCTTGCCAGACGGAGCTGGGTCCTGGCCATGGCAGACGAGCTCCAAGCCAGGGGATATGAGGAGTACCGGTTGTCCGACGCGGCCAGCCTGAGGCTGCTGCTGGCGGGGCCTCTTTCCATCGGCCGGCTAGCCTCCGCCTCCGGCGTGACCCGCCAGGCCGCCCGCAAACTGGCCCGGGGTCTGGAGGAGCGCCACCTCGCAGTCACGCAGGGGGATCCCGGCGACGCCCGGAAGGTCAACGTTGAGCTCACCGCGGCGGGCTCCGCCTACGCCCAGGCGATCGTGGCGGTCATTGCGGCCCTCAACACTCGGCTCGCCCAGCAGGTGACCGACGAGGCCCTCGCCGGCGCCGACATGGTCCTGCGGGCTGCCATCACCGACAGCGCGCTCCAGCGGATCGCAGGGCGGATCTCCAGCCCAGCCAACCGCCCGGTGCAAGCAGCCTCCCCTTCCTGATCCCGCCAACCGTGGGGTCGGGGAGGGGCGGCCCACTTGGTGTGGCTCCCCGTCGCCATCCGCCCGCGCACCCGCTCGCAGCGGACCGTGAGCGCCCCTCGGCCCAGCGTCCTGCCCGGGCCCCCCAGAGGGAGTGCGGCTCCCGCCCCGGAATCTCCTCTTGCGATGGTCAGTGCAGCTGGCCGCTGGCAGGTGAGCTGCCGCCCTCGGGGCGACTCAGGTGGCGGCGGTCGTCGCCGACCAACCGGCTGCCGGGGTCCGGGCCCGGAGCCACTGCTTCCGGGACCGGGTCACCTCAAGCGCTCGCCTGTAAGCCCCTCAGCGTCAAACCAAGCGCATGGGCCGGGTCGCTGGCATCGGCGGCCGCCTCCAAGAGCACGCTCGCAACCACCACGGCGTCAGCCAGACCGGCCAGCCTCTGGATCTGCTCCAACCGCCTCACCCCGAAACCCAGCGCCAGAGGGATGTCAGTGAGCCGACGGGCCCGGGCCAACAGCTGACGGCCCTCGTCGCGATCTTCGGAGCCTGCGCCGGTCACCCCGGTGCGGGAGACGCAGTAGAGGAACCCCGTGCTGAGCTCCGCCGCGCGCTTCAGGCGCCCGTCGGGAGTGGTCGGCGCCACCATGGTGACGACCGCCAGGCCGGCTTGTGCTGCCGCTCCGCTCAGCTCCTCGGACTCCTCCAGGGGCAGATCCGGAACCAGCACCCCCTCCACGCCCGCCCGCACCGCCCGCCGGCAGAAATCCCCCAGCCCCATCTGCAGCAGGGGATTGAGGTAGGTCATCACCACCAGGGGCACGGCTAGCCCCTGGGCCCTGGCCTCCCGCACCTGCTCCAGGGCCAGGGCCACGCTCATTCCCTCCGCCAGCGCCCGCTGACCGGCAGCCTGAATGGTGGGCCCGTCAGCGAGCGGATCAGAGTAGGGCAGACCCAGCTCCACCACGGCCCCACCGGCCGCCTGAGCCGCCAGCAGCTGGGGGACTGTGTCGCCGCGATGGGGAAAGCCGGCCATCACATACGGCACCAGATGGGGTGGGCCTGGCCTTCTGGCCAGAGCCTGCTGTATCCGGGCCTGGGCGAACTGGTCCGCGCTCACCCCTGATCCCACTCCAGCACGGTGTCGATGTCCTTGTCGCCCCGGCCACTGAGGCACACCAGGACCGGACCGTCGGCGTCGTCGCCCCGACCAAGCGCCACCGCGGCGTGAATTGCGTGGGCCGACTCCAGAGCGGGAACGATCCCCTCCAGCCGGCAGAGCAGATGGAAGGCGGCCAGCGCCTGCTCGTCGTCCACCGCGATGTAGCGGGCCCGACCGGACTGGCGCAGCTGAGCGTGCTCTGGCCCCACCCCGGGGTAGTCCAGACCCGCCGAGATGCTGTGGGTGGAGTCGACCTGCCCGCCCTCATCTTGGAGCAGGAACGACTGGGAGCCATGGAGCACCCCAGGGCGCCCGTGGCTGAGGCTGGCCCCGTGCTCACCCCGCCCCAGGCCGCGCCCGCCGGCCTCCACTCCGAGCAGCCGGACCTGGGAGTCGTCCAGAAAGCCGGCGAAGATCCCGATCGCGTTGCTGCCACCGCCGACGCACGCCACCACCTGGGCGGGGAGCGCCCCGGTCGCGGCCAGCATCTGCTCCCGGGCCTCGCTGCCGATCACGGACTGGAGGGTGCGCACCAGCCAGGGATAGGGATGGGGACCGACCGCCGATCCGATCACGTAGTGGGTGTCGCGGACGTTGGTCACCCAGTCTCGAATCGCCTCGGAGGTGGCGTCCTTCAAAGTGCGCGAGCCGCTGCGCACCGGTTCCACTCGAGCCCCCAACAGGTTCATCTTGGCCACATTCACCGCCTGGCGGCGCATGTCCTCCTCACCCATGTAGACCACGCAGTCCAAGCCGAACAGAGCGCAGGCGGTGGCGGTCGCCAGGCCATGCTGTCCGGCCCCGGTCTCGGCCACGATGCGGCGCTTGCCCATCCGCCGCGCCAGCAGCAGCTGACCGAGCGCGTTGTTGAGCTTGTGGGCACCTGTGTGGAGCAGGTCCTCGCGCTTCAGCCAGATCGCCAGCCCGGCATGCTCAGAGAGGCGGCTGGCGAAGTAGCAGGGGGTGGGCCGGCCGGCATAGTCGGCGTGGAGGTCGGCGAGCTCCCCGAGGAACTGGGGGTCGGCGAAGGCGGCCACCGCCGCCGCCTCAAGCTCGGCCAGGGCCGGCATCACCGTCTCGGGCACGAACCGACCCCCGAACAGCCCGTAGCGGCCCGCTGGCGGGGGTGGCGTGATCAACAACTCGCCCGGTCTATTCACTGCTGGGTCCATTGTCGCGGACGGGCCCCCCGGCGGCCCGTCTGGCCGCGCTCACGAAGTCGGCCACGAGCTGGGGGTCCTTGATCCCGGGGCTGGACTCCAGCCGTGAGCTGGCGTCAACCCCGTAGGGATTGACCCTGCGGACAGCCTCCCCCACGGTGTCCCCGTCAAGGCCACCCGCGAGCCAGATCGGCCGGTGCCGAGCGAGGACCCGAGCCACCTCCAGGTCGAGTTGCCGCCCGGTCCCGCCCGCGCCGTCTGGGGTCAGGGTATCCAGCATCAGGGGAAGCTCCGGCCACCAGGGCACAGTCCACGGCGAGGCCCCCTCGTCGATGCCTATGACGGGGCACACCGGGACCGCCAGTTGAGCGACCAACTCCAGAGGGCAGCTGCGCAGGTGGAGCTGCACGGCGCTGAGGTTGAAGCGCTCCACCAGCTCCTCCAGGTGGGGCAGGTCGGAGTCGACAAGCACCCCCACGCAGTCCGCCCGGCGGCCCACCAGGGCCGAGATCCGGAGCGCCTGATCGGGCTCGACGCGGCGCGGACTGCCCGGGTGGAAAATCATCCCGATGGCATCGGCCCCGGCCGCCAGCGCCACCTCGGCGTCCTCGACCCTGGTGATTCCGCAGACCTTGACCCTCACCGTGGCCTCTGGCCCCGGCCGGGCACCAGGGCCAGGAGCGCCGAGCCAGGGTCTAGGGCTCGCATCAGAGTCTCGCCGACGAGCACCCCAGCCACCCCCCAACTGGCCACGAGCTCGACGTCCGCCAGCCCCTTGATCCCAGATTCCGAGATCAGAAGAGCCTCAGGAGGCGCGAGCCTGGAGAGTCTCTCAGTGGTCTGCAGATCAGTCGTGAGGCGGTCCAGGTCGCGGTTGTTGATGCCGATCAGGGAAGCACCCAGCCCAGCCGCCACCTCCATTTCGTCCTCGTCATGGACCTCCAGCAGGGCGGCCATGCCGAGGTCACGGCAGACTCCGAGGCAGTCGCCGAGGCGGCCCCGGTCCATGGCGCGCACGATCAGCAGCACCGCGTCGGCACCTCCGGCTCGGGCCTCGAACACCTGCAGCGGGTCGACCACGAAGTCCTTGCGCAAGACGGGCAGCGGCACGGCGGCGCGCACCGCATGGAGGTCGGCCATGGCGCCCGAGAAGAACTCCGACTCGGTCAGCACCGAGATCGCGGCCGCTCCTCCGGTCATGAAGTCAGCGGCCATCGCCGAGGGGTCGAGGTCCATCCGCAGTGGCCCAGCCGACGGCGAGCGCCGCTTCATCTCCGCGATCACCGCAAAGCCTGCCGCTCGCAGGGCGGCCTCGAACCGGCGCGGGGAAGGCGCCAGTCGAGCCGCGCTGATGAGCTCATCGGCTCCCGCTCCCCGCAGCTGAACGGCCCGGGCCCGAGCGGCCGACAGGATCGGCCCGAGAACGCCATCGTTCATCAGCGCACCGTCAGCGGCGCAACTCGCCTGCCCCTGCTGCAGGCCCCGTTCCGGACCACCTCAGCCGGCCGCCGTGAAGGTGGCCAGCCGGTCGGAGGGGGTCACTTCGTCCACCTCCACCTGGTCAACCCTGGCTGCAGCCGGTCCGCGACCGATGACCCGCAGGAACTCCCCGACCGCAGGGGCCGGCCCCTGCGCCAGCAACTCGACACTCCCGTCCTCGCAGTTGCGGACCCAGCCTGCCAGGCCCAGGCGTCGGCCCTCGGCGACGGCGAAGGCGCGGAACCCCACCATCTGCACCCGGCCCGCGACTCTGGCGCGGCGGCAGACCGGGGCCGCGGCTGAATCCTGCTCTTTCACTTCAGAATGTTGCTGACCCGCCGGACGCGGCCATGGCTGTCACTTGAGCGTGGTCCTGCCCGCCTCCTCCTGCCTGGCCAGCATGAAGAGGAGGTCGGAGAGGCGGTTGAGATAGCGAACCACCTCCGGATTGGCGAGTTCTTCGGCGCGGCGCAGCCCTACCGCTCGGCGCTCGGCACGGCGGACCAGGGTGCGGGCCAGGTCGATGGCGGCCGCCCCGGGCGTGCCTCCGGGCAGGATGAACCCGGACGGCAGGCCCACCTCGAGCTCGAGTTCGTGAACCAAAGCCTCGAGCCGGTCGACCGCATCCGGCCCCAGGGGCGGGAAGTGCTTGAGCAGCTTGTCCCGATCGGCGCTCGCTGTGGCCAGCTCAGACCCAGCGGTGAAGCACTCCCTCTGGAGGGCCAGGAGGGTGCTGACCACCGCCGGGTGCTGGCACAGGGAGCGGGCCAGGCCCATGGCGGAGATCGCCTCGTCGAGGGCCCCGTAAGCCTCGGTGTGGAGGTCGTCCTTGGGCACCCGCCCGCCATAGAGAAGGCTTGTCTCGCCACCATCCCCACCCTTGGTGACTATGCTCACAGCGCCTCGCGGGAGACAGCCTGGCGGTCCGCCACCCGGATCACGCGACCGGCTCGGGGACCGACTCCACCAATTTGGTGGCGGCCATGGCCGCGGTGGTGGCGTCACCCACGGCGGTCGTGACCTGGCGGGTCAACTGGGCCCGCACATCGCCGGCAGCGAAGATCCCGGGCACGGACGTCTGCATGTTGGCGTCGGTGAGGTAATAGCCCTGCTCGTCGTGATCGGCGTGCATCCGCAGCAAGCCGGTGTTGGGGAGAAAGCCGATGAAGACAAACACCCCTCCCACCGGAAACTCGCTGGTCCGGTCGTTCGTGAGGTGGCGCAGGCGCAGGCTCTCGACCCGCTCCCCATCACCTTTGACCTCCTCCACCACCGTGTCCAGCAGAAACTCCATCTTGGGATTCTGGCGAGCCCGCTCGACGAGCAACGGCTGGGCCCGGAACTCCTGGCGGCGATGGATCACGGTGACCTTGGAGGCGTAGCGGGTTAGGAATGCCGCCTCCTCGAGGGCCGCGTCCCCACCGCCGACCACGGCCAGGTGCTCACCCCGGAAGAAGGCTCCGTCGCAGACCGCGCAGTAGGACACGCCGCGGCCCGCGTACTCCTGCTCGCCCGCGACGTGCAGTTTCCGCGGCTGGCCGCCGGCGGTCAGGATCACCGCCTTGGCGAAGTAGGGCTCTCCTTCCTCCAGCTCGATGCGCTTGGTGCCATCGGCCTCAAGGTCAATGGCGGTCACCCGCGCCGACACCAACTCGGCGCCGAAGCTGAGGGCGTGCTCGGTCATCTTGCTGGCCAGGTCGGGCCCGGTGATCGACGCGAATCCCGGATAGTCCTCGATGTTTTCGGTGTTGAGCAGCTCCCCGCCCGGGATCCCCGCTTCCAACAGAATCGTTCGCTTCATCGACCGGCCCGCGTAGAGCGCCGCGGTGAGCCCGGCCGGACCAGCCCCAATCACGGCGATGTCGTATTCGCGATTGTTCAAAATATTTCCCTTGCCTTGGTCACGAGCTCACCGTAATCGATTGTACCCGGGAGGCTCGGACTGCAATCCCGGCCCCGGCGCCGCGTTCCGCGAGCCGGCGGCGCAGTGCGGACTTGACCCGCAGCCGGGCGGTCAGGAGGCGGAGGTGGCGCGCTCCCGGTTGGAGTAGCGATCCCAAACCTCGTTGCCACCGGTCTTCCAGCTGACGCTGGGCTGCTCCAGCAGCACCGGGTCCACCCGGTCCGCCAAGCCTTCGACCGTACGGATCACCGAATTCAGCAAGGTGTCGCTGAGGTAGTGAGGTTGGAGGCCCAGGTCCAACAGCAACTGGTGCTTGGCGTTGTAGTAGTGGCCCTCCGCCTCGACCCTGGGGTTGGGCACGTGGGCGACCGTGGTCTCCAGGCCTTGCTCCCGCCGTAGCCTGGCCACCAACTCGGCCAGCTCGAGCACGCTGAACTGTTCCGTGAACTGGTTGAAGACCCGGCACTCGCCCCGGGCCGCCGGGTTCTCCAGGGCGAGGGTGATGCAGGCCATGGTGTCGCGCAGATCCAGGAAGCCTCGAGTCTGACCACCCTTGCCGTAGACGGTCAGGGGCTGACCGACCGCGGCCTGGACGCAGAAGCGGTTGAGTGCGGTGCCCCAAATGGAGTCGAAGTCGAAGCGGGTGTTCAAGTCCGGGTGCAGACTGGTCTCCGGGGTCTCCACCCCGTAGACCACACCCTGGTTGAGGTCGGTGGCCCGCACCCCCCAGGCCCGGGTCGCGAAGTAGATGTTGTTGCTGTCGTGGACCTTGGAGAGGTGGTAGAAGCTGCCCGGCACCTTGGGGAACGGCAGCCGGTCCCGACGGCCGTTGTGCTCGATGTCAAGGTAGCCTTCCTCGATGTCGATGTTGGGCGTCCCGTACTCGCCCATGGTGCCCAGCTTGATCAAGTGGCAATCCGGCACCCGGTCCCGGATGGCGAATAGGATGTTGAGAGTTCCGACCAAGTTGTTGACCTGGGTCAGCTCGGCGTGAGCGCGGTCGACCATCGAGAACGGCGCGCTCCGCTGCTCGGCGAAGTGGATCACGGCGTGGGGCTCGAACTCGCCGAAGAGGCGGTCGACCGCGGTGAAGTCGCGCAGGTCGGCCCGGCGCCATTCGATCTGGCGGCCGCTGACCAGGCCCCAGCGCCGCACCCGCTGACTCATGGTGTGCAGCGGCACCAGGCTGTAGGTGCCTCCCTCGCGGTCCCAGCGCCGGCGGGAAAGGTTGTCGACCGCGATCACCCGGTGTCCGAGCTGGGAGAGGTGCATGGCCATCGGCCACCCGATGTAGCCATCGGCCCCCAGGACCATCACCGTGAGACGCTCAGAGCCCGCTTGGCTGCTCATGCTCGCTTCTCCTTAGCCTGACTACCAGGGCTAGGCTGGTTGGCCCCAGCCCCCCTTTCACCGCCGCTCACCGGCGGCATCGGAGCGGATTCGGGTGCTCGCCCGCGGCCGATCTTGGCAGATGGGCCGCGCGGCCGTCAATTGGCCCTAGAGTGGAGCTCGGAAACTCTCAGCCGGAGGTCAGCTTTGCAGCCACTGGTGGATCACCGGGTAGACCTCGGCCAGAGGGATGGCAAACGCCCCCGAGCCGTTCTGGGCGGCCAGGGTGAGGATCCCCACCACCTGGCCCGACGTGGTGAGGACCGGACCGCCGCTGTTGCCGGGAAAGATGTGGGCGGGGATGCGGATCAGGTTGCTGTAGGTGGCCAGCTCACCCGGCTGAGCATCCTGCACCGTGGCCCGCTCCGCCAGCCCGTTGATCGTCGACGCGGTCACGGGAGGGCGGCCGGTGGCACCCTGAGCGGCCAGCACGACCACCGGCTGGCCCAGCGCGGCGAGGCCCTGATCCAGGGGCAAGGGCTGCTCCTGCAAGCCCACCACGTGAACCTCGGCCAGGTCGAGGGCGGCATCGACGTTGATCACCCGGGCCGGGTACTCGGCGCCCGACGCGGAGACCACGTGGAAGCTCAGTCCCTCATGCACCACATGGTCGTTGGTGATGAAGTCCCCACTGCTGTTCACCGGCCAACCGGTGCCCAACTCCTCACTGGAGACCCCGATCGAGACGATCTCGACGATCTCAGAGAGATCCTGGTTGGCCACCTGCTGCAACTGCTGGGTGGGGTTCGCCGGCGACACCCGGGGTGAGACGTAGGGACTGTCGCGCCTCGTCTGATGCACCGGATTCAGCTGACGACTGAGCACCAGCCCCAGCGTTCCCGCGCCCAGAGCGACCACCACCACCGCGGCCAGCAACCCCAGCCACCGCTGCCTCTGCCTGGGGCCGCCTCCGGCCGGCAACCATTCGGCATCGGGCTGGTCCCCGGTTTCGGCCGGCCAGCCAAAGTCACCCACGCCAGCCGGGGGCACCCATGGCAATGGCGACCTTGGCGGCCCCTGGTCTTCGGGGTCGTCCGCCGAGTCCGGATGCGTCGCGTCCGTCACCTGACCTCCACTTAGCTGGCCCGGCTGCCCCGGTTGGCCACCATCGTCGAGCATAGTCAGGCTACCCGCCCCTGGCCCGAACTCAAGCTTCGATCGGCTGGTGCCGGGAGCGGGACTCGAACCCGCACGCAGTGACCTGCACAGCGCCCTGAACGCTGCGTGTCTACCATTTCACCATCCCGGCCGAGACCTGGAATGCTACCTCACCGGGCCGGTCCGACTGGGTCCGAGCCGCCCCCTCACAGACTCCAGCTGGCCACATCCAGGAAGCGTTGGAAAGGATCACCCCGGGGGGGAACGCCCGGCACATGGACCGAGGCCAGGTGCGCGTAGACGGCCACCGGAGTGTAGAGGAACACCGCCGGCAGGTCAACGAAGAGACGCCGGGCCACCTCCTGGTAGGCGAGCCGCCGGGTCGACTGGCCAGTGGCGGCGGCGAGCTGGTCCAGCGCCTGGAGCAGGAGCGGGTCGGCGGGAGCCTGGCTGAAGTTGAGGGATCCGCCGGGCACCCCCGACGATCCCCAGAAGGAGGTCAGGTCCGGGCTGGGACCGTTGTCGAAGCCGACCAGAGCCAGCTGGAACTGCTCCTGGGCCAGGGTGCTCGACACGAACGACCCCGCCGGCCGCACCCGCACCGTGACCTCGATGCCCTGGGCCGACAACATCGCGGCCAGTTCGTTGGCCGCCCCCGGCAGAGGCTCGAGACTGGGCACCGAAAGGGTGAGCGCCAGAGGCTTGCCGGCCCGGCTGTACCCGCCATGCGGCGAGAGCTCGAGGTAGCCCGCCTTCGCCAGTGACCGCCCAGGAGAAGGCAGCGGACCCAGCCCGGAGGCCGGCAGCGCAGCCCACGGGATGGAGGCTGGCAGGGGCCCTCTCTGCGGCACGCCCAGGCCCCCAACCCCAGCCGCGATCAACTTCGGGCGGCTGATCGCGGCGGCGATGGCCTGCCGCACCGCCAGGCTGTCCAGGGGCGCCACCGCCTGATTGAAGAGTAGCTCCACAAAGGAGTAGGACGTCATCCGCTGCTCCACCAAACCGGCTGGCAGGCCCTTCAGATCAGCTGAGGTTGCTGCCAGCCAGCCGTCCACCCGGCCTCTGGCCAGGAGCTGTGCCACCACCTGGGGACTGGGCTCAAGGTCGATCACGAATCCGGCCAGGATGGGTGAGGGACGGAAGTTGGAGTTGCGCTGGAGGACAACCTGACCAGCGGTGTTGCCGGCAACCACGAAGGGGCCAGCGCTGGGCGCGAAGTTGGTGGTCGAGCGCTGGCCTCCCCGCAGGTAACGGGCCGGCTGGTCCCGGTAGTGCGCCGCGGGCAGGATGGGAAGCTCGGCGGTGGTCGGAAAGTTGGGGGCCGGCCCCGGCAGCACGAAGGTGCCGGCCCAAAAGGAGCTGGCGTAGAGGGAGACGCCGGTCCAGGGATCCGCCACCATGGGGTTGGGAAATTGCGGTGACTGCAGGACCGCCAGCGTGAAGCCCACGTCTCTGGTCGTGATCGGCTGGCCGTTTGACCACCGGCCGCCTCTGGGCAGCGTGAAAGCGTAGCGGGAGCCACCGTCCTCCAGCTTCCAGCTGGAGGCCAGGGCCAGCTCCGGCACACCCCCGGGCCCCATCTTGAGAAGCCCGGGATCTGCCAGCGCCCCGACCGCCTGCGCCACCGGACTGGCGGGGCTGAGCAAGGGGCTGAGCGCGGAGGGTCCGGTTGGGGCCACCACCGCCTCCTGGTAGACCTGGTCCACAGCCAGGTGGCGGACCGACAGACCCACCGTGGCGCCCGCCACCAGCAGCAGCACCAGACTGCCCGCCAGGGACGCGAATCGGAGCGGGTGGCGCCGCAGATCGAAGGCGGCGCGGGGGTGCCGGAGAAGGGCTGCTAGCCCACCCGGATTTGGACTATCGCGACCAGCGCGAAGGCCACCGTCAGCCAGATCGAGGTGCGGAAAAGCACCTTCTCCAGGCCGCGACGGGTGCGATAGCCGCCACCCATGTCCGTCCCGCCCCCGATGGTGCCGCCAAGGCCGCTGGACTTGGGGGTCTGGAGAAGAATGGTGATCACCAGCAGGATCGCCAGGATCACCTCCAGGGAGGTGATCAGCGTCTTCACGAGGGCTCCGCCACAAGACTGGGCGGATTATAGTCCCGGCCTTGCGCGCCTGAAATCTCCAGTTCGGCCTCCTCGAAGTGACCTGGAGCCGGCTCCTCCTGCAGCCTCCAGGCGGTGGCCCGGCGCTGCCGGCCGGCGTCGACCGCTATCACCACGTAGTGGTAGCCGGGCCAGGCCCGGTCGGTGTCGAACTGGCTGGGGCGGGCGGGATGGTCGGGGTGGGTGTGATAGAAGCCGACCACCTCCTCCCCCCGGGTCCGGCCCGACCGCTCCGCCGCGATGATGTCACTGGGATCCAGGTCATAGCGATCGTGGCGCCGATCCACCACCAGGTTGTGGCCCTGGACCACCTCGGTCACCTCCGTGGCGTCACCGTTGGTGCCGACCAGCACGCCGCACCCCTCATGGGGATAGGCAGCTTCGGCGAAGCCTCGCATCTGTTCGAACAACGCGGCCGAGAATACCAACTTGGGCGCTTCCAATGCGGTCAGGGTCCCCCATACAAGCCGCTGCTGAGGTAGCGGTCGCCACCGTCAGGTGAGATCATCACCGTCACTCCCTCGCGGAGGCCATCCTGAATGAGACGGCCGATGCCCCAGAGGGCGAGGCCAGTGGAGTGGCCAACCAGGATGCCCTCCCGGCGCGCCAGCTGGCGGACCAGATCATAGGCCTCGTCCGTCGGCCCCTGCAAGTGGATGTCCGCCAGGGCTGAATCGTAGATCCCGGGCACGATGGCCGCGGCCATGTGCTTCAGCCCCTCCAAGCCGTGGAGTGGGTCATCCGGCTCCAGGCTGACGCAGACGATCTCGGGGTTGAGCTGCTTCAGCCGCCGAGTCGTCCCGACGAAAGTGCCACCCGTGCCAAGCCCGGCCAGGAAGTGGGTCACCTCTCCTTGGGTCTGCTCCCAGATCTCGCGCCCGGTGGTCTCGTAGTGAGCCCGCCAGTTGGCGGGGTTGTTGTACTGGTCGGCGTAGAAGTAGCCCTCGGGATCCTGCTCGAAGATCCGCCGGCAGAGCCGGATGGCGCCGTCCGAGCCCTCCTGGGGATCGCTGAAAACCAGCTCCGCCCCGTGGGCCAGCATCACCTGAGTGCGTTCAGCGCCTACGTTGCCAGGCACCACCAGCTTCACCCGGTACCCGAAGGCCGCGCCCAGCATCGCGTAGGCCGCCCCGGTGTTCCCACTGGTGGAGTCCAGGATGGTGCGCCCACGGGTGAGGCGACCGGTCCGGACCGCATCCCGGATCATCCCCAGCGCGGCCCGGTCCTTGACCGACCCGCCAGGGTTCATGAACTCGGCTTTGGCATAAACCGCAAGTCTCGGCGCCAGCTCCTCGAAGAGATGGATGCGCAACAGAGGGGTGTTGCCCACCAGATCGGAGATGCGAGGGTCGGCCCGCGGGACGGCCCGGGGCCGCTTGTGAGCAAGTGCTCTCACCATGATTCCTACTGTAACAGTCGGGATTCGGATCGAGACCGACCCCAGGCGCTACCCTCATACGGCCTTGAGTCAAGTTCCGCGCTGGGTACCGAGGTTGAGCGCCGGCCAGCTGCTGGCGGTCGGAGTCATTGCCTTTCTGGCCCTCTCTGCCTTCGTCGACGTGGCGACCAGCATCGGCAAGGTCGGCGCCAACTCGGGTCCGCCACAGGGCCAGCTGGGGGGCCAGGTCGACGGGCTGCACATGACCGTGGGACGGGAGGCCCGCCTCACCTTCGACCTGTTCCTGGGATCCGGCGGCGCCATGAGCCCTGCGTGCATCGGCGCCAACCTGACGCCGGAGTTCAAGGTGGTCAAGGTCACGTTCCTGGGATCCCGCGGCGGCCCCTGGCGCAACGACGAGTCCTGCGGCGGAATCCTGGAGACGGGGTCCACGATCCCCATCGTGATCTACGTGGTTCCGCAGTACCCGGGCGACTACAGCATCCGGGTCCGGCCGAAGGTGCGCGCCCGCACGGTCGGAGTCGGCACCGGCGGCAGCATCTCAGTTGGAGCCTGAGCCGCGCCCGGTCGCCTCCAGGAGCGTCCGGTGCACGCGTGGCGAGCCGGCCACGATGTCTCCGGTTGCCAGCTGGCTCTGCCCGCCCTCCCAGTCAGAAACCAGGCCGCCGGCCTCGGTCACCAGCAGCACCCCGGCGGCGATGTCCCAGACCTTGAGACCGAGCTCAAAGAAGCCGTCGAAGACCCCGGCGGCGGTGAACGCCAGGTCGAGGCTGGCGGCACCCGTCCGCCGGCCGTCCTCCACGCTCTTCAGCACCCTCCCCAAGGTGCCTATCAGGCGGGGGATGCGCTCCGGCGTCTTGAACGGGAATCCGGTCGAAACCACCGCCCGGCTGGGCTCGGGGTCGCCCATCCGAAGGCGGCGGCCGTGCTCGTCAAATGCCCCCTCCCCGACCCTGGCGCTGTAGGTCCAGCCCAGGAACGGCGCATGGATGCTGCCGACCGCCGGCCGCCCCTCAACCAGCAGCGCGACCGACACCCCGACCAGCGGCAGCCCGCGGCTGAAGTTGGTGGTGCCATCGAGAGGGTCCACCACCCACCCGGTGCTGAAGTCCTCTCCCCCACCCTCCTCGGCCAACACTGGCAGTTCGGGAAAGGCGGAGCGCAGGATTCGCACCACCACGGCCTCACTCTGGCGGTCGACCTCCGTGACGTAGTCGCCGGGACCCTTGCTCTCGGTATCGTGGAAGCCAACCCCGGCGGCACGGATCAGGGCCCCGCCAGCCTGGCTCGCGTAGCGCGCCGTGGCCAGAGCCAAACGGAGATCGACCGCTGCGCTCGCGCCAGTCACGGGCAAATCCCCGGGGCGGCCGGCGCGGTCAGTGCCCGCGACCGCGCGGTGGTTCGCGGGAGACCTTTTTCTTGTGCTTCTTGCTCTTGGGCTGCGGGGCAGGGGCGATCAGCTCGCGGGGCGGCTCGGGAGCGCGGGGGGGTGGCGGCGGAAGCTCAGATTCACTCATGCCCATATGTTGCCAGTTCCGCCCGCGCGCGGCACGTTTTTCCAAGATTCACCACAGCCGCCTCGGGTCCGCCGACAGCCGCCGGGGCGGCCCGGGCCGGATCCGGAACCGGACCGGACCCACCACCAGGCGGCGCGGCACCGGGCCGAAGTCGTCACTGTCGGTGCTGGCGGCCCGATTATCGCCCGCCAGCCAGACCAGGCCCCGGGAGGCGCTCACCGCGGCGACCCGCTTCACCAACTCGAAGCCGGGCCTCTGGGGATGCTCGGCGACAACCACCTGGCCCACCCGCGGCAGATGCCCGGGGCTCGGGAACAGGAGCGCCCAGCTTCCCTCCGGCAGGAGCGGTTCCATGCTCGCCCCCTCGACCAGGATCAGCTGGGGCAGGTGCCATCCGGGAAGTCCGAGATGGGGCAGAGCGAGTTTGCCGCCGGTCACAAGGTGATGGTACTTTGGATGGCGTGCCAGTGTCCGGCGCACTTTTGGTAGTTGAGGGAGATCAGCATGATCGACAAGCTCACGGCGCACATCCAGCCCCGGCGGGTGGTCCATGCCCACTGCGACATTCCCTGCGGAATTTACGATCCCGCCGCGGCCCAGCTGGCCGCGCTCACGGTTGAGACCATGGTCACCAAGATCCGCGCCCTGCCGGACTCCACCTCGGAGGCCAGCCGAAACTCGTTCGCGCGCATGGTGACCGTCAAGGAGCAGCACGCGGAGATCGTCAAGCGTGAGGTCCAGGTGATCTGGTCCGACTATTTCAAGCCCGAGCACCTGGAGAAGTTCCCTGAGCTGCACCAGCTGGTGTGGACGACGCTCAAGGCCGCCGGCGCCTGCAAGCAGTCGATCGACCCCGAGAAGGCTGCCGAGCTGCGCCGCAAGGTCGACGAATTCGCTCGCATCTTCTGGGAGACCAAGAAGTAGGCCGGATCAGGTCGGGCCTTTGGCGAATTTTCCGGACCTCCTGTGCGAATCACCGCAGACTGGGCTCCGGAGTCGCCAAAGGCTTGGCGGTCAGCGCTCGCACAGTGTCATTAAAGGCCCACCGAGCCTCGGACTGGGATCTGGAAGCTATCGAGGGCGCGCTGACGAGGATCGTGCGGGAGTACCAGTACCAGATCGCGATGAGGTAGTAGAAGGCCGGCCGGACGGGGACGCGGGCGGTGTCGGTCGCCCACACCCGGTTGGGACGGGCACCGTGTAGACGGGCCGCTGGGGAGCCAGTCCGCCCTGGTGCCGATGCCCACTGATGGTGACGTGGGAGCGTTTGACCGCGAACTCGCGCCGGACCAGCTCCGCTTGCATCCCCAATGCAGGGTGGAATGGAGACGGCTGCGGGTCCCGTCCCACGAGCCGCTTACGCACCGCTCAAGCTGCTCGGGAGAGCCGGGGTCGAGGACCAGGTGTAGGCTTGGTCTACAGCGCCATCTCGCACTTCCGTCGGGCTGCCCTTGGACACCCGAACAGCGTCGACCGCGCCAAGCCCAGACCCTCTGTGACTACCTCGACACGCTGGTCGCTCCCAACCGCTGGCATTGGCCCCGGGCGCTCAGCCTAGGCTGCCGACGACCCCCCTGGCGACCCTCAATTGCCTAGCAAACCAAGCCCACAAAACCAGAGTCTAGCAAGCGGATCAGTAGCTCGAGTAGGCGCGCGCATAACGCAACTGCGCCGTCGACGCCAGTCACAGCGTCTGGATGAGATGCGTCCGCCAAGCCGAATGACGTGGCAACAGCTCCTGCGCGCCACCCCCCAGCTCTACCGACTTCCCCAGCGCCCCTGCGCGCCGCCCCCACCCTCCACGTCTGAAGGTCCCGTGGGCCCATCCATTTCCCATAGGTCACTGACCCCATGCAATTGGACGTTTCGCCGTCAGTCAGCCTGCCCCCGCGGAACCCAGGTAGGCAGTCACGGTGGCGCGGACGAAGAGTGCTTCTAAAGTGGCGCGCTCCCCACCTCACGGGGCAAAGGGCGTCCTTTGTCGAGCCAGTGTCAGGGTGTTGTCCGGTTGGAGCAACACCTCCGGAGGCCGAGGTCGGCCATTGTAGGACGAGAACATCGATGACGCATACGCACCAGTGGTTGCCAGAACGAGCAGGTCGCCGCGGCGCAGCGGCGGCAGATCGTGGATACCGAAGGTGTCAGTGCTCTCGCAGACCGCGCCCTCCACCTCCGTGGCGACGGGACGGCCGGCCGCGGTCGTGAGCGCGAACAGCGGGTGAATCGCGCCATAGAGGGCCGGTCTAATCAGCTCCGACATGCTGGCATCGATGACCACCTGAGGAAGTGACGGGCGCTCGCGAACGTGCAACACGCGAGTCAACAGCCAGCCAGCCGAAGCCACCAGGTATCGGCCAGGTTCGATGGCGACCCACCGGGGCAGCGCGACGCCCGCCTCGTCCAGGTGCTGGTCGAGGCTCTCTCGGAAGTTGGTCGGGGAAGGACTCTCAATGGAGGGGAACCCGCCCCCAACGTCGACCGTGTCAAGGTCGCCGCTGAGGTGGGACATTTCGGCAAGTAGTTGGCACGCTTTCACCGCACCCCCAGCCCAGGCTTCCGTACCCATCAGTTGGGACCCCACATGGATGTGAATGCCGCGCACCCTAAGGCCCGACGGCCGACTCACGCTGGCCTCGACCAGGTCTCTCACCTCTGGCTCCGGCATCCCGAATTTGCTGGTCTTGGAACCAACTTGGAACTCAGCCCGAGTTTCCGGGGCAACGGCGGGGTTGAGCCGAAGCAGAACATCCAGGACGTGCTCGGACTCGCTTAGCCGAGCACCCCTGGCGGCCTCCTCCAGTACGCGCATTTCGCTACCCGATTCGACGGTCACCCAGCGCAGCGGCTCACCCACTGCCGCCGCCGCCACCGCCGCCCGCAGCTCCGCATCGGTCTTGCCGATGCCCTCGAAGCTGATCAGGCGATTGGGAAGCCCCGCCTTGGCGGCGGCGGCCCACTCGCCGACCGACACCACGTTGGCCCCCAGTCCATCTTTGGCGAGGCGCTCGACCAACGCCGGCAGGGGGTTTGCCTTTAGCGAGTACTGTCGGATCCAAGGGTCAGGGAAAGCCCGTCGGAGGTCAGCAGCGCGCCGGTCAACCTCTGCCAGGGCGGTGACGTAACAGGGAGTTCCGAACTGTTCGGCCGCCTCGAGCAGCGCTGGAGCGCTGGAGTGCAGGACCTCCAGAGGGTCAGACGACACCACTCTCCACCACGGTCAGAGTGCCCTGGGTGGCGTCCAGGCGGGCCCGCGCTCCGAGCGGTAAAGTCGCAATGTGTCGCCCGTGACCGATCGGTAGGTGATAGAGGGTCGGCACGCCAAGCGGTCTGAGCAGGTCACGAAACACCTGCTCCAGCCCCAGAGTGGGCCCGGGCCTCCGCGGCCCGCAGTTGACATGCTCCCCGATCACAATGCCAGCACACCCGCGGAGCAGGCCGGCGGCCAGCAGTTGGCTGAGATACCTTTCGATAGCGTAAGGCTCTTCGTCCACATCCTCAAAGAAGAGAATGCGCCCGCTCAGATCGGGCTGCCAGGGACTCCCCACAAGCGTGGCCAGTAGAGTGAGGCAGCCCCCGACCAGTTCCGCCTCAGCCTCTCCCGGAACCAGCGTCTCGACGTAGGGGTCATCGGGGTCCGGTTCGACTCGGAACGCCTCCGTGACCATCAGAGCACGGCGAAACGCGGACACCGTGTAGTCGGTGGGATGTGCTAGGGAGATGACCATCGGGCCGTAGAAGGTGACCCAGCCCAGAGCTCGCGCCAAGACGGCATGGATGACGGTAATGTCGGAGTATCCGATGAACGCCTTGGGCCGAACCTCTCGCAACTGGTGCAGTCGGGATGGATCGAGGGCCAGGGCCGTGCGCATGGCACCGGCACCGCCCCGCAAACACATGATCGCGTCGATGTCAGGACGCTCCAGCATGGTCAGGAGATCACTGGCGCGAACGTCATCGTTTCCTGCCAAATGTCCGTAGATGTCCGAGGTATGTGCGGCCAGCTCAACCTCAAAGCCCATTTGTTTCAAGGCCGCAAGGCCACGTGTCGTCTCTGAGGGTTCCAGCGTGGACCCACTGGGAGCGACTACCCCGACGCGCATCCCCGAGCGGAGAGCTTGCGGTCGAAGTCGATGCTCGATCAAATCGCGCCCGCGCGCAGCTGGCGATGCATGTGTCGCAGATGGTAGCAGGACATCGCAGTACGCCGGGCCCAACGTCCTTCCGCCGCCGAGGATCGCGGCGGAGGGTACCGACCGAATCGATCCTGCCGGGTGGCTGGCCACCAAATGGTCCAGGACTCAAGCGCGGCCGGCGGAGAGCCACGGTCGCGGAGTCGCGGCTGGCGGGGCGGTGCCCCGGGCTAGGTGATCAGGCGGGCGCGTCCACCATCGCCTGCCCAGATGGCGGCGCGGCGCGGCGTCCGGGGAACCGGCGGGCAGGGGCACCCGATCACCGATGGTCGAGCCGGCACGGTCGAGGGTCTCCGCACCGCGATGCTGGCGCAGGCGGGGCGGAGAGCAGCCTCAGGGTTGCCTGGTTTGCCCTGGGGGCAGGGACGGCCCGATGGACCGGAGCCAGGCTGGGCCGCGGTCGTCAACGGGTGGGCAGAAACGTTTGGCCCGCGCTGCTCGTGGTGACAACCTCGACCTGCTGGACGGTGAGCACGGATTCCGGCAGATTTAGATTCTCCGGTTGGGGACAGCACCTGGGAGCAGCCCAGCGAGCGGGCCAGCTGCCCCTGCACTCGACTTGGCTCAGCGACCTAAAGTCGCAGGCCCTGGCGACCGCCACAATCGATCGGCCGATGCGCCGCGTCCGACTCTGCGCCACCTCGGGCAAAGACGTGCGCACGACCCGGGCCACCCCCCAATGATGGCCGCAGCTCTGCCAGGCACCCCACGTGATCGGCATTTGGGAACCCGTCCATGAGCTCCCCCGGAAGCGTGAAGCCGCCAGCGGGCGCTGGGGCCGGAGGACCTCCCGCTCAGAGCTCCGCACTGGCATGCCCGCGTGGGGCCACGACGCTGGGACCTCGGCGCAGGACTCCGCGCTCGCTTCAAGATCTGGCGCGGGCCACTCACGCGCCCGCTACTGGCCACGCGTGAGGCAGACCAGTGAACAGTTCGCGACCCTCGATATTCAGCCCGGTGCACAGACCTGGACGGCTTCGGCCGCCTGGACCAAACCTCAACGTCGACAGCCAGCGCGGTGGCCACCGCCAGCTCCTTAACAGTGCGCCGTCTGTGACCGTTAACATCGCAACAATGGACAAGGTGCTGTCGGACGGTGCCGCCCGGCGGTTACGTCAGCTTGCCTCCGACGCCCAGCGCGTGTGTCGGCTTCCCAGCCTTGTGGTCGGCGTCGCGAGTCACGGGCGGATCCTCGACTCCGTCCTCTTGGGCTCTGCGAACCTCACAACGGCCACCTCCCCCGGCCTCGACGTCCAATACCGGGTCGGATCGATCACCAAGACATTCACCGCCGTTGGTGTGATGCAACTCGTAGCGGAGGGACGGATTGGGCTCTCCGACCCGATCGGACGCCACTGGATTAACGCGCCCCACCCAGATCTCACCATCGCGTCGCTCCTGACCCACAGCTCTGGCCTGCAGCGGGAGGCAACCGCCGAGGTAGGGACCAGCGGTGCCCTCCCCAGCCGGGAACAACTACCGGGAAATGCGGCGGCGGCACGACTTCTCTATCCCTCCGGCTACTGGTGGCACTACTCCAATCTCGGCTTCGCTCTGCTCGGCGAGTTGATGGCACAGGTCTGCGGCCAGAGCTGGGAGTCCCAGGTGACAGAGCGAATCCTCCAACCCCTTGGCCTGGAGCGGACCACCACATTCCCCCAGCCCCCAGCGGCCCAGGGATATTCCGTGCTCCCGTTCACGGACGAGATTGTGGCGGAGCTTCCCGGGGACAGTGGCGCGCTCGCGCCGGCCGGCCAGCTCTGGAGCACCGCAACGGATCTGGCTAGATGGATCGACTTTCTCATTCGAGGCAATCCGGAGGTCCTCCCCGCGACCCAGCTCGAGCTAATGCGCGCGCCACGGGTGATCGCGGATCTGGAGCACTGGACCACAGCCTTTGGCCTCGGACTGGTGCTGCGACGGCAGGGGGAACGGGTCTTTGTGGGCCACACCGGGGCCATGCCGGGATTCCTGGCCGCACTTCTGGGATCGCCTGCCAGCGGCAACAGTGTCGTTTTATTCACCAACTCAACAGCGGGCGTGGACATTGGCCAACTGGCTGCCGGGATCCTGGAGGTTGTCGAAGAAGACACCCTTGACCCCACCCCGTGGCAACCCGCTGACCAGCCGCCCACTGAATTTGCGAGCGCTTTGGGAAGGTGGTGGTCCGAATGGAGTGAGGTCGTCTTTCGTTGGAGGGATGGGGAGTTGCAATCGGTGGCTGCGGACGCGCCGGCCGACGCCGCCCCCAACCGCTTTCGCCAAGTTCGCCCAGACGTCTTCGTCACCGCGAGTGGCCCGGAGAGAGGCGAGGAGCTGCAGTTGGTTCGAGACGCAAGCGGGCTCGTCGTCAAGATGTACCACGCCACCTATCCCCTGACGCGCGCAACCCCACAGAATGGCGGTACGGCCTAGCGCGATCTTCGGAAGTTGAGGGTGCGAGACGTCGGCCCTGATGGCTGCGAGGGGAGTCGGGAAGAGTGGTTAGGGGTGACGGTTCGGCATCGCCCCGAATGTGACCGCTGACTCCGCACGAGCGCCGAAAGTCACGGCCATGGGCGACTTTCACCAGGGAGCGGTGGAACGTGGAGTGATCGTGCCCAGATGAGGCGCCTCAGCGTCAGCAAGCTGATCGGCGGACGTGCCCACCACGTTGCGGTCCGCTCGGGCGCTCTGAGTGGCAAGCCCAGCCATGCCGATCAGGTCCACCTGGGCAAGCTCGATCAGCTGGTGGCCATGCGGCAGGGAGCATTGACCCCGAACGGGGCGGACTGGCCACGTGAGGGCTGTGGCGGGGCTTTGCCATCTGGCGCGGGATCTGGATCTGGCCGCCACCGTCGAACGGCACCGCCTCCAACCGGGCAACCAGGCGCCCTGCGCGGGCACCTCCGTGGTCATGGCCACCGTCAACCAAGTGAGGCTTCGCCGAGTGGCTGGAGGCACCCGCCCTGGGCCGGGGCTGCGGGACATCCCCGACCAGACGACCAACCGGTACTGCTGGCGGACGGTGGACCTCGTGCCAGAGGCGGTCCCGGGAGCAATCACGGGTGAGGCGGCCTAAAACACCGTCCCGACGTCCCTTGGCGATGAGGTGATCGCCTTGGACGGCAGCAACTTATACACGTCGACTGACAGCGGCAACATCCGGCCCGAGATGCCGCGCCGAGGTCACAACAAGGCGCATCGGTACCACCGGCGCCAGGTGGAGACCGCTCTCAGGCCCGGCACCTGGCCAGCGTCGCGCTTCCGGCTCGGCCGGCCACGGAGATGGCACCGCCCAGTCCCCAGCCAAGTCGCACCCCCACCAAATCAGCTCGGAAACGTCTTGCCAGCGGAGAATCAGCGGCTCGTGTGACGCTGCCCCCAATCGGTTCCGATCACAGGTTGGCCTCTCCCCGGTCCGCGGGCTCCCGGCGCGCCCATGCGCGGGCGGAGACTTCCTGAATGGCCTGACGGGCGGATTGCTGGTCCTGGAAACCCTCGGTGCACACCGTCAGGCAGTAGGGAGCGGCGTCGCGGGGCCAGACCAAAGCGGTATCGTGGAGAATGCCGGTAACCCAGCCCGTCTTGTTCGCCACGCGCGTTCCGGCGGGAAGGGCCGCAGGGATCTCGTCCCGGTAGTGTTGGCGCTCGAGAATTGCCACCATTTCTGCACAGCTCCGCGGACTTGCCGCTACCCCTCCAGCAATCGCCGTCATCAGCCGGGACAGGTCGGCTGGCGTGACGCGGTTATCTCGGCCCGCGGCCCGCGCGCGACCATCATCGAGCAATCTTTGTACCACCGTCCTGTGCGCGCCGAGGTCCTTCAGCAGAACGGCTATGCCCTCGAAACCTGAAAGCTGAAGCAGCAGGTTGGTGGCGTCGTTGCTCGAGACCGTGATCATGCGTTCGGCCAGATACCGTATCGACACCTGATCTCCGACCCGGGCAGACAGCTCGGCATCAACCTCATCGGGGTCGATCGCGAATGAGGATCCATCCACACCGGAGCGGAACATGGTGGCCACCGTGACCAGGGAATCCACATCGGCCACACCGGCATCGTGGCGCCGGAAGACATCGACCAGGACCGCCACCTTCATGGTGCTGGCTGCGTAAAAGCTGCGGTCAGGCAGGTGGCCCTCACGGAGGCGGCCCGCTAAGTCCGTCAACGCGAACGCAACGATGGGCTCCGACATGTCTACTGGCACGTATCCCCTCCCTTGCCAGGGTGGCTCCCGCGGTCCGGCGGTCGCAGAAATTGGCCGCTGAGTCCCAATCATAGGCGGGCACCGACGGTAGCTGGTCGCGCCTCCTGGCCATCCCCGTCCGGGTTGGCGCGCACACGGGTAGGTTCCTGGCCCCGGCTCGACCGGCCCAGCTCTCTACCGCCGAAACCTGGTCGCCCGGTCGCAGCGTCGGGCGTGGCTCACACCGACGGCTGGTGGTCAGACCCTGCTTGGCATCCGAAGTCGAAGCGCGCCTGGCGCAGTCCTCTCCAGCCGGCTAACTTGCGCGGTCGGTGCCGGTCGGCGGGAGCGGCAGGGGGAAGGCGGCGGAGCCATAGGGGGGCGATTGGATTCGTGTCATCAGCCTTTGAACCGTCGCTTGGGCTCAGGTGCGGCCATGATCGGTTGACAGGGGCAGTCCCGCTGTGCGATCTTAGGACATCGATTTCATGAACCCCCCGCCCCACCGGATGCGAGTACGGATCTACGACGTCGCCAAGCTGGCGGGCGTGTCACCGGCCACGGTCTCCCGGGTCATGAGCGGTTCTCGCCCAGTCTCCGAGGGCATCCGGGCGCGAGTGCTGGACGCGGCCCGTCGCTTCGACTACCAGCCCAGTCAGCTGGCCCGAAACCTGCGCCGAGGCCAGGCTGCCACGGTCGGGGTACTGGTCTCTGACATCGAGAACCCCCACTTCGCAAGCATGGTTCGAGCCATCGAGGCGGCCCTTTACGATCGGGGAACCCGAGTCCTGCTCTGCAACACCGCCGAGGATACTCAGAAACAGTCGTCCTACCTTGAGGTGATGGCCTCCGAGCGCGTCATGGGAGTCGTGATCTCGCCAACCGCGGACGGTGACGACGCCATCTCCCACCTGATCGACCTCGGGGTTCCGGTGGTGGCCTTCGACCGCCCGGTGGCCGACCCCAGGGCTGACGCTGTGGTAGCGGACAATGCCGCGGCGATCGCCCTCGGCACCCAGCTTTTGGTGGACTCGGGCCGGCGCCGCATCGGCTTCATCGGCGGCGGTGAGCTGCTCTCGACCGCGGCCGAACGGCTTGCGGGGTACCGCTCCGCGATCGAGTCGGCCGGATTTGAGCCGTTGACGGCAATTGGAGACTTCGCTGTGGAAGGCGGCCGCCGGGCGGCCGAGCAACTTCTGACTCAGAGCCCTGATCTCGACGCTCTGGTGATCGCCAACAACCTGATGACCATTGGAGCTCTACAGGCGCTGCGTGCCAGTGGGATTCTGCTTCCAGAGGAGGTGGGCATAGTCGCCTTCGACGACCCGCCCTGGGCGAGCCTTTTGGACCCTGCGCTCACCACCCTTGCTCAGCCGCTCCGGGAGATGTCCGAGGCGGTGGTCGAGAGACTCTTTGCGCGCATGGCCGACAGGACACTTCCACCGGTGCGAATCTGCTTTGCGTGTCACCTGGAGATCCGCCAGTCCTCCCGGGGACGAATGAAATCGGCTGGGGGAGGGTGACCAATGGCTAGAGTCGGGCTGCTCAACTTCTCTGACGGGAGAAGCTTTGTCAACACGGATCTGCGGGAGTTCGTCGCCCAGCTCGAGCAACAGATCGCCGGTCACCTGCGCGCCCAAGGGCACGACATCGTCACTGCGGAGGCGATCATCGAGAGTAACGAGCTGGCCGTCATGGAGGCCAGCCGGGTCGCCGCTGGTCACCCCGACGTCACGATCTTCAACTTTCCAGTCTGGGCGTTCCCCAACTTCGCGGTCCTGGCGGCAACTCAAACGCCGGGCCCGATCCTGCTCTTCTCCAACATCTCGCCGCAGTACCCCGGCATGGTGGGGATGCTGGCCGCCGCGGGTGCTCTCGACCAGACAGGCCGCCGCTACGGTAGAGCCTGGGGTGATATCACAGCACCTGCGGTCATGGCCCGAGTCGCCTCCTGGATCGCCGCTGGCTCGGCCCAGACTGGGCTACGGGGGCGCACTTTCGGACGGATTGGCGGGCGCCCCATGGGGATGTATACAGCGGTATCCGATCCCGCTCAGTGGATGGCGAAGTTCGGGATCGACGTCGAGGAGATCGATCAATGGGAGGTGGTGCGGCGGGCCGCGCTGGTCAGTCCTGAGCGCGCCCGGGTTGGCCGTCTCTGGCTAGAGCAGCACGCGGCTGAGGTCCGCTACGACGGGCGGCAGCTGACCCCGGATCTGCTTGAGCGCCAGGTGCGGTCCTATCACGCTGTGCGCGAGTTGATCGACGAGTGGCACCTTGACTTCTCGGGTATCAAGGGCCAGCCGGAGCTGACCACGCATTTCGCGACCATGGACGTGACTGAGGCCTTTCTCAACGACCCCTATGACTGGGAGGGGCCCAAGGACACCCACGTCTGCGCAACCGAGGCCGACATGGACGGCGCCCTCACTATGCAAGTGCTCAAGCACCTGAGCCACACTCCGGTGCTGTTCGCCGACCTTCGGTGCTACGACCGCGACAACGACGTTTGGGACCTCTGCAACTCGGGTCAGCACGCCACCTGGTATGCGGCGCGATCAGAGGATCCGTTGGAGAACATGAGGCGGGTCCACCTGTTGCCGGAGGGGTTCTACTTTCCCGCTGGTGGAGCCTCGATCCACCATGTCGCCGCCCCCGGGGAGGTCACTCTGGCCCGGCTCAACCGGCCCAATGGGCGCTACCGGATGCAGGTCATCAAGGGGGAGATCGTCAACCTTGACGACGAGACCACCCAGCGGCTGATGAAGGCATCCACCTATGAGTGGCCGCACGCCTTCGTGCGGATGGCCGCAGCTTCCGAGGAGGTGCTGGATCGCTTCGGGGCCAACCACATCCACGCGGTCCCCGGACACCATATTGAGGCTCTGCGCGCCTTCTGCCACCTAACCGACATCGACTTCGACGGATTTGGCCAAGCGACATGACCACAATTCTGATGGGGGTGGACATCGGCACCTCCTCGACCAAGGGCTGCTTGACCGACGACAAAGGCCACGTTCTGCGCGGGGCGGAGCGAGCTCACGCGACGTCCACGCCCGAGCCCGGATGGTTCGAGCATGACGCGGACGCAATTTGGTGGGCCGACTTCAAGGCGATCTGCCGCGAGCTGCTAGAGGGCGGGCTCCCGTCGCCATCGGCACTTTGCGTGAGCGGCATAGGCCCTTGTCTGCTGCCCGCGCGGCGCGATGGAACAGCATTACGACCCGCGATCCTCTACGGCGTGGACACCCGGGCCACCCTGGAGATAGACGAACTGAACCAGACCCTAGGGTCTGACCGAATTCTGGCACGAGGTGGTTCGCCGCTGACTTCCCAGGCGGTCGGACCCAAGCTGCTTTGGCTGCGCCGCAATGAGCCCGAGGTGTGGGAGCGGTGCCATCGGTTCCTCATGGCCAGCTCTCACATCGTGCACCGCTTGACCGGCGAGTACATACTCGATCACCACTCCGCCAGTCAGTGCAACCCGATGTATGACCTCGTGAAGCGTGAGTGGGCCTCGGACTGGGCCGAGCTCATCGCCCCAGGCTTAGAGCTCCCCAGACTGTGCTCGCCATTGGATGAGGTGGGCCAAGTCACCGCCGCCGCCGCCGCCGCCACGGGCCTACCCCCCGGGACCCCAGTCGTAGCGGGGACAATCGACGCTTGGGCGGAAGCGGCCTCAGTCGAGGTTCGAAGTCCTGGTGACCTGATGCTGATGTACGGCACCACCATGTTCCTGGTCCAGATCTCGACCTCAGCTCGGCCAAGTCCCCATCTCTGGCTGACCCGAGGGATTTTGCCCGATCAACTGACTCTCGCCGCAGGAATGGCCACCTCAGGTGCTCTCACATCCTGGTTCCGCGACCTCTCAGGCAGCTCCTTCGACGACCTGTTTGACGCCGCGGCGAGGGTAGCGGCTGGCTCTGAGGGCCTACTGGCACTTCCCTACTTCGCAGGGGAGAGGACCCCCCGCTTCGACCCCGGGGCCCGGGGCGTGATCGCGGGCCTGACGCTCAATCACGGCAGGGGTCACATTTTCCGGGCCCTCCTCGAGGCCACCGCGTTCGGGGTCCGCCACAATCTGGAGGCAATGGCCGGCGTGGCCGGGCCACCCGTCCGGGTTGCGGCCGTGGGGGGCGGGACCAGGGCCCGTTCCTGGATCCAGATCGTCTCGGACGTCTGCGGCATGCAGCAGCAGGTTCATCGAGAGTCGGTGGGCGCCTGCTTGGGCGATGCGTGGATGGCCGGAGTCGGGCTGGGGCTGGTCCGTCCCGACCAGCCCTGGAACCCGGTGGTGGCTACGGTTTCCGCCGACCCCCGGGTCAAGGACCTCTACGATCAGCGCTACTCCCTGTACCGGCAGCTGTACCGGGACACCCATGCCATCATCCATCAGCTCGGCTCACCATCGCCTGCCTAGACTCGCCACACGGTGGAGCGCCGATCGGCACGCACACAAGCGGGATCGAGACGGACATCTCCCCGAATGGGGCGAGATCCCGCTAGCACGACCGGAGCGGTGGTGATGCCCAATGACCTCGAAGATGTCCCTGCCCCAGCACCGCCTGGGCCCAGGGGCTGAGCCCTGGCCGAGGGACTAAGGCAACGTTAAAGAATTAGTTGCACTCCTGACCGGTAGGGCCTAAACTTGGCGGATGGAGACAGATGCTTTGGTCGCGGCCCGACATCAAGCTCTCGAAGGGTTCCTGGACGAGCGTCAGCGTCGA
>JAKABA010000014.1 GCA_021802115.1 bacterium | reverse complement strand
TCGGAGTGGGAGCTGGCCATGAAGCGGCAGCGGCTGCAGCACCTGCAGGCCAGAAAGACCCGCCTGGATCGGGATGTGAAAGCCGGTCGGGTGCACATCACCAGGGGCGGCAAGCGGCTCCTGCGCAACCGCCTGCACCTCGACCAGGCCGGGATCACCAAGGAGCAGTGGCGCAAGACCCGAAACGGCGACGGCAACCTTGGCAGCGTCCAGGTCGGGAAAGACCGCTCGTCCCGACCGGGTGTCACTAATGGGCACTCCGCAGGAACGGTGCCGAGTGAAATCCTCACGCTGATCGGCGGGAGAGCCCCCCGTAAGGGGAGGGCCTCCCGGGTTGATTGTGGTCGGCGGAAGGCACGGAACGGAGGGAGTCGTCGTGAGCCAGGTGGGGTGCGGGGCGTCGGTCCCCAGGTGGCGAGTTTGGGTTGCCGGAGCCGCTGGTCGCGCGGCCTCGGTGGCATCGTCGCGCGCCTACGGCACGACCCCACGGGGGGCTCTTCAATCCCTGTCAGGGCATCAGCGCGGGCCTCTGGGCCAGTCGGTCCGGCGGGTCGGCCCGCCTCACTCCGCTACCTGCGCGGTGACCCCACCGGCACCGCTTTCCGCCAGGGGACGCTCGTCCAGGCGACAGCGAGAGATGCGCTCACCGAGCGTTGGAGCGACCCGGCCGAGTTCGACAGACAAGCCAAGTTGGGCTCGGACACCACTCCGTTTGAGGGCCGCCGTGCCGGCGTCCAGACGGCGATGGTGGACCCCGGCTCAGGCATCGCCTCTGACGCCGCGGCTCTCTCCCCTATGGCGCGCCTGACCCAGGCGACCTTCCCGCTGGTCCAATTCCAGACCGGGTCGGACGTCCAGTTCGAGGTCGTCACCGAGCCGGTCGCCGGGCTGGGCGCTGTGGGACGGCCCGCGACCGGCCCCGCCAGCAGGTCGGGCCTCGAGCAGCCGCCGCGGCGCCACCAGCGGTTTGGGCAAACTCCATCCCCGGCCTTCGCCGGGTGAGGCGCGGTTGACCGGAGTGCCCTAGCGATCCCACGAATCCGAGGAGAGATAGTCATCGACCGGCCCCTCGGCGAAGTGTTCGACTTCGTCGCCCACGAACGAAACGAGTCGTTATACAACCCAAGATGACTCGTTCCGTGCAGGTCTCCGAGGGCGCCGTCGGAGTGGGTACGCGCGTCCTGGTCGAGATGGCTGGCCTTCGCGGACGAGCCGAGCTGATGGTCGAGGTGGCCAACTGCGAGCGGCCTCGACGGCTCACGAAGGTCACCCACGCGCCCTCGATGGACAATCGCAGCCGCATCGCTTTCGAGCCCGTCGCCGCCGGGACTCGGATGCGCTGGGACTGGGGCCTCCGCCCGCCTGGCCTCTTGAGCCTGGTGGCGCCCTGGGTTGCCAGCCGGAGCCGCCATCAGGAGCGGGTGGTCTGGGCTCGTCTGAAAGGGCTCATGGAGGCACGGGCTGGCGAGTCGGTTTGGCGACATCAACAGGGGTCGCCCCTGGGCCCTGACCAACGCGCCGTGCACCGACCCGACGGGCGCAAGCCAGGCACGGAGGACGGGGAGCCTGTCACCGGGGGCCAGCGCGCAGCAAGCTTGGCACAGCTGCCGCCGGCTCGAGGTCCTGCTGGCCGTAGGCGCGTTGGCCGGGGGGATGGAGCTGATGCTCGGCCCTCAGGGCCAGATCCTGTCCATGCCCACCTCACAGCTGAGCGGTTCACCGTTCGACACCTACTTCGTGCCCGGGCTGGTCCCCTTCACAGTCCTGGGGGTGGACCCGCTCTTGGCGGCTGCGTCAGCCTGGTGGGCCCATTGGTCGGCTCCGCTGCTGGCGCTGCTGGTCGGGGCGGGACTGCTGGCCTGGCTGGCGGTCGAAATCGCGATCATCGGCTACTCGAACGATCCTCCCCTGCAGCCGATCTACATTGCCCTGGGAGCGGGCATCGCCCTGGTTGGTCTCGCCTGGGCGCGCCAGGAACGGTCCTGAGAGGAGTAGTCACTCGTAGCGCAGCACCTCAAGCGGCCGGATCCGGACCGGTCCCCAGGCCACCAGAGCGGCCGTCCCGACCGCGATCAGGATGGCGCCAAGGACGATCGCCAGCGCCAGCGGCGTGGGTATGCCAAGGTTGATCTTCACCACCAAGCGGCTGAGGGGCAGCAGCACCAGGGCGATCGCCAGCATTCCCCCGGTAGCTCCCAGCCAGGCCACGGTCGCGGTCTCGATCAGGACCTGGCCCAGGACCGCCCGGCTGCCAAGGCCCACCGCCTTCTCGATACCTATCTCGCGCCTGCGCTCGAGCAGCGCCAGGGCCACCGAGTTGGCGATGATCACGATCCCCGCCAGCAGGGCCAGGGAGGCGATGGCGGTGAGGAAGAGGATGGCGTTGTTGAGGAACTGGTCGATGATCAGGGTGAAGTCGGCCAGGCTCACCACCTGGGCCCCCTGGTCGGCCGCCCGCAGCTCGGCGGCGGCAGCGTCGGCCCGGTTGGGTGGGAACTTCAGCTCCAGCACCTGCTCCACGTTGGCGCCACCCACCAACCGGGTGGTGGCGTCGGTGGCCAGGATGGGCGCCACCGTGGTGCTTATCGAGATCCCCTTCTTGGAGCTGGAACTGGCTGGGCTGTAGAAGCCCACCACCGTCAGGTCGACCGGGACGGGGTGGCTGGCGAGCGGATTTGTCACCACGATGCTGGCGCCCACGGCCAGGTGGTACGGACTCTGGCGGAGGGAGGCGCTCACCAGCACGCCGTTGCGGCGCTGGTCGATCGCTGTCAGCTGTCGCCCGGCGGTGATGCGCACCCCGGGGAACACCCCGTTCTGGACCGGGAAACCCTGAATCCCGCTGAACAGAAAGACCGCGTCCCGGGCGGAGGAGCTTCCCGATCTCGAGCCCAGAGCCGCGGCCAAGGGTTTGCCGTTGATGCTGACGGGCAGGGTCACGGCGGCCTCGGTTGAGAGCTCGCCGCTGGGATGCAGGCGCTGCGCGGCCCGGAGCAACTGCTGCTGGCTCTGGCCAGGCGCGACCGCGATCACGTTGTAGGTTGTGGCCCGGGTGATGATGCTGTCCAGGTCGGCGCGGATGTCAGTTCCCAGGACCAGTATCAGGCCCACCGCGAAGACCCCGACGAACAGGGCCACCGCCGTCCCGGCGGTCCGGGTGCGCTGCCGGGACGCATTGCGCAGGGCTAGCCGGATCGTGGACTGGATCGGGCGGGGCAGCACCACCACCAGGTAGCCGAGCAGGGCGATCGCGATCATCAGCGCGCCCACCGCTCGAAGGCTGGCGACCGTGGTTATGGCGATGGCGATCACCAGGCCCCCGGTCACCAGGAGCAGGTGGCTGGCGGTGAAACGCTCCGGCACCGGCAGGTGGCCGACCAGCCAGAGGGCGAGGCTGAACAGCATTGTCAGCAGGGCCAGGGCGATGGCGCTCCCCACCACCAGCTCCAAGGCCAGCACCGCCGAGCTGAGGATCGCGGAAGCCAGCAGCCAGAACAGGACTCCGACCAGCGCCAGCAGCAGAAAGTTGGTCCCGATCGAGGCCGCGGAGGGAGGGCCGGGGTCGTCGCGGAGCACCGCCGCAGGACGCACCCGGCTCAGGCGCACGATCGGCAGGATCGCGAAGATGCAGGTGGTGGCGACGCCGATGCCGACCCCGGCCAGCACCACCTCCCAGTTGACGACGAAGTTGATATCGATCGCCGCCACGTTCTGAAGCAGGGCTCGGATCCCGTCCGAGAGCCCAATTCCCACCAGGGCTCCCGCCACCCCACCCCCCAGGCCCAGCAGAGCGGCCTCCAGGCCGAAGAGCAGGTAGAGGTCGCGGCGCCGGTACCCGGTGGTCTTGAGCATGGCGATCTCGAGCCGCCGGCGGGCCATGCTGACCTGCATGGTGTTGATGATTCCAATCCCCCCGATCAGGAGCGCGGCCAGCCCCGCCACCGACAGGAACTGGGTCAGCTGTTGGCTGGCCTTCTGGTCGGAGTTGAGGGCCTGCTGAACCGTCGAAACCGTCGCCAGCGGGAACTGGCTGCGGAGCCGACCCGCCACCTGACTGGCGGCTTTGGAGTCGCGGGTGGTGACGTAGATGGCACCGTACTCGTTGGGGGCGGAGGCGGTCAGCGCCTGGTCCAGGGTCAGGCTGGACACCAGGACGTCCTGGTTGAGGCCGGCCGGAGGGCTGCCCTGGAGAATGCCCCCGACGGTCCAGAGGATCCTGTGCTTGGCGGCGGCCACGTTGACACGGACCCGGCTGCCCGCCCTTGCCCTGAGGAGGCTGGCGACGCCACCTGACAGGACCATGGTGTTGGGCCGCTCCATCAGCTGGTGGAAGTCGCCCAGCGCCCCAGGGCGCAGCAGCAGGCTCCCGACCAGGGGAAAGCTCCGGGGGTCGACCGCGTCGATCACGGCGGAGACGCCCTGGCCGCCGCTCCCGATCAGGGTGGATTGGTCCTCACGCACCGCCGTGAAGTTGGTGATTCGGCCTTGCGCCTTGAGCGTGGCGAAGGTGCCCAGCTCAGAGGACGGCAGGGGGACCGCCACTGACACCACGGAGACGTCACCCCCATTAGCCTGGCGCACGTTGGAGGTGAGGGATGCGGTGACCATGGCGGCCGCCAGCTGCAGGCCCACGATCGCCATCACCCCGACCCCCACACAGAAGGCCGCCAGGACGGTTCTGCGCCCACCGCGGCGGAGGGAGCGGGTGGTGTAGCGGAGGTAGAGCCCGGCTTTCACGCCACGTCGGCGCGGGGGCCGGGATGGTCGCCCACCAATTGCCCGTCGGCCAGCTGCAGCATCCTGGTCGCGTAGGGGGTGATCGAGGCGTCATGGGTCGCGATCACAAAGGTGGTTCCCAGCTTGTCACGGAGGTCCCAGAGCAGCTCCAGCAGCTCCTTGCCCTGGGCGGCGGCCAGATTGCCAGTCGGTTCGTCGGCGACCACCAAAGGGGGCTGGGTGGCCAGGGCACGGGCGATCGCCACCCGCTGCTGCTCACCTCCCGACAGCTGGTTGGGCCGATGTTCCAGGCGGTGCGAGAGGCCGACCAGCCCCAGCAGCTCTTCCGACCTGGAGGTCGGGGACCCCTTCCAGGTTCCCGCGTAAAGCGGCACCTCGACGTTCTCCCGGGCGGTGAGGGTCGGGATCAGGTTGAATGCCTGGAAGACCATGCCCACGGTGCGGTTGCGGATGCCGGCCAGCTGCGACTCGCGCATCGAGGATATGTCGGTCCCGTTGAGGAAGACCTGGCCGGTGCTGGGCGTGTCCAGCCCGGTGATGCAGCCCAGCAGGGTGCTCTTGCCGCTGCCAGATGGGCCCATCAGAGTCACGAACTCGCCCTTGGGAATGGCGAAGGTGATGTCACGCAGGATCTCCAGCGCCTGCTCTCCCAGTGAGAGCGAGCGGCCGAGGTGCCTAACCTCCAGAACTGGGACCCCGTCACTGGGCGCCACGACGCCCGGGGCACCCGCGGGGGAGGCTGCGGGTGCGGAGTCAGCCAACGCGATGAGTTCGAATCGGATGGGACGGAGAATCCGAAGGAGGCACCTCGGCCAAGTTGGATTCTGGCTGGCCCAGAGCCGCCTTGCCATCCGCCATCAGGATGAATTTTCCCATCTCTTGCGAGGTCAATATATTGGGTGCATCGTGTTTCCTGCCGCCGAGCGTTCCGCCGAGCTTTCCATGCCGCGCCACGCCCAGCTGGAGCCGGTCCGCCAGGCGCTCGCCCAGTTGGCCCAGGCCGTGGGGGTCGTGGGTCTCACCGACAACCATATGGGCAGGCCCAGGCTCTCGCCCCTGGCGGCCGTACCGGCCTGCCTGGCCCACGGCCTGAGGCCGATCGTTCACCTCTCCTGTCGCGACCGCAACCTGCTGGGACTCCAGCAGCAGGTGCTTGGAGCAGCCGCTCTGGGCGCGGCCGGCGTGCTGGTGGTGCGCGGGGATCGGAACCAGGGGATGGTCGACCCCGGGATCAGCGTGGTGGATGTGCTGGCGCGAATCCCCACCTGGGCTGAGCCGCACGATCTCCTGCGGGGCGCCGTGGTCAACCCGTTCGCTGAGCGCCCCCGCGAGCTGCGGCTGCTGGCGCGCAAGGTGGCGGCCGGGATCGACTTCGTGCAGACCCAGATGATCTTCGATCTCGACGCCTTCGATTCCTTCCTTGAAGACGCCCGCGACGTGCTCCCCCCGGGGGTGGCCATCTTTGCCAGCGTGGGGGTGATCCGCTCCGCTCGGAGCCTGGCCTTCGTCCGTGCCGCCTTGCCGGCCCTGCCGATACCGGAGCCCACGGCCCACCGGATGGCGGATGGAGAGGGGGTCGCGGTGGCCGCTGAGATCGCGACCGAGATCGGCCACCGCCCCGGGTTGCGCCTCCACCTCATCACCCTGGGCGCCGAGCACTATGCGGTGGGGATAAGCCGCGCTTTCACCGCCGCCCGGGCTGCCGACGTGGGCGCGGCCGGATGACCACCCGGACCCCCGGGGCCGAGTCCGACCAGGGGGCGGCCTTGCAGAGGGACATGTCGCCAGCTGAGTTCCGACGCCACGGCTACGCCGCGGTCGACCTGGCGGCGGCCTATCTCGAACAGGTCGCCAGCCTGCCCCCTCTGGCCCGGGTCGAGCCCGGGGCGGTGGCTGCCGCGCTTCCAGGGGAGCCTCCCCGGGCGGGGGAGCCCATGGAGGCGATCATGGCGGACATCGAGAACCTCCTGATCCCGGCCAGCACCCACTGGAACCACCCTCGTTTCTTCGCCTACTTCAACAGCTCGGCCGCCGGCGCCGGGATCCTGGGGGAGCTTCTCACCGCCACGCTCAACGCCAATGCCATGCTCTGGCGCACCGGCCCCGCCGCGACCGAGCTGGAGTGGGTGGTGTGCCGCTGGCTGGCGCGGATGACGGGTCTACCCGACACCTTCGACGGGCACATCAACGACACCGCCTCCTCCTCGACCCTGGTGGCCCTGGCGGCGGCGCGGGAGGCCGCCGGGTCGGAGGTGCGCGAGCTGGGCCTGGCCGGCCGGCCGGAGCTTCCGGCTCTGCGTGTCTACGCTTCCGACCAGGCGCACTCCTCGGTGGAGAAGGCCGTGGTCACCCTGGGGCTGGGCCGGACCGGGTTTCGGGCGGTCGCCTCCGATGAAGAGTTCCGGATGGATCCACACGCCCTCGCTCAGGCGATCGAAGCTGACCTTCAAGCCGGCCACCGCCCCTGCGCGGTGGTGGCCACGGTGGGAACCACCGCCAGCACCAGCATCGATCCGGTCGACGAGATCGCAACCATCTGCGAGCGCCACGGGCTGTGGCTGCACATCGACGCCGCCCATGGGGGCGCCCTGGCCATCCTGCCGGAGCGAAGGGGAGTCTTCGCCGGCGTCTCCCGGGCGCAGTCGGTGGTGATGAACCCTCACAAGTGGCTGTTCACACCGCTCGACTGCTCGGTCCTGCTGACCACGCGACCGGAGGTCCTGCGACGGGCGTTCTCCTTGGTCCCTGACTATCTGGCCACTCCCGAGGCCGACCGGGACCAGGGCTTCGGCGCCCGCAACCTGATGGATTTCGGGGTGTCGCTGGGGCGACGCATGCGTGCGCTCAAGCTCTGGATGGTGCTTCGCTACTTCGGCCAGGAGGGGCTGGAGAGGTTGCTGCGCAGCCACCTCGCGATGGCCGGGTGGCTGCGGGCTCAGCTGGAGGCCGCGTCGGACTGGGAGATGTGTGCTCCGATGCCAATGTCGACCCTGTGCTTTCGGCACCGTCCAGAGCGTCTCAACTCGGAGGCGGAGCTGGAAGCTCACAATCGCGACCTGATGGCCCGCGTCAACGCGGCTGGCGAGGTCTTCATCTCGCACGCGGTGCTCGCTGGCCATTTCGTCCTGCGTGCCACCATCGGGGGCCTCAGGACCGAGCCGCAGGACGTGGCCGTTCTCTGGGAGCAGCTTCAGGCGGCCGCCAGCCGGGCGGACGGCCAGGGCGGGGTGTGACCTGAACCGGGCGGCCAGCGCGGGCGGGACGGTCCCCGCCGAGCCGGCGGCACCGACTCTAAGTTTGGTTTCAGGGCACCGAGGCTGCCCTATGGGATGCTTCACCCATGACCCTGGCAGACTCGTCCGTCCGCCCCTCGGAGCTGGCCCCCGAGGCCGCCTTGGATGAGTCCACCCCGGTACCAGCCTGGGTTGGCGCCAGGGCCGCGCAGCGGCCGTGGCTGCGCCCGGCCCTGGCGCGGGCGCGCTCGTCCCGGTGGCTGCGCTACCTGCTGACCTCGGGTCTCTCGACTGTGGTCTCCGAGATCGCGCTGGTGGTGCTCTATGCCGCCGGAATCACCGGTGCCATGACCGCAGCGGTGCTGGCGACCCTGGTGGGCACGGTCCCGTCGTACCTCATCAGCCGATACTGGATCTGGCCCGAGGCCGATCGACGCGGAGTTGGCCGCCAGATGACGCTCTACTGGCTCACCACGGGGGCCAGTCTGGTGGTCTCCTCGCTGGCGACGGGGGCGGCCGCCGCCCACGCACCGGGGGGCCGGGGCCTCCACGTGGTGGTGGCCAGCGTCGCCTACGTCGGCACCTATGTCCTCCTCTGGGTGGCCAAGTACGTGGTCTACCAGAGGCTGGTCTTCGTGGCTCCGAGGCAGCCAGCGGCCTGATCGAGGTCCCCCAAGGCACTTCCTCAGAGGGGCCCACGGGCGCCGTCCCCGGCCGGGACCCGGTTCAGGCCTCGAAGAGGCCGTCCAGCCGGCGGTACCGCTCGCGCCTTCGGGCCGGGTCGAAACCCCGCTCGGTGATGAGCCGAAGCCTCTCCTCCAGGCGAGGCCGCAGCAGGGCGGCGGTCGCATCCCAGTCGGTGTGGGCGCCGCCAGGTGGCTCCGGCACGATCTCGTCGGCGATCCCCCACTCCAGCAGATTGGCCGCCTCCAAGCGGAGAGCGGCTGCGGCGTGCTGCTTCTGACCGGCGTCCCGGAACAGGATCGCGGCGGCAGCCTCCGGCGAGGCCACGGAGAGAAAGGCATGCTCCAAGACCAGCACGGCGTCGGCCAGCAGGGTCGCCAGGGCTCCACCGCTGCCGCCCTCGCCGATCACGACTGCCAGGTAGGGGGTGGGCAGGGCCAGCTGGGCCTCCAGGGTCTGGGCGATGGCCCAGGCCTGGCCGCGCTCCTCCGCGGCCACTCCTGGGTATGCGCCAGGGGTGTCGATGAAACTGACCACTGGCAGCTGCAGCCGACCGGCCAGGGCAAAGAGGCGCTGCGCTTTGCGATAGCCTTCCGGATGAGCCATGCCGAAGTTGCGCCGGCCGCGCTCCTCGAGGGTCCGCCCCTTCTGGTTGGCGACCACGGCTAGGCGCCGGCCGCCCAGCCGGGCCAACCCGATGACCACGGCCGCATCGTCTCCGCCCTGGCGGTCACCGTGCAGCTCGATGAAGTCGTCCAGGCAGCGCTCGATCAGGTCCAGCGAATAGGGACGGTCGGGATGCCGGGAAACCTCGACGTGAGCCCAGGCGGCGGCGGCGTCGTCGGGAGGCGCGGACTCCTCGGACTCACCGAGGGTCATGCCAGAGCCTGGCTGTGCTCCCCTGACGGCCCTGCCAGGACCGCCAAAAGCTGGGCCAGGACCTCCTTGAGCTCGCGCCGGTCGACAACGCGGTCGATCAGGCCCCGGGCATGGTGGAACTCACTGGTCTGGAAACCCGCCGGGAGCTGCTCGTAGGTCGCCTGGGTGATCACCCGGGCCCCGGTGAATCCGATCATCGCCTTGGGCTCGGCCAGGATCACATCGCCAAGGGCAGCGAAACTGGCGATGCTGCCGCCCATGGTGGGATCCACCAGGATGGATATGAAGGGCAGGTGCGCCTCCGCCAGCCGGTGCAGGGCCGCCACGCTCTTGGCCATCTGCATCAGGGAGAAGACTCCCTCCTGCATTCTGGCGCCGCCCGATGAGGTGACGCAGACGAAGGGCAGACAGGCCCCGGCGCTGTGCTCGATGGCGCGGGCGAGGCGCTCGCCCACCGCGGTCGACAGGCTGCCCCCCATGAACCCGAAGTCAAAGGCGGCGAGGCCGACCTGATGTCCATGGAGGGCGGCCTGGCCGGTCAGGATCGCGTCGGGCAGCTGCTGCCGAACACGGGCCTCGTCGAGACGGTCGACATAGGCCCTGGTGTCGAAGAACTCCAGCCGGTCGGTGCCGGCAAGGGCGGCGTCCCACTCCTGGAAGGTGCCCCGGTCGGCCAACTGGCGCACCCTTTCGTGGGCGCCGATCCGCGCATGATGAGAGCAACCTGGGCAGACGTAGAGGTTGCCGGCCACCTGGGCCAGCGGGTAGGTGGCCTTACAGGCCGTACAGGTGAACGCCCCGGCATCCGGGCCGGCCTGCGAACGGGCGTAGGTGGCACTTATCGACATCCACGTCCTCCCTTCTCGAGCATTCCGCTCTGGCGCATCTCCGGTGCCCTCAATTGGTCGCGCCTGGGCGCCCTACCGACGCAAGCAGAGTCCTGCACCGCCGGAAAGGTTACGCCCTGGGCCAAATCCGGGCCGAGCCCGTAACCTAGAGGGCACTTTGAGCCTTGGGGACCCGATGGGATCAGTGTGGAGGGCGCAGCCCGGCAACGCCGCGACCGGTCCGGGCGTCCCGGGCTGCCGGGTGATGGCGGTTGGCAGCGCCCTGCCCCAGATCGTGGTGTCCAATTCCGAGGTCGAGCACTTTCTGGATACCTCCGATGAATGGATCTCCAGCCGGACCGGGATCCGTGAGCGCCGGGTAGCCAGCCCCGAGGAGACCCTGCTGCAGCTGGCCGCCCGGGCCGCTCGAGCCGCGCTCGCCGCCACCGGCGTGGAGGCTGCCGAGGTCGACACGGTGATCTGTTCCAGCAGCTCCCCAGATGAGACCTTCCCATCCCTCGCGTGTCGCCTGCAGGCCGATCTGGGCTGCCCCCACGGCCCGGCCTTCGATGTCCAGGCCGCCTGCTCCGGCGCCATCTATGGGTTGGCCCTGGCCCAGGCACTGATCCACACCGGACTGAGCCGGCGAGTGCTGGTGGTGGCAGCCGAGATCTTCAGCCGGCTGGTGGACTGGTCTGATCGGTCGACCGCGGTCCTCTTCGGGGATGGCGCAGGAGCTTTCCTCGTCGGCGGCCCGGACGTGGGCGGCAGTGAGCTGCTCGCGATCGACCTGGGCGCCGATGGCCGAGGAGCTCCGGCCCTGGGGACCCTGCCCTTCCAGGCAAGTTCCCAACCGACCGACCGGCCCAGGTACACCGCCTCACCGAGGGCGCTGGGGAGAGTGGTGACCATGAATGGGCGCGAAGTGTTCCGATTCAGCACCAAGATCCTGGAGCAGGTCGTGGCCCGTCTGGCGGAGGCCGTGGGCAGCAGTCCGGATCAGCTGACATTGGTTGTTCCCCATCAGGCAAACTCCCGGATTCTGGCGACCGCCGCCGGGCGCCTGGAGCTGCCCCTGGAGCGCTTCGCCGGCAATCTGGAGCGGCTGGGCAACACCTCCTCGGCCTCGATCCCTCTGGCCCTGGCCGAGGCGGCGGAACAGGGCCGCTGCCAAAGCGGTGATCTGATCTGTCTGGTAGCCTTCGGCGCTGGACTCACCTGGGGCGGGCTGCTGCTCCGCTGGGGGTCGACGGCCATCGGGATCGATGATCCCGTCGGCTTGGAGGCGCGTTCGCAAAAGCATCTGGGCCGGGCCTTGAACGAGGCGGGCACTGGGGAGGAGGAGCGGGGTTGAGCGGTTCAGACGAGACCCGGTCGCGTCGGGTGGTCATCACCGGGATGGGCGCCGTGACTCCGGTAGGAATCGGGGTGCGGGCCAGCTGGGAGGCGCTCTGCGCCGGCCGCAACGGGATTGCCCGGATCACCTCCTTCGATCCCTCACCCTTCGGGTCCCAGATGGCCGGCGAGGTGCTCGACTTTGAGCCCACCGACTTCATCGACCGCAAACAGGTGAGCCGGACCGCTCGCTTCACCCAGTTCGCGCTGGCGGCCACCAGCGAGGCCATGGAGCAGTCAGGACTGGTTATCGACGACTCCAACCGCGACGAGGTGGGGGTGATCGTCGGCTCCGGGATCGGTGGCCTGAAGGTCATGGAGGAGGCCACCTTGACCCTGGCCGAGAAGGGTCCCCGGCGTCTCAGCCCCTTCACGGTTCCGATGATCATGGTGGATATCGCGGCTGGCGAGATCGCGATGCGCTTCGGCGCCAGCGGGCCCAACTTCGGCCTGGTCTCCGCCTGCGCCAGCGGCGCCCACGCCATCGGGGAGGCCGCCGAAATCATTCGCCGCGGCGACGCTGTCGCCTGCATCGCCGGGGGCAGCGAGGCGACCATCACCCCGCTGGCGGTGGGTGCCTTCAGCTCCATGCGAGCGCTCTCCCAACGCAACGATGACCCGGAGCACGCCAGCCGGCCCTTCGATGCCGGCAGAGATGGCTTCGTGGTCGCCGAGGCATGCGGGATTCTGGTGCTGGAGGAGTATCAACGAGCGCGTCGGCGGGGGGCTCCCATCCTGGCCGAGGTGGCCGGTTACGGTGCCAGCGCCGACGCCTATCACCTGACGGCCCCGGAGCCCACCGGACGGGGCGCCCGCCGGGCGATGCAGCGGGCGCTGGAGAAGGCGGGGGCCAGCGCGGCGGATGTCGACTACATCAACGCCCACGGCACCTCCACTACGCTCAACGATGCGGCCGAGACCGCCGCCATCAAGAGTGTGCTGGGAGAGCGGTCGCGGCAGATCCCGGTCTCTTCCACCAAGTCCATGACGGGGCACAGCCTGGGAGCGGCGGGGGCCATCGAATCCGTCTTCTCGGTGATGGCGATCGTGGACGGACGGGTGCCGCCCACGATCAACTACGAGACGCCCGATCCGGAGTGCGATCTCGACTACGTCACGGAGGGAGTGCGCCTGGTGCAGCCTCGGCTGGTCCTCAACAACTCCTTTGGTTTCGGCGGCCACAACGCCTGTCTGGCATTCCGCCAGCTGGCCGACTGAGCTCCGGCGGGGCCTTAATCGCCCCATAGCTTTTACATAACCGAGTCTTAGTAAAGCCTCCATATGCTGGCGACATGCTTATGGAGAGGCGGGCGACACCGCCCGACGGGGCTTCGGCGGCGGTTGGCGAGGGCGCCGTCGCCCTCCACGACCTGAGCGTCGGGTTCGGGGCCACTCAGGTATTGAAGGGGATCTCGGCGCAAATCGCCAGAGGCAAGGTCACCGCCCTGATCGGACCCACCGGCTGCGGCAAGACCACCCTCCTGAGGTCGCTCAACCGGCTCCACGACCAGCGGCCGGGATTTCACCTCGATGGGAGCATCCTGCTGGAGGGGAGCGACATCTACGCTCGCGGCACCGACGTTCGCGACCTGCGCCGGCGAATGGGCATGCTGTTTCAACGGCCCAACCCGTTTCCCCAGAGCATTGCCGAGAACGTCTCCCTGGGGGCGCGCATCCACGGGCTCTGGGCGCGCGGTGAGGTGACGGCGCGAACCGAGGGCCTGCTCCGGGACGTCGGCCTCTGGGAGGCCGTGCGCGACCGCCTCGGAGGGACTCCGTTCATGCTCTCGGGAGGCCAACAGCAGCTCCTCTGCATGGCGCGAGCGTTGGCGGTGGAGCCGGAAGTTCTGCTGTTGGACGAGCCGACGTCTTCGCTCGACCCGCACAGCACCGGCCGGATCGAGGAGCTGGTGGCCAGCTTCCGCGGCAGCAAGACGGTGATGTTTGTCACCCACAACCTGCAGCAGGCGGCGCGCTGCGCCGACGAGGTCCTGTTCATGATGGCCGGGGAGGTGATCGAGCAGGCGCCGGTTCGCGCCTTCTTCGATCACCCTGGGGACGAGCGGAGCCGCGCCTACCTTGAGGGACGAACAGCGTAACTGCCAGGGGGACGCCCCGCACCAGTTCGATGGAGGTTCACCAAATTTCTATGGGAGGATTCAATGCACCCTAAATTCGTCGGCAACCCCCGATTCGGCGTGATCCCACTGGCGATCGGCGCCTGCGCGCTGGCCCTGAGCGCCTGCGGCACAACCACCACCACCCACCCCGGCAAAAGCCCGGCCCCGAGCAGCAGCTCCGGCCAGCTGGCCGCAGCGGCGACGGGGAATCCGTCCACCGCCGTCACGCTCAACGAGGCGGGATCGACCCTGATCTATCCGTACCTGCAGGTGCTGGCGCCTCAGGTTCACGCGGCCTACTCCAACATCACCTTGGCTCCGGGCCCGGGCGGCTCGGGATTGGGGATCAGCGAGGCCGTTGGCAACCTGGTGCAGATGGGGGGCTCGGACGCCTACCTCTCCCCGGCCCAGGCGGCCGCCAATCCCAGCTTGCTCAACATCCCGATCGCAATCTCCGCTCAAGCGGTTGACTACAACGTGCCCGGGATGCCCGCCAACCTCAAGATAACCGGCAACATTCTGGCCCAGATGTATGAGGGCAAGATCACGAAGTGGAACGACCCTCAGCTGGCCAGCATCAACCCGGGGGTCACGCTCCCAGCCGTCAAGGTGGTGCCAGTGCGGAGGGTGGACTCCTCTGGCGACACCTTCATCTTCACCAGCCTGCTGACCAAGACCAACTCGGCTTGGGCCAACGGGCCGGCCTTCGGGACCACCGTGACCTGGCCGTCCGTGTCCAACGAACTCACGGCCAACGGCAACCCCGGGATGATCCAGGTTTGCAAGGCCAATCCCGGATGCGTCGCCTACATCGGAGTCAGCGTGGAGAACACAGCTCTGCAGCAGGGGCTGCAGGAGGCCCTGCTGCAGAACCAAGCGGGCAACTATCTGGTCCCCGACCTGGCCACGATCACCTCGGCGGTCAATGCCTCATCTGGCAGCACACCGTCCAACCTGCGCCAGTCGCTGATCTACAGTTCGGGATCTAACTCCTACCCGATCATCAACTTCGAGTACCTGATGATCCAGAAGACCCAGCCCAACCCCACCACGGCGGAGGCGATTCGGACGTTCCTGTACTGGGCGATCAGCCCCACCGGGGGTGCCACCGGCGGCAACCTCTCGGCGGTCAATTTCGTGGCCCTGCCGACCAGCGTCATCCCCAAGGTGGAAGCCGCGATCAACAAGATCACGGGGTAGTGAGCCGGTAGCAGCGGTCCCCTTGATGAGATTCCTTGGCAACGCGCGTGGGGCCGGCGGCGACGCCGGTCCCACCGTGGTGCCCCCGCGCCGCCGGCTTGCCGATGCCGACCTGACCGGTCGGGACCGAGCGGTGCGGGGCGCGCTCCTGGCGGCGGCCCTGGTGCCAACCCTGATGCTGCTGTTCCTGGCCGCGGAGATGATTCGGGAGGCGATCCCCGCGTTCGTCTACAGCGGCACCAACTTCTTCACCGGTCAGATCTTCACCTTCGGCAATCTCTACATCACCAAGGAGACCGTCCACCACGGTGTGCTGGCTCCCCACGGGGCGAGCTATGGTGCCCTTCCCTTCATCTTCGGCACGCTGGCGTCGTCGTTGATCGCGCTTCTGATCGCCGTGCCGGTGGCGGTCGGAGCGGTCCTGGCCCTGACCGAGCGGGTGCCGGCCGGGCTGCAGAGCAGCCTCTCCATCTTCCTGGAGTTGCTGGCGGGGATCCCCAGTGTTGTCTATGGGTTTTGGGGCATCTTGGTGTTGGGGCCCTTGCTGGCCAAGCACGTCTTTCCCATCCTCACCGGGCTGGGTTCGGTGATCCCCATATTCCGTGGGGGCGTGGGTGGTGGTGAGGGACTGCTGACCGCGTCTCTGATCCTGGCGGTCATGATCATCCCGATCATCGCCGCCACCACCCGTGAGCTCATCCGCACGGTGCCGATCCTGGCCAAGGAAGGGGCCCTGGCGCTGGGGATGACCCGGTACGAGACCGCCAAGGTGGTGACCATCCCCTACGTCCGGAGGGGCATTCTGGCGGCGGCCATCCTGGGCTGGGCGCGGGCGCTGGGAGAGACCATGGCGGTGCTGATGATCAGCGGCAACCTGCTCAACGGCTTCCCGGTGAACATCTACTCGCCGTTCTCGACTTTGGCGGCGACCATTGTGGCCATGCTGGACTCCGCCCTCACCGATGCCACCGGGATGGCGATTCACGCTCTGGCCGCCATTGGCGTGGTGCTCTTGGTGATCACGGTCGTCACCAATCTGATCGGCCGTCTGGTGATCCGACATGTCAGCGGCGGGGCGGTGCTGCCTGTGGGTCGAGGCATCTGACCGTGCGCTCGACGCTCCGCCGGGGACGCGACCTGGTCTTCTGGGGCCTTTGCCTGCTGGCGCTGGCCATCGTCATCGTGCCGTCGCTGGCCATCATCGCCAGCCTGCTGCAGCAGTCGGCGCCGGCTCTCAACGCGCATCTGCTGACAGCCACCACGGCCAGCAACGGCCTCCAGAACGCGATCCTGGGCAGTCTGCTCCTGATGGTGGGCATCCTGGTGGTGGCCGGGCCGGTGGGGATCGCCGGCGGAATATACCTGGCGGAGTTTGCCAGTCCCACCCGCGGGGGCATTCTTCGGCTCGGCTACGAGACCCTGGCCGGGATCCCCTCGATCGTGATCGGCTTCGTCGGCTACATCGTCCTGGACCAGGAGTTTCACTGGGGCTTCTCACTCCTGGCGGCGATCCTGGCGCTGTCCGCCATCGTCCTCCCCTACGTCGTCAAGACCACCGAGGTCGCGCTTCTGCAGGTACCAGCCACCCTGCGCGACGCCGCCATCGCCCTGGGGCTACCCCGCGTCACCATCCTTCGGCGTGCCCTGTTGCCCCCCGCCATCCCGGGGATCGCATCGGGACTGGTGGTGGCTCTGGCGATCGCCGTTGGCGAGACCGCGCCTCTGCTCTACACGGTAGGGTTCACCGACCAGAACCCGACGCTCACCCTCTTCCAGCATCCCATCGGCTATTTGACCTATGTGGTCTACCTCAACGCCACCTTGCCCACGCAGCTTGAACATGAGGTGGCCGGGGCGGCCGGGCTGGTCATCCTGGCGATGATCCTGGTCCTGATCGGGGTGGGCCGGTTGGTGGGCCGGCGGGCCGCTCGCTATGCCGCTCAGTTGCCCACCTAGCCGTCGCTCGGGGTGGCCCAGGAGCGGCGCTGCCCCAGTCCGCGCGCACCCCCCGGGCGCTCTTAACTGCGCCATAGCTTTCCCTTAAAACCCCACTTAGCCGGGCACCCTCGAGCATGGCGGAGTCCGCCTCGGGTCGGTGCCCGGGGCCGTGTAGGTTGAGGGAGGGAAGGATGACAGTGACTCTGTTGGCAAAGGTGCCAGAGGGCGCGCGCCGGCGGCGGCTCTTGCTGGCCCTGAGCGGACTTTCGTTGGCGCTGACTGGCTGTGGCGCGACTGCAACCTGGACACTCATCTGCGCGAGCAGATCCGGGTCGAGATCGCCACCCTGTCGCGGGACAGCGGCGTCACGGTCATCTACATCACCCATGACCAACAGGAGGCGTTCGCGCTTGCCGACCAACTGGCGGTCATCAGAGACGGTCGGACCTGCCAGATGGCCTCTCCGGAGGATGTGGGTTGGCACCCTGCAGATCCACTTGTGGCCCAGTTCACCCGGCTGTCCGGGCACCTCACCGGGACGGTGGTCGGTCTGGTGGGAGAGCGGCTGTGCCGAGTCCGGATCGGCTCCACGGCTGTGGTGGCCACGACCGTCCAGCCTCCCAGCCCCAGGACCCGGGTATCCCTGCTGCTGGGCCCGGACTCCCTGTCGATTTGCTCTTCCGAGCGGACCGATGGCATCCTCTACGACATGGTGAGGGACAGCGCCTTCCGCGCCGGTGCCTACGACCACGCGGTGGAGACTGCTGGTGGCGCGCGTCTGGTGGGGGTTAGATCCGCCGGTCGGGCCAACCGGGGGGCCAACCTCGGGATCGCGGTAGACCCCGCGGGTTGCCTGGCGTTCCCGCTCGGGTTCGACTCGGCCCAGGACCCGCCTGTGAGCGGCCCGGTCGGAGCCTCCCAGCGGCCCTTGGCGCACCGGCTTCTGGCCCGGCCAGCGCTGGAGCAGGAGTTGGACCTCTCCTGATGACGGCCACCATCCTGATTGCGCTATCGGTGTTCGGCGCCTGCGTGGTGGAGACGGTGGAGGCGCTCACCATCGTCATGGCGGCAGGCTTCACCAGGGGGTGGCGGTCGGCCCTGGAAGGCAGCGCTGTGGCGGTGCTATGCCTGGCCATCGTGGTGGCCGCGCTGGGACCAGCTCTGGTGCACTACGTGCCGATCAACGTGTTGCGGCTGGTGGTGGGGAGCCTGCTTCTGGTGCTGGGCTTGCAGTGGCTGCGGAAGGCACTCCTCAGGGCCAGTGGCTACAAGGCCAAGCATGACGAGGACGCCATCTACCGCCGCGAGGTCGAGCGCTTGTCGGGCCAGCCGCGAACCGGTTCCGGGCGCGACGCCACTGGCTTCGTGATCAGCTTCAAGGGGGCCTTCCTGGAGGGGATGGAGGTGGTGATGATCGTGCTCACCTTGGGCTTGAGCTCGGGCCATCTCGAGATCGCCACCATCGCGGCGGCGGCGGCCGTGATCGTGGTGGTCGGGATCGGGTTGGCGGTGGCCCGTCAGCTCAGTGAGGTCCCCGAGAACGCCATGAAGCTGGGAGTTGGCCTGATGTTGGTGAGCTTCGGAACCTTCTGGAGCGGCGAGGGCGCGGGCGTCCGTTGGCCGGGGTCCGACCTCGCCTTGCTGCTCCTGCTGGCCGTCTACGGAGGGGTCGCCTGGCTCTTGGTGCGAGGTCTCGGCCGATCCCGCCCGACGGTTCAGGCAGCGGAGGCTAGTTGAGCGTCTGGCGCGCTGGGGCGGCGTTCGGTCGCTTCTGGTGGGACTTCATCATCGGCGACACGCCCGAGGTGGCAGCCGGTGTCGCCGTGATCGTGGTCGCAGCCTGGCTCGTCGCAGTCAGGGTGTCGACGCTGGCAGTGGTGCTGATGCCCTTGGCGGTGGTGGCCCTCTTACTCAGTTCCACCTGGCGCGGACGCCGGTCCTCCTGATCGCCTCGGGCGAGCCTCCGCCGCGCCCGCCCGGGTGCCGAGCCTCTAAAGCGCTGGCCCGGGGCGGGCCGCCTCAACTACTGACAAACAGGAACCCCGCACCGAATTCGGTGCGGGGTTCACACTCCCCCGGTCTCGGGACCGCTGAAAGGATTGGGTCAGATCATCACAGCCGGTGACGTGCGGCGCAGGTGCAGGTACCCCATGAAGGTGAGGATCAGGGTGATCGCCGCGAGTACGAAGGCGACGATGGACGCGATCAGAGCGATCTGTCCAATGGTCCCGAACGCGTAGGCCTCGAGCAGCATGCTCCGCAGCGTGGTGCCCTGGAACGAGGTGGTCTCAAGGGATGACAGCTGGGCAGCCTGAGCGCTCCCGGGCTGGGCCGCGCGGGCCGCGGAGCTGACCAGCGAGTAGACGCCGTGGTAGGGCATTTCGGACAGGTGCACCGCGATGAAGTGGTCCGCGTAGGCCTCCGCCTGGGCGCCGGTGAGCACCTCCTGCCCGGCGTACTGGAGCAGGTAGGGCTTCATCCCCGGGGTGATCTCGGTGCCGGCCTTGGCGTGAGCGAAGGCGGCTGCGGTCGGGAAGTAAACCTTTTGCGAGGCCAGTTGATTGTGCACCTCATTCTGAGTGAAGACCGCGCCCCACATCATGAGCGCCCCTGCCACGATCAAGGTCAGAGTCAGCATCGCACCCACCGAAGTCAGTAGCGCATCGAAAGTCTTGCGTCGCATTTGTCGACCTCCTTTTCAGGTCTGCCGCGAATCGGTCGCTCGTCCAACTTGTTCCGCTGTTCCCTTGCGGGCGGTGAGCCCTGGGTAGAACTCATATCCCCAGCTTGGCCTTAAGCTGACCGAGGATCTAGGGTGATTCCCTCAGCGCCATGCCGAGTGGAACCACCCACCAGCTGCGGCCGCCAGTTTGGGCGTCGGCCTGCCCGTCATTACCAGCCAGCCGGAACGACGGAATCCTACGAGTGGGCCCGGGCGGCTGAGTTCGCCGACGACCGGCTAAAGTCTGACCATGAGTCCAACCGCCCGGCCGCACTCCGCCTCCGCGGTCGGACTCGCCGGGGGCCTGGCGGCCGCTGTCCTGGCACTGCTTCGGTACGGTGCGCCAGCTCTGCGCCCTGGACTCGGAGGTGCTGCTGGGGGTCTTCGCCAGCTCGACCACTCCCTGCGGCCCCCAGCCCGTGTTCCGCCCCAGTCAGAAGCGAGATGACCACGCCGTGGGTGACCGCAGCGACCGTTGCAGCCGCCGAGTTTCCTGACCCGGTGCGGCAGTATCAAGTCCTCGGCATGTCCAAGACAGTCCTCAACGACTACCCGACCGTGGGGGGCGCTGGGCCTGCGACGCACCTGCTCTAGATGCTTGCCAGGGCCCGTCGCCGGTCAGGTGCGGTCACAATCGGGGCTGAGCCGGGCGGAGCGGCGGACGAACCTGCGGTCGACGGACCCATTCCGGCAGCGTGGCCCGCTGCCGGCCGAGTTTTTCCTTGAGGAGGAGTGGTGAAGTACGTCAACAGCGTCAGCCTTGACCTGCCGTTTGAGGCGGCCGTCACGGCCGTCCAGCAGGCGTTCGCCGATCAGGGCTTCGGTCTGCTCACGACAGTCGACGTCCAGAGGACCCTGCGCGAGAAGATCGGCAAGGAGATCAACCCGTACCTGATCCTGGGAATCTGCAATCCCACCATCGCCGACCAGGTGCTGAGCCTGGATCCGCAGGTGGGGGCGCTGCTGCCCTGCAGCGTCGCCATTCGCTGGGACGGGGAGCGCACTCAGGTCCATGCTCTGGACCCCGCGGTGATCGGGGAACTCGAGGCCAACGAGGGGCTGCGCGTCCCGGCCAGCGAGGCCGGCCGCCGCATGGGCCTGGCCATGGCCAGCCTCAACTCCGGTCAGCGAGGCAGCCAGGGCGTCTGATTGCCGTTCCTCGCGAACGTCTCTCAGCCCGGCTCTGCCGGGTCCCGCCAGCGGGTCAGCTCGCCGCTCAGCTCGCCGGATGCCGCCACGGTGTTGGTGATCGTGCCGTGCCGGCGCAGGTTGAGATGGAGCAATTCGAGCCGCCGGTCTGGCTCCTCGGTGTCAATCCGAATGAGGTAGTGGGATCTAGAGATCCGCGGCGGGGGCTGCTGGCGCTCCACCTCGACCAGGACCACGGCCCGCCGGTAGCGGAACTCCAGGATGTGGGAGAAGCGCTCGATGTTCTTGGAGAGGCAGGCGGCCAGAGCTGCCGCCAGGAGGTCCGCCGGCCCTGGTAGCGTGCTCTCTGACTCCGCGCTGGCATCGAAGCTGATGGCGGTCGATCCGGCCTGGACCACGGCCCGGCCCCCAGCGCTCAGCTCGGCCCGCACCTGGTAGCGCAGCCGACTCGGGGCGCTCACCGCCCGCGGCCCCCGTGCGCCGGGGAATCCGTTGCGCCCGCACTCGAAGCCATCCCGCTGGCGGCGCCTCGGGCGCCCGCCCCGGCTCCGGCCGTCAAGGAGTCACCGGTGAGGGCTGGGCCACCGCCGAACCGCGCCGGCCCTCCCTGGTCGACACCGCGCATCGGCCCTGCCGCCCCACCTGGGTCCCCGGCATGGCCATCCCCCGCACTAGATCCGGGCGGCCCTCGAAGCCACTCACCCGCTCACCCGCCGCGAAGACCGGGGGAGAACCGCTTGCGAGGTTCTCCCCCGGCCCGGTCGCGAAGGGCGGAATGTCGCCCCCTCCCCGGGGCGTGTCTGTCGCGTATGCCAGGTTCGATCAGCCGGTGACCGTCATGGTTCCGGCCATGTAACCCTTGAGTCCCATCGGGGCCCCCAAGCCGCCATCCCCGTTGCCACACGGGTCCATGCACTGCCACAGGTAGCTGCCGGCCTTGCCGGTGTGGATCACGAAGGTGATGCGGGACTGGCCGGCCATGGGGACGTTGAGCCCGAGCTGCGGGATGGTGAGGGTATGGGCTACCTGGCTGGGGGCGAGGTAGCTGAGGGTGTGCAACCCGCCCACCGTTGTGTTGGGAGCGAGCGGGTTGATCCCCTGCACCTGCATCACGTTCCCCACCGTCCCGGTCACTTTGGCGAACTTGGTGAACGCGCCGGTGAGGGGGGTGGCGTTGTCAAAGTCGGTCACCGTCACCTTCACGGTCGAATTGGCGGGTACGGAGAAGTCGGAGGGCACGTAGGCCGGGCCGAGCGAACCGGATCCCATCATCTGGCCGGTCACGATGGTCAAGTTGAGGGTGGCGCTGGCGGTCCCGCTGGTGGCGCCCAGAGGCACCGCCCCCTGGGAGATGCGCAGGTGCCCGCCCCAACCTTCGGCGTAGCCGCCGATGAGCACCACCGCCGCCATCAGGGCGGCCACGATCATCACCCCCAGAATCCACATTCCCGGCTCGCGCTCAATCGGGGTTCCCTTCACGTCCATACCCTGCTCCTAGTACTTCTCTACCGATGATTGATGGCCGTTTCCATGCTGGCAGCCGCTCGGCCCGGGGGTGAGGGGGATTACCCGCCATTTGGACTAGGTGAAAACTCGTGGGTGGGCGGGGCTGCTGGTTGGCCCGGGTTGCGCCGAGATCCCCGGCCACCGGGGTCGGGCCGTCTCCGGGAGCCCGTTTGTCCCTCGCGAGGTGCTCCGAGGAGGGGCCGTAGCCGCCACGACTCATTCGACGGGAGCCGGAGCTACAGGGGACATCTGTGGGATTGGGGCGGTCGCGGCTCGAGACGGACCCGGACGTGGTGCACGGTCACCGGCCGACGCCACGCCCCTGCCGGGGACGGTGTTCCCCGGACCCCGCCCCAGGCGGGCTTTGCCTCCGCCGCAACGACCAGGCCTCCCCGGTCACCCCTCGAGACGACTTCATCTCCAGGGGCTCGGCGACGCTGGTCTCGGAGTCGCTTAGAGTTGCATAGACGCTGATTCGCCTATCAGAGGAGACGTAGGATGCGGGTAGGGGTCCTGACTGGGGGTGGGGACGCGCCGGGACTCAATGCGGCAATCCGCGCGATTGCCCGGAAAGCCCTCGCCGACGGTGGCGAGGTGGTTGGGATCCACAACGGTTGGGCGGGCCTGGTCGAGGAGCTCGACATGCGCGTGATCGACCCGCACCAGGTCTCCGGCATCCTCGCCGTGGGGGGGACGATCCTGGGAACATCCAGGGTCAACCCGCTCTCCAGCGAGCAAAGCATGAGGGCGGTGGTCGCCAACTTCGAAGCGGCTGGCCTCGACGCCCTGATCACCCTTGGCGGCGACGACACCCTGTCGGTGGCCGCGGCCTTGGCGGACCGCGGGCTGGCGGTGGTCGGGGTCCCCAAGACGGTGGACAATGACCTCCAGGTGACCGAGTACTGCGTCGGCTTCGACACCTCGGTCAGCATCGTCACCGAGGCGCTGGACCGGCTGCACACAACCGCGGCCGCCCACCACCGGGTGATGGTGGTGGAGGTGATGGGGCGTGACACCGGCTGGGTGGCGCTGATGGGTGGCCTCGCCGGCGGAGCCGACATGATCGTCATTCCCGAGTTCGCGATTCAGCTGGAGGAGATCGTCCAGCATCTTCAGAGCCGGCGCGCCCGCGGCCGCGACTTCAGCATCGTGGTGGTCGCCGAGGGGGCCACTGTCGGCGGCCCGCCGAGTGCCGACGACCAGGCTGGAGCTCGCGACGCGTTCGGGCACCTCCTGCTCAGCCGGCGCGGCGTGGGGCCGCAGCTGGCAGAGCAGATCGAGGCCGCGACTGGCTTCGAGTCGCGCGTCACAGTGCTCGGCTACACCCAGCGTGGAGGGGCTCCTACCGCCTACGACCGGATCTGGGCGACCCGGGTTGGCGCTGCCGCCTATGACCTGATCAGGGAGGGTCGATTCGGGGTCATTCCCGTCAAGCGCGGCGACGGGATCGCGGTGGCGACCCTCGCCGAGGTCGCCGCGGGCCAGCGTCGAGTGCCCCAGGACCTGTACGAACTAGCCAGGGTCTTCTACTGAGCTGATCCGGGGTCGAGCCCAGGGGTTGGCCGCGGGCGCCTGGATCAAGGTCTCGGGGCGGACCTGGTGTCGGCTTTGCCTGGGGCGCCAGCCCCGGACCGGCGCTGGCGGCGAGGCCGCGAGGAGACGGGGCGGGCCGTAGGATTGGCGCCAATATCCGCCCCGGCAGGCGCTGACGGGGGTCTCGGTCCCGCCGCTTTGCGCCTGCCGTTTTCCCGGGAGGCCTCTCATGCCCGACGACCCTGGATCATCTGACTCCAACTTCGACTCGCTCGCCAACCTGGCGACCCCGGAGTCGCGAATGGATCACCTGCTGGGCTTGGTGCCCCGCGTCCTGGCCAGCAAGCTGCACATATTTTTCCTGCTCGGCCTGGGGGTGTATCTGGTGCTGCTACCGCTGCTGGGGGTGGTGGTGAGCGCCAAGGCTGAACTCATCGGCGGCAATTACACCAACGTCACCAGCGACGTGGGCGCTTGCATCGCGGCCGGGGGCACTCTGCATCTCATTCACCAGGCCCGCAAGCGGTCCCGGCTCGAGGAGGAGCGTCTCCACCTAACCCGCCAGATGCACAAGCTGCTCTTTCGCGTCCACGCCGCAGACGCCGCCAATCTGGAGGCGGAGGGAGCGGAGTAGGGCCGCTGACTCTAGATGCCATAGCGGCAACGGCGACCTGGGTTCACCCGGCCGATGAGGCGCGGCTCCCCGCCTCGCTGCCCGCGACCCGCGTTGGATCTAGGATGGCCAGGTGACGAGCTCAGAGTCGAGGGCGCCCGATCTCGACCGGTCGTTGGTGATTCGGGACGCCGCCACCCTGCGCGCAATCGCTCATCCCGCGCGGATGCGGATTCTGGAGCGGCTGGTTCTGGAGGGGCCGATGACGGCCACTCAGTGCGCCGGTCTCACCGGTCTCAGCCCATCCGCGTGCAGCTATCACCTGCGCTTGCTGGGAAGGGCGGGGTTGGTGGTGGAGGCGCCCTCCTCTGAGGACCATCGCCGGCGGCCGTGGCGGGCCACCTTTCGCAACCTCTCGATGGCGCCGGAGGACCCATCCGTGGTCACTCCAGAGTTCAACGCCGCGGCTCGGGGCCTGGCCCAGCAGGTGCTGGCACTCTCCGAGCGCCGGACCATGGCGTACTTGGACACGGAGGCCGAGGAGGCCGCCGGTTGGCGGGCGGCGGGCGGCCTCAGCCAAGACATCCTGGACCTCACCGTGGAAGAGGCCGTGGCCCTGCGGGAGGATCTCGACAAACTGGTCGCCGCGCACTCGCTGCGGCGAGGTTCCACCACCCCTGTCCGCCCCTCGCGTTCTGACTCGCGCCTGGTCCACTTTGAGTTTCGGCTCATTCCGCTGCCAAGCCCGGGGCCAGAGCCGATCGGGCAGCCGGCTGGGGCCGATTTCGACTAACATTCGCCACACAATCGAATAGCCCCTCGAGCGAATGGGAATCCGGTGCGGGAAGTGGTCCCAAATCCGGAGCTGTCGCGCAACTGTGAGCGGGGAGCCCAAGCCAGCGAGCCACCGGGAGCGATCCTGGGAAGGCGGTTTTGGGCGCTGATCCGCAAGCCAGGAGACCGGCCCGAGCGGGTATCTCGTACCCCCGCGCGCAACGGGAAGGACGGCCTCTGGCGGCAGGCCCAGTTCTGGCGTGGGGGGCAATTGTTGCCGCCGGGAGGTGGAGACGATGAGGTCGTCTCAAGTGGTCAGCGCGATTCTGGCCCCTGTTTTCCTGGCGGCGCTGGTGGCCGGATGCGGGGCGGCAGCCGCCGCCGGCGGGGGGGGCGGCCAGCAGTGTGGCAGCGGCCATCGGGTGGAGGTGGTGGTCGAGCTGGCGAGCAAAAAGGTGGTGGACAGCTGCGTCGCCTTCACGGCGGCGGAAATCCCCGCCGAGACGGCCATGAAGCGCAGCGGGATCGAGTTCGCCATCAAGCACTTCAGTTACGGCGATGCCGTCTGTCAGATCGACCGCGAGCCGGCGGCCTACACCAACTGCTTCGCCTCTGGACAACCTTACTGGGCGCTCTTCACCTGGAGTGGCCAGGGCCCATGGCGGTTGGCTCAGACTGGCATCTCCGACATCCATCTGCGCCCCGGTGACGCGCTGGGATGGCACTTTGGCACCGGCGACCCAGCCGCTCCCCCCAAGCCGCCCAAGGGCTGACCGGCGAAGTCGTGAATCCGCGGGCGCTGCTGCTCTGGGCCGCGGCTGTGCTGCTGCTGTCGCTGGGGACTGAGGATCCGGTCTACCGTGCGATCGCCCTGCTGGCAGCTCTCACCATGGTCCTTGTGCGGCGGCGTCCCGCGGTCAGGGTGTCACGGTTGCTGGCCTGGGTCGGATTGGCATGCCTGGGCGGGGTCGGACTCAACTTTCTGCTCAGCCACACCGGGCAGGATGTGGTCTGGGCGCTGCCGGGTTGGCTGCCTGCCATCGGCGGCACGCTCACCGTGGAGGCGGCGGCGTTTGGTTTCGACGTCGCCCTGGGGCTGGGCGCCTGCCTGCTGGCTGGGAGTGCACTGGCCCTGGTGGTGGACTCCCAGCAGTTGGTCGAGGCGCTACCGCGCCATCTCCACCGCACCGGTGCCGCGCTGGGCTCGGCCATCACTCTGGTGCCTCGACTGGGCCAGAGCTTCAGCACCGTGAGGGAGGCGCAGGCGATGCGAGGCTGGCGGCCACGGGGGCCCCGCTCCTGGCGGGCGGTGGCGGTTCCCGCGGTGCTCACCGCGATCGAGGGCTCGGTCCTGCTGGCCGAGGCCATGGATGCCCGCGGCTTCGCGTCAGGGGGCCGGACCAAGGTCTGGACCCCAGCCTGGAGCGGACGCGATCTGCTCGATGCCATCTCCGCCGCGCTGGCGATCGCGGTCTTCATCACGGCCCTGCTGCTGGGGAGGGCTGGAGGCTGGCAACCATACCCCAGTCTGGAGCTTCCCGCCGTCGATTGGCTGCCGCTCCTGGCCAGCCTTCTGCTGCTCCTGCCTGGGCTCGTCTAGATGGCGATCACGGCGCGCTTCACCGACTTCACGTACCGCTATCCAGAGGCCTCTGCCGCCGCGCTTGCGGATCTCAGCCTGGCTCTCGAGGACGGCATGACCCTGGTGGCGGGGCCCTCCGGAAGTGGCAAGACCACCCTGCTTCGTTGCCTCGACGGCCTGGTACCCCATTTCCATGGGGGGGTTGCCAGCGGGCGGGTCGAGGTCCTAGGCCATGACCTTCGAGGGGTAACGCCACGGCTGCTCGCCCAGCGGGTCGCGCTGGTGTTTCAGGAACCGGAGGCACAGATGGTGCTGCCCGTGGTTGATCAAGAGGTGGCCTTCGGGCCCGCCAACCTGGGACTCTCGGCGGCGGTGGTCAGGCAGCGCGTCGAGCGCGCGCTGGTCGCGATGGGGATACCCCACCTGGCGCGGCGTCGGGTGGCGACGCTCTCGGGTGGCGAGCGCCAGCGGGTGGCCCTGGCCGGGGCGCTGGCCATGGAGCCGCGGCTGCTGGTCTTGGATGAGCCCACATCGCAGCTTGACGAAGAGGGCGCTCGGTCTCTGCGCCAGCAGCTCGACCGGCTGGTCGCCCACGGCGTCGCGGTCGTGGTCGCTGACCACCGGCCCCAGCGGCTCCCGGATCTAGGAGTGAGTCGCGTCTTCCTGAGGGCGGGCAGGCTGTCCGGTCCCGAGCCGGCGCCCGTCTGGCCCCTCCGCCAGCCGGGTTCGCGTACCTCCGGGGAGCTGGCGTGGGAGGCGACCTCGCTCGCAGTCGGGTACGAGCAGGCTGTGCTCGAAGGGGTGAACCTGCGCTGCCACCGGGGTGAGGTAGTAGCCGTGACCGGGGCCAACGGAGCCGGCAAGACCACTTTGCTGCGCACCCTGGCCGGGCTGCTCAAGCCCATCCAAGGTGGCCTTCACCGTGAGCCGGGCCGCCGAGCCTATCTCCCTCAGGACCCCGGAGCCCTGCTCCATCACGCGACCGTTCAGGCCGAAATCCAGCAGACGATCCGCTGGCTGAGACTGGCGGGCTCGGGGAGCGAGGTCACTGCCGAGTTCGGTCTAGGGCAGCTCACGGGCCGGGACCCGCGAGATCTAAGCACTGGCCAGCGGCAGCGGGTGGCCCTCGCCGCGATCCTGGTCGGAGAGCCAGAGATGGTCTTTCTCGACGAGCCCACCAGGGCAGCCGACCAGGCGTCGCGGCAGGCACTGTTTCTGGCCGTGGACCGGCTCGCCAACCAGGGGGCGGCGGTGCTGGTGGCCACCAGCGACCGCGACTTCGCAGAGCAGGTGGGTGACCTGGTGGTGGTGGCCGACGGCGGCCGGCTGCGGACCCTCGACCCGGTGCCCGCGTGATCCTGCTGCTCGTGAGCCTGCTGGGCATGGGGCTCTTCCTCTGGCCCTTCGTGGGCCTGGGACTGCCTGCCAGCACCCCGGCCCTGGCCATCGGTCTGGGCTCCGTTCTGGCCCTGCTCGTGTTCGAGGTCGGCACTCGCCGGCTGGACTCGCGCTCGCTCTCCCTGCTGGCGGCCCTGAGTGCCGCTGACGCCGCCCTGCGGGCCGCCCTGGTGACCGGGATTGGTGGCTTCAGCCCCATATTCCTGCTGGTCCTCTGCGCGGGGTACGCCCTCGGGCCGAGCTTCGGCTTCCTGGTCGGTGCCGGCTCCCTGCTCACCTCTGCCCTGGCGACCGGCGGCCTGGGCCCCTGGGTCCCCTACCAGCTGTTCGCCCTCGGCTGGGTGGGCCTGCTGGCCGGTTGGGCGGGGCGTCTGCGGGCCGGAAGCAGGCCCACCCGGGCGGACGTGCTGAGCCTGGCTCTGGTCGGGGTGGTGACCGGATTTGGGTTCGGAGTGGTCATGGACGTGTGGAACTGGACCTTTTTCGCAGGCTCGCCCGGGCTCGGCTGGAGTCCCGGGCTGGCGCCGTTACCCGCCTTGGCGAGGTTCGCCCGCTACTACCTGGTGACGTCGTTCGGGTACGACACTTTCCGAGCCGTCGGCAATGCTCTCATGGTCGCGCTCCTGGGCCTGCCGATACTGGCCGGTCTGCATCGGATCGGACGCCGCTTCCAACTCCAATGGCCAGTGCCGGAGCGGGCCTTCGAATCAGCGCAGACGCCGGACCACATAGCTGCCGGCGATCTTGTCGTGCCAGCCCTGGCGGTGGGGATCCAGCGCCGCCCAACCGAACCCGACGAAGCAGGACGCCAGATCGAGCAGGTAGCCGGCGGCCCGCAGCAGGCTGCGTCTGAACCCTAGGCGGCCGCCGTCCTCAGCCCGCACGACCCTGATTCCCACCAACCACATTCCCGGGCTGCGGCCGAATCCGCCCCAGAAACCGACGAAGTAGACCGCTGGGGTGAGGGCAATGAGAGCGCCCAGGTGGACGCCCGCTGCCAAGGGGTCCAGGACAGCTGAGATGCCGGTGATTGCCAGCACGTCCGCCCAGAGGCCACCCGCCTTAGCCCAGAAGCCTCCGTAGCCGAGGCCGGGAAAGGGTCCTCGGTTGCGCCTTGAGAGCACGGCTTCCCACGGGTTCATCGGGGTGGCGAAGCTGCCCGGCAGGTCGGCCATCACTGCCTTGAGCTCCCCGATCGTCCTTGCGTCCAGGGCCCGATTGGTGCGCTCCCTCAGCTCGTCGGTGGTGAGCCGGCCGGCGACATGGTGCTCAGAGAGCTGGCTGGTCACCTGTTCTCGATCCGCATCCGAGGCGCGCACCGAGTTGCCTCTCTGGAAGAACACTTGGAAGCCTGGCTGCGGGGGCTCCAGGGGGGGCGGTGGGCGCCCGGGCACGACCGTTCAGCCTTCCAGGGGGGGCGCGGAGGCGGGGGCCGACTGGGCGCTCTCCCAATCGTGGCAAAGCAGCCCCATGTAGATCAGGTCCACCGCTTGCCCGTCGCGCAGCACGCGCTCACGGAGCCGCCCTTCCTCCTGGAACCCCAACTTGCGGTACAGGGAGATGGCGGCCTCGTTGCTGGCGATCACGTCCAGGCTGAGACGGTGCAGACCGAGTTCGTGAAAGGCATATTTCAGCAGCATCGAAACCGCCTCTGCGCCGTACCCGCGGCGTCGGTCGGCAACCTCGCCAAGGCCGACCGCCACCCAACCATGACGGTTGGCCCACTCGATGCGACAGACCGCGACGAAGCCCACCAGTCGATCGTCATCGAGGGTGCGGATGCGAAACTCGAAGGTGTCCGGGTCTGAGCCCGACAACTCGTCCCGCTCCCGGAAGTGGTCGGCGGTTCTGGGCCGTGGGGCATCGGTGTCAGCCTGGCGCCGGTAGGCCCCATCCTCACTCCAGCGGGCCAGGACATCGGCATCCTCGGCACGAGGTGCACACAGGCGTACCAGCTGGCCCCTGAAGAGATCCCCGGACACCGTGCCCTCCACCCGCACAATCGCCGCCAAAGAGTCCCTGGAGTATGCCAGAGACGCAAGCGGACCCCGCTCGCCCGGGGCGCTGGCCGCCGCGAGCGCCACGTCATCGAGAGGTGGAGCCATGTCTGGGCCGCGGACGGGAGGTATCATCGCCGCCGTGCCAGTCGAGTTCCGCTCCATTCGCCCCGAGGAGCTCGCCCAGTTCGCCGACGTCAACCTCACCGCCTTCGGTGAGCGCGCTGACCCCTGGCATGAGCGCTGGTTCCGGGAGCGAGTCAGGCCCCAGGAGACGATCGCTGCCTTCGCCGACGGTCAGATGGTGGGCAGCTCTCTGGCCTTCCCGCTGGAGCTGGCCCTGCCGGGAACGGTGGTCACCGCCAGCGGCGTCACCGCGGTCGGGGTGCTGCCCACCCACCGGCGCCGGGGCCTGCTCCGCGAAATGATGACCCGCCAACTCCTGGGGGCTCGCGACCAGGGCTTGGCGATGGCCGTCCTGTGGGCCTCGGAGGGGGCCATCTACTCGCGGTTCGGGTTCGGGCCGGCGGCTCGGTCCTGGCGGGTCGCGCTGGAGCATCCTCGCGCCCAGCTGGTTCCCCTCCCGATGTCAGGGTCACTGCGCATGGTGGGTCGCGACGAGGCGTTGCGGCGCTTTCCTCCACTCCATGATCACCTGCTCCAAAGCCGACCCGGGACCATTGGCCGCGACCAGCGCGCCTGGGAGATGTCCCTCTCGGAGGACGATCCTCACCTGCCCCGGGATGAGGCCAGGCTCTTCCTGGTCGTCCATCAAGGCGACGGCGGGGACGACGGCTACCTTGTCTACCGGATCCGCCAGGCCTGGTCCGCCCTCGGTGCGCGGTCTACCCTTCTGATCTCCGAGATGGTGGCTAACGCGCCGGGAGCAGCCGCCGATATGTGGCGTTATTGCCTAGCGGTCGACCTGGTGCACCGGGTGGAGGCCTCGGGGCGAGGGCTGCGGCCGCTGGACGACCCCATCCTCTGGCTCGCCAAGGACCCCCAGGCGTTGGAGCTGGGCCTGGGCACGACCATCTGGGCCAGGATTATTGATGTTCCCGAGGTCCTGTCCGCCCGCCGCTACCAGCGTGACGGCGACCTGACCATCGAGGTGTCAGACCCGGTCGAACATCTCGCCGAGGGGCGGTTCCGTCTCCACGTTGCCAACGGTGTCGGGGAGTGCCGGAGGACCGAGTCCAGCCCGGACCTGATCCTGGGCGTCTCAGAGCTCAGCTCGGCTTGTTTGGGCCAGCGGTGCCTGACCGATCTGGCGGCGGCCGGGAGGTTGTCGATGGGCGATCCAGCCGCCGCCCGCAGGGCCGACGACCTGTTGGCGTGGGACCCTCCTCCCTGGTGCTTCGAGGATTTCTAACTCCCGGTCCAGTCCTCGACCCCCGGGCGCTCGACTACCCGGCACAGCTTCCAGGGGACGCCGGTGGTGTCCAGCTCGACGTCCACCTCGCGGGTCCGCAGCGGGGCGGCGACCGTTCCCTCGGGGTACTCGCAGCGGGTGCGGTCCTCGAGTCGCAACCGCAGCCAGGCCAGGCCGGGACCATCCGGGGCTCGCCGACAGGGGCTCCAGCGCAGCCCGGATCGGGCGGGTCGCCAAACCACCCCCTGGCGACGGAAGCCGGCGGCTGCAGCCAGCATCCTGGCGGTCAGCTGAGGACCAAGGTAGCGGACCAGCGCGACGTCGTCCCCGCTGCCGACGGCTGCCTCCAACCCATCCACCAGCTGACGCAGTCGGGCGGTGGTCTGCTCCATACCCTGGCGCCGGAGCTGACCCTGAGGGCGGAATTGCGTCCGCAGCCAGCCGAACTCAGCCACCTGGCCCGCCCTCCCTGGTAGCCGCCCAGAGGTCGGCGGCCAGATTGGCCGTGGCAGTCGCGACTTTGCGGTCGACCTGGGCAAGCGGGAGGTGGCGTGCCTCCGCCAGGGCGGCGCTGCGTTGGGCCCAGGGCCGCGGCCAGAGTGCGAGACCGTCCAGGGCAGGCTGGCGATGCCAGCGTCGAATCGACTCGCCAGGAGCCAGCGCGACCACCCCTCGGCAGCGGTCGGGGCCAACTCCGAATTCCTTCTCCAGCACCTGCAGGACCTGGCACGCCGACCGCGCATCGGCCGGCGACGGCCTCAGCGGCAGCAGGAACAGGTGGGAGCGGCTGGCCCAGAAACGTGCCTGAGAGCCGCTGGCTCCGGGCCGCGGCCCTCCATCCACCACCACCACCTCGAAAGCTGGCTGGATCAGGTACTGGAGCAGATAGTCAAGGTGCTCGGCGCCGACCGTAGGCGCCTGCCGCCCGGGCCAGGAGCTGAAGAGCGCTCGCAGCGAGTGCTGGGGGTCGGTCCAGAGGATGCCTTCAAGGCGGGGGTTGCCCGTCGCCAGATCGGGCAACCGAAGCAGCACCTGGTCCACCCTCGCAGACGGCAGCCGATCCAGATCCTCCTCGGCCACGCCCAGCCGCAGGTCCAGACTCGGACTGAACTCGTCGGCATCCACAAGCAGAGTCTGGTGGCCGCTGTGCTGGCTGGAGATGGCCCACGCGATGTCGAGAGCCAGAGTGGAGCGGCCACTCCCTCCGCGTCCACCGGCGACCATCAGGACCAGAGGGCGTCCCGCTCCCCGACCACCGTCGGAGGCGGGCCCCCCACCAGCCCAGGGCGGGATGCGGTCACCGCTCCCGGCCGCGAGCAGGCGGCGGGCAACCTCGACTGGAGGGAGGTTCGCCCAGCGCCGACTCGGCCCCCGGCTTCTGGTTGGGGCCGGTTCTGGCTCGGCCAAGCAGAAGAGGGGGTGGCTGGGGACCTGGCGTTGTGGTCTTGCCTCTCCCGGCCGTTGCCAGGCGAGGACCGCGCGCTGGGGCACCTCGGGCGGTGGCGGCAAACTCCCGGGCGGGGGCGCCCCTGACGGCAGAGTCAGCATGGGGCCGGAGGGTTCGGTAACGGCTGTCCGAAGCCATGAGCCATCCAGGCGGTCGCCCGCCCCTGGATCAGGATAGAGCTCCAGGCCCCGATCGCCAGCAATGGCATTTGCGAGGTCTGCCACACCAGCACGGCGACTCCCTGGCCGATCCCAGGTCCGACCGAACCGGACCCTCCCGGGCAGGCTCCGAGCAGAGCCACCTCACAGCCGCGGCGGTGCCCCCGCGTGGGAGTCAGATCGGAGGAGGCCACCTGCTGACAGGTCAGCCAGGGTCCCGACAACCCGGCATCGACCACGGACGTCACCACCTCCGCCACATCGCCCACCCCATTGCCGCAGGTGGGGTTGCCATCCGGCGCTCCGCACAGTTGAAACATGCCCGAGCGGTCCAGCGCGATCACGTCGACGGCCTCGGCTCCAGACTGGGCGGCGCTCTGCGCGGTGGCCACCACCCCAGCATGGGCCGACAGGAGTAAGCCCCCGTCCACCGCCAGGGCTGTGATCGGCAGTAGCAGTAGCGCCAGCAGCAGGGCGAACAGGGGCAGAATCTGGCCGGCCTCGCGGCCCGCGTCAGCAGCCGTCACCGGTCTGGTCCTGGGACGGGTCCCGACTGCGAAAGGGGTCGACCTTGTCGGTGGCGGAAGCTGTCAGGGAAGGCGACAGCCAGGCTCCCACCACAGGAATCCACCTCAGATCAGGTCGATACGCGACCACTACCACCACATCCCCGTCCGTCACCCCGCCACGGCCGGGGACGCCTCCAGCGCGGCAGAAGGTGTCCGTCGGAGACCCGAAGCCGAGCCAGATGACCTCGGAGCCCTTGCCGTCCGAGGTGGGCAGCGTGGCCGCCACGGGGATGGAACCCACGCAACTGCCGCCCGTGGCATCGTGGAGGTGCGCCGGCAGCAGGCCGCCCGAATCGGCGAGCACGAGTGCCAGTTCTAGATGCGCCTGCTGGCAGGCCTGGACCGCATCCACCGCCCGGGCGGCGACCAGGGCACTTGCGCTGGCGGCCGTGCTCAGCGCCATCTGGGTACGCGCCAACTGAACGATCGCGACCGCTCCGCAGCCAAGCAGCAGCGTCAGCGGCAGCACCAGGGCCAGCTCGACCAGGGCTTGGCCAGCCGTTCGCCGTCGCGTCTGGATCACGAGGAGAATGCCTCGACCTGAAGTCGCAAACGCACGCTTACCGGCTCGACGTCGAGGCCGGTCGAACTGAGCCACGGTGTGATGGTGCGGAGACCGCCGGTGATCCAGATGTCGACCGCCAGCGGCGGCCAGCTGGTGTAGGCCACACAGACGCGCAGCCGCCCTGGAGCAGCCGCCGTCGCGCAGGCCGCCATGGCTCGCGACGCGCCGAAGCAAGGCCCCGCCGGGCAGCCGGGGTTCTGCCGGCCATCCAGCTCATAGGGGGCGGGTCCATACGTCTCCCCCGACTTGCCCCTGACCTGGGCGCAGGGCAGGCCGGTGCCGGGCTGGGAGATGCCGTTGTGGTAGGCGACGCAGATGGTTCCGACCCCGCACCCATCTGACGACCCGGATGGGCAGCCAGTGACCTCGGCCAGGCCCATCGAGTCGGCGGCGATGGCGGCGATGGCCGCCGCACGGCCGGCGGACAGCCGCTGCATCGGATCTCCCGGCAGTGGTCCGGCCGAGGCGATCCTGGCGCCGGTCAGAGCCGCGCTCTGGAGGCCCTCCTGGGCCAGGGCCGAGAGCCCGAGCTGGACTGCTCCGAGGGTGGCCAGCAGGAAGATGGCGACCCCGACCGCGAACTCCACCATGGCCTGCCCCGACTGCTTCCCGGAATTCACTGGAAGGCCCCGGCCAGCCGCTCCAGGGCTGGGTAAAGGATGATCACGATGAAGGGCAGCAGGATGCACAGGGCGACTGGGAGGAGCATCGAGACCAGCGCCCGCCGACCCCGGCTGGTCAGATCGTCGCGCTGGCCGTCTCGCAAACTCCGAGCCAGGTTGCCCAGGGGGGAGGCGGTGGAGATCCCATCCTCCCGCTGCAGCCGGATGACCGCGGCCAGCGCGGCCAGCGCGGGGATCCGCATTCTCTCGGCGCCGTCCTCCAACTGCCGGTCCAGGGGCGGTGTGCCAGAGGCCGCGGAGCGGCTCAGGCACTCGCGCAGGATCGCGGCGGCGTCGCCCCTGACTCGCGCCACCACCAACTCCATGGCCCGGCGGGCGCCGACCCCTCCACCACTCTGCTCCAGGGCCATAAGGTCGACCAGGATGGGCAGTTGCGCCAGCGTGGCCCAGCGGCGGTTGCGCGCCGCCCGCAGCAACCGTAAACCCTTGGCGGGTGGGAGCAGCAGGACCAGGGGCACCATCGACAGCGGGAGCACGCCCAAGGCGGCGGGGATAGCCAACAGTACCGCGGCCCCCAGCGTGAGCAGGGTCTGCTCCACAACCACCTGCTCGGGGCTGGAGTCTACCCCGCCACGCTGGAGCAGGCCCAGCAGGGCGGATCGTGTCTGGCCGGGCAGCAGGCGGCCGGCCAGCAGCTCGCCGGCAGCCGCCGCACGCCCGAGCAGTGGCAGGCCGTGTCCGGGGCGCCGGCCCGCAGGCGCCCGTCGGTGGGCCGTTCGCCGGCCCACCCAGCCTCCCCAGCTCGGTCGCCCCGGCCATAGCCAGACGCAGGCGCCAGCCCCGGCGCCGATGGCCAAAGCCGCAGCCACGACCAGCGGTAGCCAGTCGGGGGACATGCCCAAGGGCGTCAAGATGGATCCGGCTCTGGGGGCGAACTCTATCGGAGCCGGGAGCTCCCAGCTGGTGATCACGCCCGCCCCCAATCGCGGCCACGTGCCGGGGCTGGCTGTCGGCGTGGGCCTGGAGCGTCCGCAATCTCGATCACATCAAGGTCGGGGATGCGCAGGATCCGGAGCATCCACAGGTAGCCGGCCACGATGGTCGCCAGCAGCAGGGCCAGCACCAACTGGCCAAGGGGGGTCGAATAGGGTTTCAAGTAACTGGGATTGACCACCCTGAGGCCAGCGATCAGGGCCAGCGGCATCACCGCGATCACCAGCGCCCCGAAGCGTCCCTGCGCCTGCTCGGCGCGCAGTTGGCTCTGAGCAGCCTCGACCTGGTGGGCCGCCCGTGACAGCTCCTCCAGCAGTGGGGTGAGGCGTCCTCCCGACCGACCCCCGACCGCCAGGGTGGTCGCCAGCAGCGTGAAGAGAGGTTGCCACAGTCGGATCTCGGCCTCCAGCAGAGCCTGCTCGAGGGAGCTCTCGCGCACCCTGGCCACCACCACGGCCAGTTCCGGCCTCAGCTCGAGGGGCCCGCTCTCGGCCAGCACCTGGATGGACTGCCGCACCCCGTGCCCGGCGGGAAGCAGCTGGCCGAGCAGGTCGACCGCAGCCACCAGGGCCTCGCGCTGGCGGGCCCTCCTGCCCATCTCCCGCCAATGGGAGAGAGCACCCAGGCCGATCCACCCCAGGGCCCCCACCACCGCCGCCGGCAGCACCAGTCCCAGCACCAGGTAGGCTCCGATGCCGGCCGCCAGCCCCAGGCCGAGCCCTGGCAGCCAGCCCCGCCAGTCCGAGATTGCCGAGCGGACTTTGGCGATCCGTCGCTCGAGACCGAGCCGCGAGTCGGAGGTGCGGACCACCGCTCCTGAACCGAGTGAGGTTCGCGCGCCGTCCAGGATCAGCATCGTGGCGGTGGCGCCGGCCAGGCCCGAGGCGAGGACCGCCAGCAGGATCACAGCCGAGGGCAGCATCTGGTTGACCTCAGGCGCTCACGCCCAGGGACGCCCCGGTCCCCAGAATGTCGGACAGCGCGATCCCTGCGGCCTCGAATTTGTCGGTGATCTTGGCGGGTAGGTCGTCGAGCCGGGTCAGGCCCCAATCCCATTCGCCACGGCTACGGCTGTAACGGCAGACCTCCTCGACCAGGGGCATCTCGCCCTCCACCTGGCCGGTGACGAAGCCCACCGCCTGGACCACCCTGTGGTCGCGTCCGTCGAGCCGTCGAAATCGAGTCAGGTGGATTACCAAGTCCACCTTGGTCGCCAGTTCGCGGGCGATCGCGGCGGGGTCCGCCTGGGCCTGGGCGGGGTGGCGTCGGACCAGCGCCGCCAGGCGCGCCAGAGCATCGCGGGCGCTGTTGGCATGCAGAGTGGTACCGCTGCCGTCGTGGCCGGTGCCCATGGCATCCACGACGTCCAGCGCCTCGGCCCCGCGGCATTCCCCCACGAAGATCCGGTCCGGCCGCTGGCGCAGGGCGTTGCGGACCAGCTGCTGGATCGTGACCTCGCCCCGTCCTTCGGTGTTGGCGTCCCGGGCCTCGAGTGAGATGGTGTTGGGTCGGCCTCCGGCCATCGTCCGGAGGTGGAGCTCGCGCTGGTCCTCGATCGTGAGAATGCGCTCAAAGGCGGGCACCTCACCAATCAGGAGGCGCAGCAGAGTGGTCTTTCCGGAGCCGGTGCTGCCGGACACTATGAGGCTGAGCCGGGAGCGGACGCCCGCTTGCAGCAGGGGGATCAGCTCCCAGGGGAGCGTGCCCACCTGGGCCAGGTCGGCAAGCCTGCCGAAGCGCGCCAGCTGGTGGCGCCGGATGGTGACCGCCATGGGCAGCGCCACCGGTGGCAGCACGGCGTTGATCCGGGAGCCGTCGCCAAGGGTAGCAGTGACCATGGGGCTGGCTCGGTCCAGATGGGATGAGCCCGTGTCCAGGAGCTGCTGGACGGTTGTGAGCAGGTCCTGTTCGCTGGCGAACTCCACGCCGGACACTTCCTGGACCCCGTCCCTGACCACCAGGATTTCCCCAGGCCCGTTCACGAGGACCTCCTCGACCAAGGGATCGTCCAGGAGCTCGGCGAGGGGACCAAGCGGACTGACCTGGGCCAGGACCCGCCGCCGAAGGCGGTCGTACCCGGCACCGTCCAGCACAGGGCTGCTCCGGTGGGGCGCCGCCGTGTGATACCGCTGAATCTCCGCTTGCACCAGTTCTGCGATCCAATCCCGGTCGCTGGCCAGGAGTTCTGGCTCAGGCCGCCGCGCCAGCCGGCCGGCGATGCCGGCCTGGACTCGGGTCAGCACCTCCGATTCCACCTCCTGCAGATGGTCGACATCGGCGCCGGGGTCGATCCCGAGATGGAGGCTCAACTACCGGCCCCGCCAGGCAGGAGCGACCCTGTCGATCTGGCTGACCCGCCGAGGTCTCGTGCGGTCTCCAGCTGTCCCGGCCGAAGAGCTGCGGACTCCAGCGCTGCCGCCACCCGTCGCAACGGTTCAGTCAGAGGTCCGCCCAGGACCGCCGGGCGGTGACTTGCCTCAGCCTCAAGGCAGGCCAGCCGGTGATGGGGCACGCTGGCTCCAACCGCGACCCCGTAGCGCCGGACCAGAGCGTCCTCGGTCTCCAACAGGGACCCGGTCCCGGTGCCGTTGACGATGGCAAGGCTCGGCTTTGGGCGGAGGGGGCTGGCCAGCGCCGAGGTCACGGTGCGGTCGAAACGGTCAGCGCCAAGAGGGGTCGGGGAGACCACCCACAGCAGCAGCTGGCACCGGATCGCCATGGTCGCCGTCGCGGGGTTGTCCAGGGGGCCGAGATCCGCGATCACGAGTCGAAAGCGGCTTCGCAGCAGGCCGGTCACCTGGCCCATCAGCTCGTCTGAGATGGCGCCACCGCGGCCGGGCTCAAAGCGTCCCGTGAGCACCGCGAGCGGGCCGAAGTGCTGCAGGTGCCGGTCGATGAGCTCATCGTCGACCGCGCTCAGCGTCGACTCGTGGGCCAGGTAGAAGAGGGATCGCTCTTCGCTGAGATCCAGTTGAGCGGCCACGGTCCCCAGCCCGGGGTCGGCGTCGATCAGGCACACGGAGAGGCCGCGCTGGGCCAACCAGACTGCGGTGTTGACGCTGATGAAGCTTCGCCCGGGCGCCCCAGAAGCCCCGATGACCCCCACCAGCCGACCGGCGCCGGCCGGGGTGGTTGGCCCCACGGCGGAGTCGACCAAGTGCCCTGGAGGGGGACCGGAGCGTTTCCGGCCGATCCGCATCAGGGGCCTCCGCCGGTTGAGGCGAGAGGGCAGGAGGAGACTGGCCCGGGCGCCTGGATCGCCCGCAAGGCGGCTGTTGGGTCCGAGATCTGCCGCTCGGTACCGGGGCAGACGCTCGCACTGGCGGGCACGGCCCAAATCGGCTCGGTGGCGTCCAACAACAGCCAGGGAGCAACCTGCGCAGGCGTGACGGCGATGGTGATCGAGTGTGCCGGCCCACTCACGGCCACCACCAGCACCGACTGGGCCAGGGGCACCACGCAGCCCACCGTGGCCGCCGGACCGCAGAGGTTTGACCCGGGCGCGATCGCCCCTGTCTGATCTCCCCACACAGAGAGCAGGTCGACACGGCTACCGGGGCTGAGCGCGGGGGGCATGGAGGCGAGATCGAGGGTCACCTGGCGCAGGCCGACAGCGGACCCGCTGCTCAGGTCGTTGCGAAGGATCACCGACCCCGCCGGGATGGTGACCAGCGCCACCTCGCCCTGCACGGCGCGATAGTCCCGCTGGGGGAAGGTGTCGGCCAGCGCGCTGGCTCCCAGGTGCACCAAGGCACCCGCGGCACTGAGATCGGTGCTGTTGGCCTGGAGCACCTGGCCGGCGGCGATGGTGCGGGCGGCGGCCAGCACCCGAACCTGGCCGGTCTGGGCCGCCACCCCCAACATCACAAACCCGGCTAAGGCAATGCAGAATACGGCGAAACCCACGGTCACGGCCAACTTGCGCCTCACCGCCGCGCCTCCCTCACTTAGCTGCCCCACTTCCCCCAGGGCGGCACTGGTGCACCCAAACCAGTGCCTGGGATTCTGCACCTCTAGGGGACGCCAAGCAATCTGCGGGATTTGTTACGGGCATGGAAACTTGAATCTCACCTGCGCGGCGATACGAATACATCCGAGTTCTCCTGGAATCAGGCTGGGTCGCCCACCAAGCTGCGCGTCAGTTCGGCCCCGCGCAGGCGGGCCATGCCGCGCTTGTAGAGCCCGCGCACTCGCTCGCGCGGAACGCCCCAGTCGGCCGCGATCTGGCGGGTCGACTTGCCCTCGATGACGTGGGCATGCACCGCCTGCGCCTGGCCCGGTGTGAGACAGCCCAGCAGCCGACCGACCACGTCGTGCTCGATAGCTTCCAGGGCCGGGTCAGAGCGCTCGTCGCTGAAGGCTGGGTGGCTTGGGTGCAGGTCCAGTAGCACCTCCAACGCGACCCCGGCGTGGCGCTGGCGAACCAGGTCCGCTTCCCAGCGGTGATGCCAGCGGTGGAACGCAATGCTCTTGAGCCACGCTCTCAGCACCGCTGGCCGGTCACCGCGGAAGGAGTGCAACCGGGTGATCGCGGTCAGGAAGACATCCTGGACCAGGTCGGCGCGATCCTCGGGGGGGCGCTGCCGAAAGCAGCGTTCGACATCAGGGCGAAAGGCCGTGAACATCCACGAGATCGCGTCCGGCTCAGCGAGGCGCAGCCCTTCGAGGTGCGCGGCGAATTCCTCATCCAACATCCCGATTTCCTCCCACCGGGGTCCTCCAAAACCCCTTCGACGTGGCAGTGTCGGACCACTCCCGCTGTGCTCCCGCCCCGCTTCTGTCGGCCGCGCCACCCGGTTTTGCATCCGCAGCGCACCATTTGTGTCAGGGGCCCGGAGCGACTACGCTGGAGAGCCTCGGGGAGGGAGATGGGCGCCGAAGATAGGATCCGGATCTTGGTGGTCGACGACGACCCCACCAGCCTGACTGCGCTCAGCGCGCTGCTGGCTGGGGATGGCTATCGGATCTCGGTGGCCAGGGGCGGCCGCGAGGCGCTGCTGGGGATCGCGCGCGATCGTCCTGACTGTGTGGTCCTGGACTACGCCATGCCGGAGATGACGGGCCTGGAGGTGCTCCGTTCGCTGCGTGCCTCAGGAGACCAGATACCGGTACTGATGCTGAGCGCCAAGAGCGACCCCTACGACAAAACCGCGGGCTACTCCAGCGGCGCTGACGTCTACGTCGGCAAGGATGAGGACCCCAGTGTGGTCCGAGCCGCCATCCAGCGCCTGCTCAATCGCGCGGGTTCCACCGGGTCGAGGATCGAGATTGGGGGCCTGGTCATCGACAGCTCCACATGGAGCTGCCAGGTCGACGGCCGCCAGGTCCGGTTGCCGCCCCGGTCGTTCAGCCTGCTGCTGGCTCTCGCCAGCCAGGCGGGCAGGGTATGCCGCAAGGAGCAGTTGATCTACCAGGTGTGGGGGGTCAACTCGGATGTCTACACCAGGGCCGTCGACAATGCCGTGGTTGAGCTGCGCCGCCTGCTCGGCGACGACAGCGGCAACCCTCGATTCATCCACACCGTGCGAGGGGTTGGATACAAGTTTGAGGCTGCCCCGTGACCGCTAGGTGGCGCACCGCGGAGGACCCCACGGTGATGCCCACGGCCGACTTCGCAAGTGAGGTTGTGGTCCGCGGGGCCATGCCCATTGGGGTGCTCGACCACAGTGGGAAGCTCGCCTTCGCCAACCCGGCCTTCCAGGCCGCCGGCCTGAAGACAACCTTGCTGGACCCGCGCGGCTTCCTGTCCAACGCCCGGCTGGAGCAGTTGCGAGTGGCGGCCCTGCGAGAGGAGATCGCTGGAGTGGCTCCCGTATTCGAAGTGCCCCTACGCGATGGCTCGATCCGAGTCGAGGTCCTGGGCCTGAGTCTGGTCCCCGGCTGGGTCGCCCTGGTGGTGCACCTGCCGGGACCGACTCAGGACATGGCGCCCCAACTGCCGTCCCCAGAGCTGCTGCTCCACGAACTGCGGGCTCCTCTCCTGGCCATCCGGGTGGCCCTGGACGGACTCACTCAGGAGTGCGCGGCTCAGGCCCCGGATCTGCTGGCTGCCGTGGGACGCCAATCCAGGGCGGTCGCGCACCTCGCCGGGGTTCTCCAAGGGCTTAGCGACCTGGTCCGAGCCGACGAACTGGCCGCCCACCGAGCGGACGCGCCAGCGGTCGACCTGGCGGGCGTCATGGGAGATGTCTTGGACAGCTACGGTCCCCTGGCCGAGCTGAGTGGTTACCAGTTGGAGGTCCGTAAGGATGCGGGAGTCGCGGCCATTCCAGGGGATCGAGAACTCTTGGGACGGGCGCTGGCGAACCTGATCGACAACGCCCTGAAATACTCGATCGCTCCCGGGCCGATCAGGCTCGGGCTGGCGCAACGTGGGGCGCTGGTGGTGCTCGAGGTGGCCGATGGCGGGCCGGCGATCGCTCCCAACGATCGGCTGCGCCTCTTCGAGCCCTTCGTCCGTCTTCAGCGAGCGGATGTCTCGGGCGTCCAGGGAAGTGGCCTGGGGCTCGCGGTGGTGCAGCGTGTAGCGAGAGCGCACGGAGGAAACTTATCCCTGGAGAGCGCCGGGGGGTCCGGGAACACTTTCCGGTTGAGTTTCCTCACCTCAGGCCACCATCGCGTGGTGGCGGGAGTCGCCGACCGCGAATCGCGGTAGACTCACCTTCCTACGCCCGCATGGCTCAACTGGTTAGAGCAGGGGACTCTTAATCCCAAGGTTGCAGGTTCGAGTCCTGCTGCGGGCACCACTCTTTGATCTCAGATTGCTAGGCTGAGAGCTGTGAAATGCGGACCGCGCCCCGGTTGACAGCAGTTTTGACAGCAACCACAGACGGACGACGACGAACTCGCCGGGACTGACGCGGACGAGGGCCGGCCGCAGGGGGAACCGCGAGGGGAGCGTCTACCAGCGCCGAGGCCGCCGCCAAGCTGACCGCGGCTCTGAAGGCGGTCCAGGAGAACATTCCCATCCCGCCTGAGCGGCAGGCGGTCGGTGACTACCTCACCGGCTGGCTGGACACCACCGTCAGGCCCAGCGTGCGCCCCATGACATACGTCAGCTACGAGTCGATCGTGCGACGCCATCTGGTGCCCGAACTCGGCCCGATCCACCTGGCCCGCCTGACCCCGGCTGACGTGCAGGCGATGATGAACCGCAAGCTGGCGCAGGGCCTCTCGGCCCGTCGCGTCGACTACCTCCGAGCGGTCCCCCGACGGGCTCTGAATGACGCCCTGAGATGGGGCCTGATCGGACGCAACGTCGCCGCCCTGGTGCGTTCCCCGAAGGGGCCCCGCTATGAGGTCGAGCCGCTCGGCCCCAACGAGGTTCGGCGCCTGCTGGAGGCCGTCCGCGACGACCGCCTGGAAGCGCTCTACGTGCTCGCGGTAACGCTCGGACTGCGCCAGGGAGAGCTTCTGGGTCTGAGCTGGACCGACATCGACCTCGGAGCGGGCTCCCTGCGCGTCCACCACGCACTGCAGCGGTTCGAGCGTGAGTACCACCTGGTGGAGCCCAAGTCCGCGCGTAGCCGCCGGACCGTGATGCTGCCATCGGTGGCGAGATCAGCGCTGGAGAGGCACCATGTACGGCAGCAGGGGGAGAGAGCCCGCGCCGGTGAGCTATGGCAGGAGCACGGCCTGGTCTTCACGACCGCGACTGGCCAGCCTCTGGATGCCACCGGCGTGACTTCGGCTTTGCAGCGGCACCTGCTGCGGGCGGGACTACGTCGCCAGCGGTTCCACGACCTGCGGCACGCTTGCGCATCCCTCCTGCTGTCACGGGGGGTCAGCCCGAGAGTGGTGATGGCGTTGCTCGGCCACTCCCAGATCAGCCTGACGATGGATACCTACAGCCATGTGCTCCCGGATCTCCTCTCCGATGCCGCGATCCAAATGGACCAGCTCCTGACCGGGGACGCGGCTGCATCTGTCCCGGTGGCCGGACCTGTTGCGCCTGACTTGGATGACCTAGCACGAGGGGGCTCCCTTTCCGAAGAGTGTGCCCCGGGCGCCCCTTCTGTCGAGTAGCCCATCGAGGACCGACAGGTCCCCGACGATCGTGGTCGGACGAAGCGGGATCGTCGCGACTACAGGCGAGCGCCTTCCGGATCAGCTCAGAGCTGAGCAAACCCGCGGCGTGGACCGTGACTGCGGCACAGGTGAGGAGGCGGCCTACTGTCAACCGATCTCAACCTGATCTCGGAGCTATGTACTTTGCCACCAGGGTGTTACAGGCACTCCTGGTGGCGGCGAGCCCCGTCCGCCCATGTGCCGACCGGCAGTTGGCTGCACTCGTGCATCGAGCGGGGGACCGGCTGGTCGCCATGGACCGGGTCAATGCTCCTGCGCGCCCCGGACCAGGAGGCACCGTTGGTACGAGGTCAGGTTTCGGCTGCCCCGCGACCGCGTCCGCGTCGGAGCGCTGGGTGCACCAGACGAGGTGGACGTCCACCAACGGACCGAGCCTAGCGACCTGCGTGATCCGCCCGGTGACCGCCTGCTGGGCGGCCCGGGCGGCTCCGCGTCGTCGGCCAGACTGCGGGCCGTGACCTCGGCCACCTAGTCCGCCACCACAAGGATGCAAGGACAAAAGGGCCGGGGCCGTCGCACCTCACTCTTCCACCAAGGGGCCGCCTGACCGGGGCCAGCGGCCGGTCCAGTCCCTCTCAGACGGGACCTCTCCAGGGCCCCTTGATGGCCGACGGTGTCGAACGCTACCTGGTCACGTCTGCCACAAGGCCGTGCCTGTGGCCGGCCGAGTGGGTGGGGCTATCCGCCCGATTGCGAGCCGGGAGACCACTGCGGTCCGGTTCAGCTACACGGCGGTACGGACTTTCGCGAAGCTTTCCGAAGGGGCTAACTTCTGCTGGGACGGTGGCTCAGACGCTGGCCATGCCCGTCGGCCACTTCCGGTGTCCCCCAGCGGGATTTCTACTGTCCGTGGGCCGGCAGCTCCGCTGACCGCTGAGTCTGGCGTTGTTTTCGGTGGTGACGGTGTCTCGGGTCATGGACCGAGGAAGTCGATCCCAGTCGGCCTGGGCATCAGGCGAGCCGCCGGGCCAGAGCGGGGTGGACGTGGTGGTCGAGCATGAACAGCTCCACCGCCCCGACCAGCCGCTCTAGGGGATCACGGCGGCCTATCCTGAGCGGCGTGGCGCTACGGAGGTGGTTCATTGTTATCGGTCTGGCCCTGGCCGCTCTCCTGTCAGAAGCCGTGGGGCTTGTCCAGCAGGAGTTTGCGCCCCCGCCCCCGAGTAAGTGGGTGACGGAAGCCTCGGTCAGCGCCCTGAATGCTCCCCTTCGGGTGAAAGCTGGTTGGGTTGGGGTATGGGCCAGAGTCGTGATCACCGGGCAGGGTCCAGCCTCTATCGAATGCTCTATCGAATCAGTCCCGGCGACCCTGATCGTGGGAGCGTCTGAGGTCGGTGGAGCAGGGTCAATGAGTTTCGGCAGCGGGCCGTATTTCTTGCGGTCACCGGTCTCGGCCCTATTGACATGTAAGGCAGTTCCGTCAGGGACCTTTGGTGGCGTGCAGCTGACCGTTCGCACGCCCGTCGATTGGCAAGGAGCCCCATGGTACCCGGAGGGGCCCGACTCAGTTCACGGATTCGGCCAACCGTGAGTGTGGTGGCCCCTGCGGTGGCCCGTCTCTTCATCGCCGAGATGTCCGGTGGGGTATCCGTGCTCATCTTCGCCCTGGCGCTGCGTGTGGCAGCGGGCATCGCCACTGCGTCACCTGCCATACGGCTAACTGAGGATGGCTCAGCCCAGCCAGCTTGAGGAACGGAGCTCGCTGGCCCAGCTCCTCCACCGCTGAGTCGCCCGCGCGGGCTACCCCAAGTCCTGATCCTAGATGTCTTGGAGGATCCCAGGACGGCGGGCCACCACGGAGAGGTTGCGGCCAGGGGCACCGGGCCAGGCTCAGCGCTTTGGCAATGGGCCAGTGCTGCTCGCGATGAGTCGACGCACCGCCTGTTCCAGGGACGGCAGGTCCTCGGCCACCGTCGCGGCCACGATGGCGTGGGAAGTGTCGAAGTAGTGGTGGGCGAGATGATCCCGCATGGATGCGACCGCTGCCCAGGGAATCTCGACTTCCGAAGTGAGCAACTCTGGGCCGATTCCCTTCACGGCCTCGCCGATCTCGATCAGACGCACCCGCACGGCATCGAACACCAGACCGTCTGCGAGGTCGCCGCGCCGCAGATGAGCGTGGATCGCGTCTATCGCCGCGAGGATGTCCTGGAGCCGCTCGGCGTCGTGACGGCTCACAAGGGGACCAGATCGGCGGCCACCCGGCCCCGCAGGTTCGGCTTGAGGTCACATGCCGGTACCAGATCAACCGGTAGGCCGACCGCCGCCTCGAGGTCCGACCGCAGGCGGCCGAGTCCGAAGAGCCCCATCCCAGGAGGGAGCTCGACCAGCAGGTCCACATCGCTGTCCGGACGCTCCTCGCCGCGAGCCACACTGCCGAATACAGCGAGGCCTGGCACTCCGTATCCTGCGGCCACCGTCTTGAGCTGTGACCGGGCCGCCAGCACCCGCGGCCCGAGCGGTCCCGTCAGGCGGTCAAGCCCCGGTGCGGGTCGGAGTTCCAGGACGAGTTCCAGACCGGTTGGGTCCACCAGGGCGGCGAGAGTGCGCAGCGCGGGTTGGCGGCGGCCGGACTCGTACATGCTGATCACGCTCTGGGCAACCCCAGCCCGGTGCGCCAGCTCGGACTGGGAGAGGCCAGCTCGCAGCCGGGCCTCGCGAAGCACAGCGCCACTTGAGCCGAGGTTGAAGTCCATGATTGCAATATATCGGATTGTCGATAGTCGCACGGCCGTGCATCTGGCACTTGAAAGTCCTGACCCTGCCACCGTGACGGCGCACCACAGCCCGGCCACCAGCCTCTTACGGGACCCGACTGACAGCAATTTTGACAGCAACGGGCACGCACTGGGGCGAAGATTGGCGGACTCCAAGGGGCTCTCTGTGAGTCAACGCGAGTTCAAAACGGACGTTGGCGGACGCGAGTGAACGCCTCCTGGTCGTCCTCTCAATCCCAAGGTTGCAGGTTCGAGTCCTGCTGCGGGCACCACTCTTTGATCTCAGATTGCTAGTCTGAGAGCTGTGAAATGCGGACCCCCCGGTAGTGGGTCAGTTTGGAGGAGGCACGGCCGGGCAGCGACCCGCCGGGCGAAGTGCGCAACCCCGTGGCTATCTGCCACTGAGATCCCCGAGGATAGCCCGGTGCCAAGCCTTCGGGGGCGGACCGGAGCAGTGATGGTCAGGTGCTGGCGGTGGAGCTGGACGACGGCGGCGACCGGGTGAGCCGAAACGACCGGCGGCGCTGCTGGGGCGCTTCCGTCGGGCTGCCAGCCGTAGCGCTTCCGCCAGGGAGCCGCTCGGCAACGGCGGAGATGGTCCGTTGCCCGAGCCTGGCATGAGCATCGAGCCGGCGCCGCGGCTCGAGGACCTCAACTTCGCCGGCGCGCGCCTGCACTCCCCGGACTTCGAGGAAGCCCGAATCACCGATGGTCACTTCGCGGGGGCGGAGATCTCGGGATTCATCGAAGGCCTGCGCATCAACGGCGTGGACGTCGAGCCTCTCATCCGGGCCGAGTTGGAACGGCGCTCTCCGGAACGCGCCCAACTGCGGGCCACCGACCCCCCAGGCCTTGCCCGGGGCTGGGCGATCGTCGAGAGTCGCTGGGAGGCGACCATGGCTCGCGCCCAGGCTTTGCCGCAGGAGTTGCTTCATGAGCGCGTGGACTTCGAGTGGAGCTTCGTCGAGACCCTGCGGCACCTGATCTTCGCCACTGACTGCTGGCTGCGGCGGATGGTCCTCCAGATGCCTCACTCCTATCACCCCTGGGGGCTGGCCGGAGCCTGGCTCAGCGATCCGGCGAGTCTGGGCGTCGACATGGAAGCGCGCCCCTCGCTCAAGCAGGTGGTGCAGGTTCGGCGTCAGCGCCAGGCCGAGGTGGCGCAGACCTTCGCCAACCTCACCGCGGACCAGCTCGACCGCATCTGCGCCCCTCCCGATACCCCAGGCCACCCGAACCGACCCGAGCCGGTTCTGCACTGCCTCCAGGTCATCCTGAATGAGGAATGGTTGCACAACGAGTACGCCGAGCGGGACCTGGGCGTGCTGGAGTCTCGCTCCGGCTGAGCCGAGCACCGAACGACACCTCGGCGGGCCGGAGTCGCGGCCACAGGGCCACCCGCGGTCTGGCGGGCGACCTCAGCGGCACCGTCACCGGAGAGGCGGCCCAAGTCAAGCATCCAGCGGTCCAAACCGACCCACGACCGACCGCGTGCCCCGGTTGACACCAGTTTGGACACCAACGGCAGACGGACCAAGGCGAACTCGCCCGGACTGACGCGGACGAGGGCCGGCGGGGGGAATCGCGAGGGGAGCGCCTACCAGCGCCATGACGGCCGCTGGGTGGTCGCGGAGGCGATGGAGGCGTCTGGTCGGCGCGTGACCAGTACGCTCGCGCCAAAGCCGAGGCCTGCGCCGAGCTGCCTGAAGTGTCCCCAATTTGCCTAGGATGGCGAGGTGGCTATGTGGACGCCCGCGACCTTCAAGGTTGGGATCGTATTGGCATCAGCATTGCTGGCCGTTCCCATGGCTTCCTGTGCGTCCAAGGAGGTGGCTGGGCACCAACCATTCCTGGTTAACCTCAAGGCGGCTTCACCTACCTCGATCGCCGCTCTCTCCGGCCCGACTGCACAGGTGGTCACTGACGGTGTCGCGGTACTCAAGGTCCAGGGAACGGCCAACGTCCAGTTGATTGGGCTGGGCCTCGGTCTCGCACCAATGGGAGCTGGAGGGACTGTGGTATGGGCCGGAATCCAAAAGCTACCCGGCCCGGAAGCATCGGCCCTCCAGGCAAGTCAAGGGCCCGGACCCGGGCGAATTGACCCGGTCTTACTCTCCGCCTTCAAAAGCGCAGGCGGTAGTCAGTTGGCGCACGGCGTCTTCTACGATTTGGCGATCACGGTCGCTCTGTCTCGGGGCTACGCGAAAGCCTGGAGTCTTCGAACGGTGTTCATTAGTTACGCCGTAGGGAAACACCGGCTCCGACTGACCGTACCAGTCGATCTGGAGGTCGCACCTGCAAGGGGGTGACGGAGGCATGGGTCAGCGCCCTGAATGCTCCCCTTCATGTGAAGGCTAGTTGGGTTGGGGTACCGGCCAGAGTCGTGATAGTCGGGCAGGGTCCGGCCTCTGGCGACTGCTCCATCGAAGCCATCCCGGCTACCTGGATCGTGGGAGCGTCCGAGGTCGGTGGAGCAGGGTCAATGAGTTTTTTCGACGAGGCAGTGATCCTCTCGCCACCCCTCCTCGATCTGTCGCACCCTGTGCCGCGGCCTCCGCGCCCCGTGGCGGTCCTCTTCCCCCAGATCGTCACGACTGGGCCCAGCGAGCCCATCACTGGCTTGGACCGCGACGGCCGCTGCTATCACTGCGATGTCCCTCGCCCCCACGCCGCCTGCCAAATCGTGGGGCGACTTTCAACGAACCGCCGGGCCACCTCCCCCAAGGCTAGTCCCTCCCGGACGTGGGCCCACCACGCACGCCCGATCTCCTCCACCTTGGTCACCGCCTTCCCCCGGGGATAGCGCGTTGGGTGGCAACGAACGCACCTGACCCGCTGCCCGAGGTGGTCGTATCGTCACTACGGCAATCGCTTCTCAGAAGCGGGTCCCCTTGCGCCTAGTGTTTACGTCTACTGGCTTCAGTCCGGAGCCCGTCACCATCGCGATCAGCCGTGCGCATGAGTCCTCTGGACGCGATTGGGTTGTGTCTAGCTCCAGATCGTAGCGGGCATATCGGTGGACGATCGCACTCAACCCGAGCGCGAGGCCAGGATATCGATCACCCCGTGCTTGCTCGCGCACTTTCGCAACCAGCGCATCGCAGCGGACTGCCACCCACTTGACTGGTAAACCTTCTAGAGCTTCCGCCCAGTCGAGTACGTCCGCTTGGTCAATTGCGACGTCATCGACAACAACATTGAAACCGACTCTCGCCACGGTAGCTACCGTTCGGTGGTACGCACTCTGCAGCCGACGACCAACGTCACCAACGCGCACCTGAACGCCCTCGGCGGCGGGCACGAGCCGCAGCCCATCACGGCTGAATGGCCCTTCGAAGTCGCCTGCGCTAAACCACTGCTCGGGTAACTTCGCGTTGAAGTCGTCCGTTCCGATTGGGATCCACAAGTCGCCCAAATTTGCGCGGGCTGCGCAGAACATCTGGACTATCGTAGATTTGCCTGCACTCGACGTGCCATTTGAAATTACGACTCGGCCTGGGGCGATCATCGCCGCAGCGTACGTCGGCCCTCAACTCAGTGTCAACGGCACCAGTAACCTCGGCCATGGATCACTTCAAAGTCAGCCGGGAGTTTCCTGACCTGGGCTGGTAGAGGGGAGCGAGGATGGCGAGTTGCAGGGTGATGGCCCGTAGGAGTTGGTGGCAAAGCCCTGGCAGGGGGTGGCGAGGGAGTAAGTGGCCGGTTGGGACCGCGCGTCAGCCACTCCTACCAAATAGGGACCGTTGTGAGCAAGGCGGAGGGGCGTCTTGGGCAGTGGGTCAGACACCGATCAAGGCGAGCACTCGCATCGCAGCGCGGGCAACCCAGCGCAGCGAGGGGCCAGCTGCCGGCAGTCCCTCTCGGACGGGACATCTCCAGGGCCTCTTGATGGCCGACGGTGTCGAAAGTTAGCCGGCCACGTCTGCCACAGCCGTGCCTGTGTCCGGCCGATTGGGTGAGGCTGCGGCTCAGCCCGTGGCCTTTGACAGCCACCGCAAGCCCCAGGGCGTGATCGTGGCCTGGGAGCTTTGGGCAGAGCTAGCTCCTGCCGTCGAGGACCTGTTGGATGCAACCGAGGCAAGGCATCGCCTCGCCGAGGCTGGCGACGCCTGGACCGACCTCGACGAAGTCGCCGTGGCGTTGGGCCGTGACCCGAGCCACTACCGCTGAGAGGTGCCGCTAGCCTGGCGCCGGACGCTGCTCCCCCAAGTCCTCGACGATCTTCGAGCCTTGGCAGAAGTCGACGAGGAGCTTGTCGATGCGGCACTCCGAGCTATCAGCGACCTGGTCGGCCGCTGAATCACAGTGTTTAACGGGGCCGGTAGATCCCAATTTCCCGACTCATCGGCACCGGTGACGCCGCCCCTGAGGTATGCTGGCATACCATGAAGCGAACCACCGTGAAACTCCCGGATACCCTTGACAGCATCCTCCGCCGCGAAGCCGAGATGCGGGGCGTCCCCATCGCGGCGGTCACCCGGGAGGCCTTGGAGGCGTACTTCAAGATAACCACCCCGAGGCAGCTCTTGGCGGCCGGGGCAGGCAACAGTGGCGTTAATGACATCTCGGACCGGATTGAGGAGATCCTGAGTTCGGAGATGACCCGATAGCCATCCTCGTCGATGCGGGGCCTCTGTACGCGTACGTCGATGCCGATGATCGGCATCACGCGGTATGCCTCGACCTCCTGCAGACCCACCCGGGCCCACTTCTCGTCCCCGAGCTCGTCGTCACCGAAGTCGTCTATCTGATCGCAAGTCGGCTAGGCACTAACCCTGAGGTTCGATTCCTTGGTGACCTCGCGAGTGGCGTCCTATCGGTTGAGCCGGTTCATCCCGCCGACTGGCTGAGGATCGCCGAGCTCGTGTCCAAGTATCGGTCCCTGCCCCTGGGCACGGTAGACGCATCGGTCATCGCGACGGCGGAACGACTAGGGATTACCACTGTCGCAACCCTTGATTGTCGCCACTTCGGCGTGGTGCGGCCCGATCACACGGCGAGCTTTACCATCCTGCCGTGAGCGAGCTCGAAAATAGCGTCGAGGTGATCATCCCCTCAGGTAAATGTCTGCCCCTGATATTGCAACGCGGTAGGCAGGCAGACCGGGTCTAGGCACAATACCAGTAACTTAGACCCGAAAGGTGGTATAATGGGTGGGTGCCACGGGTAGGACAGCCGAAGCCTGAGGATGGTCGGCGGTTGCGCGACCGGATCGCCCTGGGAGTGCTGACGGCAACCTATCCCCAGGACTTGGTGGACCAGGCGATCGAGAGCACTGGGAAGCGCGAGTTGCGCTACCGGCTGTTACCGGCACGGATGGTTGTCTACTACGTGCTGGCGATGACCCTGTTCCGAGAAGCAGGCTACGAGGAGGTGCTGCGTGAGCTCACCGAAGGTCTGCTCGGGCGGGCCCGGAGTGCGCTACAACGTCCGAGTTCGGTGGCGATCTCGAAGGCGCGAGCGCGACTGGGGTCGGCGCCCCTGAAAGCGCTGTTCACAGCCGCCTGCGTACCGCTGGCGCAGCTGGATAGCCGGGGCGCGTTCTATCGGGGATGGCGGGTGGTCTCCATGGATGGCACCACGCTCGACACCGCAGACACCGCTGACAATGCCCAGACGTTCGGCCGGCCT
>JAKABA010000111.1 GCA_021802115.1 bacterium | reverse complement strand
CGGTCCGCAGCTCGGTGGTGACCATCAGGACCAGGCTCGCGGTGCAGGCGATCGCCCCCGGCAGCACCAGCTTGCTCAGCAGCAGCGTCCTGGTCGAGACGGGAGCGGTTCGGAGGCACCAGAACTGCCGCCCCTCCGAGCCGATCGCCCTGAGGCCGAGGCCGCTGGCGGCGAACAGGGCCGCAAAGGCCGCCGTGGTCAGGGGCCCATACCAGCTCGGGAAGTCCCGGAAGAGGCCCAGTCCGAGCCCGCCAGCCCGGGGCGACAGCAGGTAGACGGCGAAGAGGCCGATGGGCAGCAGCAGCTGGATGAGCTGGGCCGGGTCACGCCGCAGGGTGCGCCAGTCCTTGCGCACGACCGCCAGCGCCACCGGAAGGCGTCGCCGCCGGGTCCGGACCCGCATGCCCCGGCGGTTGGTGGTCTGAGCGCGGAACCACCCCTCGCGCACCAGGGGTCCGGCGATCCAGATCGCGGCGACGGTGACCGCGGCGGCCAGGGCGACCAGCTCCAGGGCCGACAGCAGAGAGGTCCCCCAGCGCCCGTGGGCGGCCGCCAGGATGCTCTGGACCGCCCACTCCGGCGAGAGCCAACCCCAGATGTGCAGACCGTGGGAGAAGTCGCTGACCCCTATGGCCGGGGTCGCTCCGCCCCCCACCGAGGCGGCGACGTCGAGCGCGGCCACCCCGAACCCGACCACCCCCACCAGGACTCCGGCAGCCTCCTTGACCCGGCTGGCGGGCACCACCCGGACCAGGGCCACCACCGCCAGCATTCCCAGGGACATGGGGACCAGCAGCAGGCTGCCGACCACCAGGGCGACCAGCGGCACCAGCCCCGGGCTGCGGTAGACGATCGCGGCGGCCACGACCGCGGGTCCGGCCACGGCGCCACCGATGGCCGCCCCCAGGGTGAGCTGGGAGAGCAGGCGGTAGCCGAGGAAGAGCCTGGGGCTCAAGGGGGACAGCAGCAGCCACTCCACATCCCGGGCGAAGTAGATCGAGGCCAGCGCAAAGCTGACGGAGGTCGCCAGGGTGAAGGCGAACAGCACCACCATCAGGGTGGTGAGCCCGCCCTCCAGGGCGGATGCGGAGCTGAGCTGCCGCGACCGCAGCAGCGTCACCACCAGCGGGATCGTCCCCGCCCAGACCAGGGCGCCGACGACCGGCCCGAGGATGGTCGCCAGCCGGCGCCCGGGACCACTGTGCCAGCAGCCGTTCCAGAAGCCGGCCCGGCCGGCCCGGATGAGCCCCCGGAGCTGCGGCCAGCGGCGCAGCTCCGCCATCGGCGGCGCTTGGTCCAGGCCGGCCAGCACCGCTCAGGCGCCCAGGGCGGAGATCAGGGCCGAGGTCTCCTGGTCGGGGGCGCCGGTGACGCTCATGAAGGCCTGCTCCAGCGCCCCGGGACGCCCTGACGGGGCGCCGGCCGCCCGCTCCAGCTCCGCCACCGTGCCCACCGCCACCAGCCTGCCGCGATTGAAGATGCCCACCCGGTCGCACAGCGTGGCGGCGATCTCGAGGGCGTGGGTGCTGAGGAACACGGTGTGGCCGGTGACGCAGAGGGTCTGCAGCAACACCTTGAGCTGGCGGGCGGCTTGCGGGTCCAGACCGACCGTGGGCTCGTCCAGGAAGAGGACCTGCGGGTCGTGCATCAGGGCGGCGCAGAGCGCCAGCTTCTGGCGCATCCCCCGCGAGTAGGACTGCACCAGCTGGCCGGCCGCCTCCTCCAGGTCCAGCGCCGCCAGCAGGGCTGGGATCCGCCGCTCCCGCCGCTCCCGGCTGATCTGATGGAGGTCGCTGGCCAGCTCCAGCATCTCGAGGCCGGTGAGCTTGTCGTAGAGGGGGGCCTGGTCGGGCACGTAGCCGAGCCGGCGGCGCGCTTGGGTGCCCTGGCGTTGGATGTCGTAGCCGCCGACCAGGACGTGGCCGCGCGAGGGCCGCAGCAGCCCCACCGCCATCTTGATGGTGGTGGTCTTGCCCGCGCCATTGGGGCCGATCAGGCCGAAGAGCTCGCCGGGACCGACCAGGAGGTCGAGATCCTCCACCGCGGGCCGCCCGTCGAAGTCCTTCTCGACGCCCTCGAAGGCGATCGCGGCGGTGGAGCTGCCAGCTGTCACATCCGCGATTATCACCGTCGCCGCCGGCCCCCCACTCCTCGATGCGACGTTGTAACCTCAGAGGATGACCACAATCACCAGCACCCGGAGCGCCACTCAGACCAGGTTCCATCTCGACGACCTGAACCTCTCCCAGGGCAAGCGGGCCCGTCTCCACACCCTTCTGTACGACCACGGTCCGGGCAACGGCACCCTGCTGCTGCTGCCCCTGGACCAGGGCCTGGAGCACGGGCCGGTGGACTTCTTCGTCAATCCTGCCGCCAAGGATCCCGACTTCCAGATCCGGTTGGCCCTCGAGGGCAACTACTCTGGGATCGCCCTCCAGATCGGGCTGGCCGCCCGCTACCTACCCCACTACGCGGGGAGGCTGCCGCTGGTGCTGAAGGTCAACGGCAAGACCTCGGTGCCGAGTTCGGACGAGGCCTTCTCGCCGCTGACGGCCTCGGTGGAGGACGCGGTGAGGCTGGGGGCGGTGGCGGTCGGGTACACCTGCTACGTGGGCTCCCCCGCGCAGGACCGGGACCTGCGGCAGATGAACGAGGTCAGGGCCGAGTGTGAGCGATTCGGGATGCCCCTGATCTGCTGGTCCTATCCCCGTGGGTCGGCCATCGCCAGGCGGGGCGGGCAGGACAGCCTCTACGCCATCGACTACGCGGCCAGGGTGGCATCGGAGATGGGCGCCGACGTGATCAAGATCAACATCCCCCGGGACCATTCGGAGGCCGACGCCGCCTCCCCCGCCCCCTATGACTCCCTGGTCGAGGACCGGCGCGAGATGCTGGCCAGGGTGATACGGTCCGCGGGCCGCTCCCTGGTCATCTTCGCCGGCGGCAGCAAGCTGCAGGACGACGAGCTGCTGGGGCGGATCGAGGACTGCATGGCGGCCGGTGGCAGCGGCTTCATCTTCGGCCGCAACATGTGGCAGCGCCCGATGGATCAGGCGCTGGCGATGACCACCAGAGTGCACCAGGTGCTGAGCCGATACGGGGACGGCTGAGCCGCTCAGGGACCGAAGAGGGGAGGCACCGCGGCGCGGGTCGCGATCCCCACCAGCGGGCCGAGGAAGACCACGAATCCCAGGAAGCTCAGGCCGCACAGGACAACTCCGACCAGCGCGGCCCGGCCCGGGAGGACCAGCTCTGGCCCGTCGGCGCGGGGGTCGAAGATGACCATCACCCACCGGTACGCGACCAGGGCGCCGAGCACCGCCGAAACCAGCGCCAGCAGCGCCAGCCAGCCGAAGCCGGTCCGGAGCGCCGCCTCGACGCTGAAGATCCGCGCGAAGAACCCGGCCAGGGGTGGCAGGCCGGCGGTGGCGACCAGCAGTAAGGCCAGCATGCCGGCCAGACCCGGGGTTCTGGCCCAGAGTCCGCGCAAAGATGCCCTGGTGTCCTCCTCGCCGGCGCCTCGCAGCGCCCCGAACAGGCCCAGGGTGGCGGCGGCGAGGGGCACCAGGGTGAGCAGCAGGAAGAGCAGTGAGGCGGTGCCGGAGCGGGACAGGTCGAGCAGATCGAGCAGGCAGAACGCCAGCTGCGCCACCAGCAGGTGCTGGACCGCGGCCAGCAGGCGGCGCTGACGCAGGGCCAGCAAGGGTGCCACCACCAGGGTGATGGCCGCCACCACCGCCACCGACACCGTCCAATCCTGGGGAACCGCGCCGAGCGCTCCGGGCAGCAGCCGCAGCAGGGCCGCCAAAGCCGCCAGGGCCAGCAGAGCGGTGCGGGCGCTGGCCGCCCCCAGCGGCGCCAACCGGAGCTCCGCCGCCCGCCAGGCGCTGAATGGGAACACGCCCAGCTGGCCGACCGCACCGACCACCAGCAGGATGGACGCCAGGGCCATCAGAGGATCGACCGGGAGTGTCTGGCGGACGATGGCACTAAGGGTGGTGGTCCCGCTGAGACCGGCCAGGATGACCTCGCCGCCCAGGAACGTGAGCAGCAGCGATCCCGCGATGGTCAGCGAGCGGGTGGCCGTCCGCAGCGCGGTCAGGTTGGTCTTGCTGAGCCCCTGGGCGACGGCCAAGGGCAGGCTGGTGAGAGCGAGGCCGACCACCAGGCTGATCAGGTCGGCCGCCGAGGCGGTGAAGAGCACCCCCGCGGTCGCCACCAGGAGCAGGGCATGGTACACCCCGGTGTGGGGCGCCACCTCCACCTCCGCGTCCGCCCCGCACAGCACGACGGCGCCGGCCGCAGCCAGGCCGGCGGCGTAAAAGAAGAGGGCGAACCTGTCGATCAGGAAGCTGCCGTGCTCCACGTCCGGGGGGGTGGGACCAAAGGATGAGTGCCAGAAGCCGATGCTGGCCAGGAACGCCAGCAGCAGTGCCCCCAGCGCCACCCAGCGACTGGATGAACTGCCACCCCAGCCGCCGCGATCCGGGCGCAGATCCAGCCAGCTGCAGGCGGCCGCTCCCAGCACCAGCAGGCCGATCGGCGCAAAGTCCTGCAGGAAGGCGAGATTCACCCGTGGGCCCTCGGGTGGGGAGCGGGGGCGGGGGCGTAGCTCGACACCCGGGCCGCCACCAGATCGGTTCCGTGCACGGTGTAGGGGGCGAAATACCCTGAGGAGATTCCGAACACGATGAGCAGCCCGGCCATCACCCACCCGGCGTAGAACTCCGACCCCTGAGAGTCGGCCACGGCCAGCTGGAGCTCCGACTTCGGCCCGGTCCAGAAGACCGCGCCCAGCAGGCGCCAGAGGGCGGCGGTCAGCAGCAGCAGCCCCAGGCAGGTGAGAGCGGTCACGTAGCGATGGGCGACGAAGCTCCCCAGGAGCAGCTGGAACAGCCCCGGGAAGCCCGCCAGCAGGGGGACCCCCAGGAGCCCGGCCACCCCCACGGCGAAGAGAAGGCGCAGGCGCGGCGCCGTGGCGGCGGCTCCGGCCAGGTCGGCCAGCTGCCGCCGGCCCGCCCGGTCGCAGAGCACCCCCACGGTCAGCACCAGCAGCGGGGCGAAGAGCACATAGGCGAAGGCGAGCCCGAGAGCGCCTGCGATCGAGGTCTCTGAAAAGGAGATCACCCCCAGCAGGACCGGCCCGGTGATCGCCACCAGCGCGAAGCCCACGATCCGGCGGGGGTCGCGGCTGCCCCGCGCGCACAGGGCCCCCCAGAAGAGGGTGACCAGAGCCAGCGCGAGCAGCGGCCGCACCAGCTGCAGGGAGGCCAGCGGGTCCATGTTCAGCAGCACCCGCACCAGCCCGTAGGCGCCGACCGGTAGTGACGAGATGGTGAGGAGCATGCCCACCGGGGTCGGGGCTTCCGAAACCCCCTCCACCAGCCAGCGGTGCAACGGGAAGACCGCCATCCGGCTGGCGAAGGCAAACAGCAGCAGCACCGCCACGATCAAGGCGGGAGCGCCCTTGACGGGGTTGTTGGTGGCGAGGGTGAGGAAGTCGAAGGTCACGTTGCCGGTCCGCAGAAGCATCAGCAGGATGGCCACCAGCAGGGCCGCGCTGGAGAGGGACTGGGAGATCAGAACCCGCCGCCCGGCGCCGCTGGCACCGACCCCGACCAGCACGCTGAGGGGGACCACGGGGAGAGCGAAGAACACCAGGAAGAGCAGCAGGTCCTGGGTGGCGAAGGCGCCCGTCAGGGAGACCTCCACCAGCAGGACCAGCGCGAAGTAGGTCCGGTACCGCTCCCGCTGCCGCCAGCTGGCCAGGATCAGGGCGGGAAAGACCGCCGTCACCGCGAACAGCAGCATCAGGTTGAGGCCATCGGTGCCGACGTGGTAGTCGAGCTGGAAGAAGAAGTGACGCAGCCAGGGCGCGTCCAGGGCGGGCTGCGCGAGAGCTCCCTGGGACGGGTTGCCCACCTCGGCGAGCACATCGAAGATGGCGATGAGCAGCGGGATCAGGGTCGCGAACAGGGCGGTGGTGCGCACCCGGAAACGCTGCAGATCGGTGGCCACGGGCAGCCCCAGCACCAGCAGCGCCCCGACCGCGGGCACGAAGATGATCAGGGACAGGCTGATGTCGCTGGGCACCTAGGGGACTCCCGCGGCAGCCGGGTGGAGCGCACCCAGCCAGACCGCCACGCCGACCGCGAGGGCCACCACCACCAGGGCCGCGGCGCTCGAACCGAGGCCGGGCTTGAGCCAGCCCCAGCTGCTCTTCGGCTCCCACCGCACGGCATCGTCGAGAGCGGTGCCCGCGGAGTCGAACAGGGGCTCCAGGACGCGGTTGCTGAGGGCCACCAACGCCCGGCCCGGCCAGCCCGCCAGCAGCGCCTCCGTGCTCTGGAAGAGGGCGGTGCCGTCGACCCAGGGCAGCCAGGCGGGATCCGATGTACCGGCGGCGGCCACCGGGGCCAGTGCGAAACCGGCGCCGGCCGCCAGCAGGGGCAGCAGCAGAATCACCAGCAGAGACACGGCGCTGACCGCCAGCGCGGTGGCCCCCGGTCTCAGCGCCAGCATCGAGCCCACTCCCACGTGAACCCCGGGCAGGCTCACCAGCCCGCTCAGGAGCGCCACCACCGTGGCTGCGCGCAGCACGGCCAGCTGACCGCCGGGACGCGCTTGGTTGAAGTGGCGGCGTGCTTCGCGTGCCTCCCTGGGGTCGGTCGGCTCGCCGCCCTTGAGCGCGAAGGCCGCGACCCGCCCGCATCCCAGCGCCAGCAGCGCGGCGGCGAGCAGGAGGCCACCGCCGCCCACGATGCGCTCCCAGGGGCCGAGTTGCGGCAGCCCGGCGCCGGGGCCGGAGATGGCGGCAGCCAGGATCGCGGAGCGACCGAAGAACGCGCCCGAGCCGGCCAGGCCCGATGCCGCCACCAGGCATCCCAGCAAGATCGTCGTGGCCGGACGGGCGTGCTTCCAAGCCGGCCCCAGCCGCGCCACGCTCCCGACCCGCAGATCCCTGGCCAGATGGCTCAAGGCGCCGGTCAGGGCCACCGCCACCAGGGCCGCCGAGATGGCCATGGCGAGAGCGGCCGCCGGGGACCCCAGGCCGAACCCGATCAGGACTGAGCTGGAGAGGCTGGCGACGACCCAAGCGCCGAAGCGGCGCAGGTCATGCTCCCGAGCCGCCAGAGCCGCGGTGGCCACCGCGCTCAGCGCCGCCAGCACGGTGAGCGCAGGCAGCACCGCCGCCGCCACCTCGAGCAGAGGGAAGGTCTGCACCAGGAGCGCGGACCCCACGGCCACCCCCACCGCGGAGGCCAGCACCGCCACGCTGGCCCCGGGGGCGCGGCTCAAGCCGCGCCAGAGGAGGTGAAGTGGAACGGCCCCGCAGGCGCACGCCACCGCCACCACGACGAGCACCCCGGCCAGGGTCAGGGTCCTGCCGCCGACCCCGTGCACCTGGCCCCGCACCGCCAGCTTGAACATGGCGGCGAGCGAACCCAGGTTCAGCCCGTAGGGGCTGATGGCGGGGCCCTTGTGGTGGACATCGGTGGCCGCCACCGCCACCGCCCCGGAGAACTTCACGTACAGGAACACCACCGCCAGCAGCAGCGCGAGGGCGCCCGCCCTCCAGGTCAGATACAGCTGGCGGGCCACCCGCCCCACGTCTTCCCCCAGACCGCTGCCGATGGTCAGAGCCGCCGCCAGCCCACAGAGTTCGAAGCCCAGCAGGGTCTGAAACAGCCCCGGGGCCATGATCAGGATCACGGCCCCAAAGTTGAGGATCCCCGTCAGCCGCATCAGCCCCGGCAGGCGCGGATCGCTGCGCAGCTGAATCAGCATCTGGGTCTGGGCCAGCGCCACCGCCAGCGCCACCACCGAGACCAGGATGACGGCGGCGGGATTGGCCGAGTAGCCCACGCCGACCTGGAAGTTGGGGGCGAGCAGGGTGGTGGCGGCCGAGTTGAACGGGGTCTGGGTCACCGCGAAGGTCCAGAAGGCAAGCGTGGACTGGTGGGTGTGGGGAAGGGAGTGCGCGGTGGCACCGAGCACGATCAGGCCCGCCACCACGGTGAGCCAGGCACAGACCGCCACCGCCAGCGCCGACCCGCGCCTGGTCTCGGCCAGGTAGCTCGCTCCCACCCCGGCAATCGGCAGCAGCAGCAGGGCCCAGGCGGCGTCGAAGATGTGCACCTCAGATCCCCTCGCCGTCGAGCACGGCTTCGGACTCGTCGGATGAGGGCTCTGCCCCGGGCCCGGCTGGGTCGCCGTCGTCGTCGGGGATGGGGCCGGGCACGCCGTCGGCCAACACCTCGCGGCCCGGTTCGGGGCGGGGGGTGGGGACCGTCAGCAGGTCGGAGCCGGAGCGGCGCCAGAGCACCATCGCCAAAGCCGAGCCCACGCCCGCACAGAGCACTCCGAGCACCTCGGACGCCACCGCATAGGCCTGCAGCTGGGCCGCGGCGGCGGAGCTCGGCGCCGACGCCGCGAACCCCACCAGGCCGGTCGCCACCCCGGAGAAACCCACCAGCAGAGCGGCGACCGCTCCGAAGGCGTCCCGGCGATGGAGCACCGTGAAGGTCGCCACTCCCAGGAGACAGGCCGCCGTCACCAGCAAGGCGGCCGACGTGCCGCTCACCTGCCGGCCCCTCGGCGCGCCTGGCGCGCAGCTTCCCGGGCTGCCGCCCGCTGCCGATTGCGCCGCTGCTGCTCGGCCAGGCGCCGCCGCCGCTGAGCCTCGGCCTGGTCCTCGGCTGCCTCGCGGCGGTCCCTGCCGACCAGGGCAGTGGTCCCGATCAAAACCGTCGCGGCCAGCAGCACCAGGCCCAGCATGGGCACCCCGGCACCCAGCAGCACCTGGTGGCCCACCTCCATCAGGCTGGGGGTTGGCCGGCCCCGACCTTCGAAGCTGGCCCGGGCAGCCACCCCCGCTCCCAGCAGCAGAGCGACCACGCACAGCGCCACGGCGGCCTCCAGGGCGATGCGTGCCCGCGACTCCCCCTGATCACCGGCCGGGGGATCTCCCGCGATCGGTGCCAGAACCAGGGCCCCACCGGCTCCGCCCAGGAGCAACAACCCGATGGCCGGCAGCGCCGCGCCGGCGACCGCCATGGCCAGGGCGAGAGCGACAGCTACCACCAGACCGGCCAGCAATTGCCAGGACCTGTCCCGGCGCAGCACGACCAGCAGCCCGGCCCCCACCGCGATCCCGCCCAGCGCCGCGGTCGCGATCAAAGGTCCCTCCTGGAATGCGTCATCTCAGCGGAGCCAGAGGCCGTCCGGCCAGGTCGGATTCGGGAGAAGAGGGGCACGGGCGGTCATTTTATGGGACCGAGATCGCGGCCCCGCCATTCCGGCCCCACTCAGCGGTCGCGCAGGATCAGGCGGTCCGCGAAGCGCTCGATCCGCAGCCTGACCGATTGGGGCAGGGCGACCAGGCTCGCGAGCGCCTCGGAGCTCCATCCGTCGGCCACCGTGCGGGCGGTGGCCAGCGCTCCGCTGTCCCGCACCAGCGCCAGGACTTGCGTGCGCAGCGTCGCGGCCTCGGCGGGCTCAGCGCGCTCCATCATCTGCAGGCGGCTCAGGACCAGCCGGCGCTGCGGTCCCCGCAGGGCGCACACCAGGGGCAGGCCGCAGATGCCCTGGGCGAGGTCGATCCCCGCCGGCTTGCCGGTGCGGCCGGGGTCGCTGAAGTCCAGGCAGTCGTCGATGCCCTGGAAGGCAAGACCGAGCTTGCGGGCAAACCGGGTGACGGCTCGGACCTGGTGTCGCGACGCACCGCCCGCCTCGGCTCCAATCGCACAGCACGCCGCCAGCAGCGACCCCGTCTTGAGCTGGGCCACCCTGATGTAAGGGGCCATCTCTCCGGACCAGACCGAGCGGCGGTCGAGCTCGCGCAGCTGCCCGTCCGCGATCTCGACCAATGCGTCCGTGAAGTGGCGCGATATGCGGGGATCATCCAGGCGCGCCACGAGTCCAGAAGCTCTGCCGAGGTAGTAGTCGCCCACCCCCAGGGCCACCAGGGAGCCTGACACAGCGGCCACGGTGGGAGCTCCGCGCCGAGACGTGGCCCCGTCCACGAGATCGTCGTGGCACAGGGTCGCGGCGTGGAGCAGCTCCATCGCCGCCGCGGCCTGCAGCAGCTTGTCGGGACGGAACCTGCCCCCGATCTCACCGGTCAGCAGCACCAGCCGGGCCCGGATGCGCTTCCCGCCCGCCCCCAGCAGGGTCGCCATCGGTGCCGCAACCACCTCAGGGTCAGCGGCCAGCACCTGACCGAGCCTGGCCTCGAGCGGGTCCTGGGCCGACAGCAGTCGTCGGAGGGCGTCGGGCCGGCCGGAGCCAGCCACGGGGGCGGCGCCCGCCAGCAATCTGCCGGCCCGCCACCAGCGCGCCTGATCGGCACCGGACAGCCTCGCCGCCCGCGCCCCCGAGAGGCCACAGGCCGGGAGGAGGCGGCGTGAGGCCGCCTCGGCGCTGCCGGTGGTCAGCAGCGCGCTGCCGGCCTCGGTCAGACCGTCGGAGAGAGCCGCCTCCAGGTCGACGTCGGAGTATCGGGACAGGGATGCGGCGGCCTGCGCCAGACAGTAGTCGCCGGCCAGAGTCCCCAAGCCCACCGGCTGGCGGCCGGACGCCGCCGCAGCATGCCACTCCAGAGCGCGGTGCGTGAGTTCGGCGGCGGCGGCGGCCCGGATGGCTGGCAAGCCGTCGCCACCCCTCGCCTGGGCGGCCCGGAGTGTGAGCCGCGCCGGCAGCCCCATCCGCTCGCGGGCGGGCCCGGTCGCGCCGGCCCAGCCCACCCCGGCCACCAGTTCGCCGGCTGCCCGCTCCGCGGCGCGCACGGTGATGAGATGGCGCGAGGAGACCGGCTCACCGGTTGACTCCAGGGCGGCGGGCCGCGGACCGACAGCCATCAGCCGGCAATCTGCAGACGCAGCCACGACCACAGGGCGGCCAGCCCCATGAGGACGACCAGGGCCACCAACAGCAGCAGCAGTACTCCACCCGATCGCGCGGCCCCGACTCCGAGCAGGGCGGCGAGCAGAAGCAGCAAGGAGACCAGCGCCGCCAGACCAAACAGGGATCCGTTCCGGGCCCGGTGTCCGACTCGGGCGCGCCTCCACCATCCCGGCACCGGCGCCCCCACACCCGCCCCCATCACCAGGGCGGCCGCTATCACTCCGACCGCCAGGGCGATCATGCTGGTTCAGGCCTCGCTGTCAGGGTTGGCGGCAGGTCCGGTCGTCACCGGGGCGGGAACCTGTGGGGCGGAGGGGGGCGGCAGGAGCAGGTAGACCGCCACGGCCGCCAGGGCGAGGCCTCCGAAAATTATGGTCGGGACTCCGATCCCGCTGCCTGCGGCTCCGCCGAAGTCACCGTTGAGCTCTCCGACCTCGGCCGCCAGGCTGGCGATGACAGCCACTCCGCAGACCGCCAAGGGCAGACTCCGGAGATTGTGCGACGCCTGCAGGGCGGCGGCCGCAGCCACACAACCAGCCAGAGCGACCAGGAGCAGAAAAGCCTCCACCGGCCAGGCCATCAAGCGATTCCTTCTCTCACCACCGCCACCACTTCCCCGCCTGCGACGACTCGATCCCCATCGTAGAGGACGAGCGATTGCCCGGGAGCGATCCCGATCTGCGGACGGGGGAACTCGACCTCAGCCACACCGTCCGGCAGGACCTTCCACGCGGCCGGCGCCGGCGCGGCATGGGCCCGGGTCTGGGCGAGGCCCGTAAGGGTGGCCCCGGGGCTGAACCCGTGGGTGTAGCTGCAGCGGGCCAGCCGGCACGATCTGACCTCCAGAGCGCTCCGGGGCCCAACCACCACGCGGTTGTGGGCGGCATCCAGCTGCACCACGTAGCGGGGACCAGCCTGGGCGGAGTCGTTCTCCCCGCCCAGGCCATGGCGCTGGCCCACGGTGTAGAAGGGGATCCCACGGTGGGTGCCCACCGTGGCTCCTGAGACATCCACGATCGGGCCCGGGGCGAACTGCCCAGCCAGCTCCCGCTCGAGCACAAGCCGATGGTCTCGACCACCCACGAAGCAGAGGTCCTGGCTGTCAGGCTTGTGGGCGACGGCCAGACCCAGGTCGGAGGCGAGCTGGCGCACGCGCTGCTTCTCCAGGTCGCCCAAGGGCAGCAGGGTGTGCGCCAGCACCTCCTGATCGCAGCGGTACAGTGTGTACGACTGGTCCTTGCGCCCGTCCCGCGCTCGCCGCAGGTGCAGGATGCCCCGATCACCCACCGTGATGCGGGCGTAGTGTCCGGTGGCGACATGGGTCGCCGACACCGCCTGGGCGCGGCGCAGCAGCTCCTTGAACTTGATCGTCTGGTTGCACCGGATGCACGGGTTGGGGGTCCGCCCGGCCCGATACTCGTCCAGGAAGTCCCGGATCACGGTGCGCTCGAAGTGATCGCGCAGGTTGAGGACGTAGTGGGGGATGCCCAGCCGTGCGCACACCCGGCGCGCGTCCTCCACGGCGTCCAGGGAGCAGCAGCCCCCCTCCCCCCGTTCCATCTCATCGGTGCCCCAGAGGCGCATGGTCACGCCCAGGGTTGCCATCCCCGCGGCGACGCAGAGCGCAGCCGCCACCGAGCTGTCCACGCCACCGCTCATCGCCACGGCCACCGTGGCGCCTGCCGGTACCCTGCCCGCGAAGGCGAGGGCCCCGGCGGGCAGGGCGGCTCTCAGCTC